>NZ_JAPPTN010000016.1:0-99302 GCF_027587095.1 Vibrio sp. NFR
TTACGACCAACGAGTCCCGCTCGTGTGCAGTCCAATTGAGTGCAAGTCCAACCGCTCCGCCACTTATTTAGAAACCCAGCCTCCGGACTGGGTTTTGTCATTTCTAGAGTACGATTCCCTCTTTCTAGAAAACGAGCCCGCAAAAGTTTCAGATAACCTGCAATTTCTTCCGATGTCCCTACCTTAATTACTCTTATTCAGAAAAACACCACACAACGATGTGGTTCGACAGAACAACTTCTGTATTTAGATACTCATTGACTTTTCAACTAGAGCTCAGTGGTTCGTAAATTTGCTTGAGCATTAATGTTTGGACTTAGTCACACTCACATAGAACGTCTTGTCCTCGCTAGTAAAGATCTTGAGGTTTGCAAAAGTGAATCTGATAGATTTTGCTAGCCATCTTTATGCATTCCTGTAGATTTTTCTCAAGTAGAAGCTATTCATTACCACTTTGGCTGTATTTGGTTGATCGAACTATAAAAGGTGCTGGGCTAGGGAATAGAGTATTGTCTAGAGGTCTAGTCGCGAACAAAGTATAAAAAAGGCAGCCAGTTGGCTGCCTAATTCTAATAATTATCGCGGTACTTATTCTTGAGATGCTTTTGCTTCTTGTGGTTCCGATGAAACTTCTGCTTCCATGTTTTTCTCTGCTTGTTTCGCTTTCTCAATCATTGGTGTAATGGTTGAGCCTTGAATCAGGATTGAGAACACAACCACCGAGTAGGTCATCACCATGATGATCTCTTTTACATCAATCAATTTCTCTGGAATAACTAAGATACCCGATGGGATTGATAGTGCCATAGCTAGAGCGAGGCCGCCGCGCAAGCCACCCCAAGTTAAGATCTTAATAGACCAAGGATTATATTTTCTATAGCGCTTAAATCCGATGTAAGAAATGAACACGCTTAGATAGCGAGCAGCCAGTACTAGTGGTACTGAAATTGCCATCATGATCCAGTCTTCTTTGTGGAATTCGAACAACAGCATCGACATACCAATAAGAAGGAATAGCACCCCATTTAGGAACTCATCGACCAATTCCCAAAAGTGGTCTAGATGATCTTCACTCTCTTTAGAGAAGCCAATGAAGCGCGTCCAGTTACCGATCATGATGCCCGATACCACCATCGCAAGTGGTCCAGATACGTGAAGGTATTCTGCAAATGCGTAACCAGCGGTTGGTACACCTATAGTAAGTAGTAGTTCCATTGAGTGGTCATCAGTTGCGCTGATTAGGTAATGGAAAATTAAACCTAGTACGAAGCCGTAAACGATGCCACCAATCGCTTCTTGAATGAATAGCATTGTCACACTACCTACCGTTGGAGCTTCAGTACCGAAGGCGATGGTGAATAGTGTTACGAAAATAACCAGACCAAAGCCGTCGTTAAACAGAGATTCACCTTCGATCTGTGTAGAGATTCGTTTTGGTGCATTAAGCTTTTTAACAATGGCGAGTACTGCAATCGGGTCGGTTGGGGAGATAAGCGCACCGAATAGCAGGCAGTAGACGAGGTCGAATTGAATGCCGATAGCTTGGCAGAAGCCGTAAAGTACAAAACCAATAAAGAAGGTTGAGAAGAGTGTTGCACCTAAAGCGAGTACGGTGATTTCCCATTTTTGGTCTTTGAGGTTAGGGAGTTTTATACCCAAACCACCGGCAAAAAGTAGGAATCCGAGGATACCTTTAAGAAGAAAGTCCTCGAAGTTAATGCTGGTAACCGTTTCGGTCGCTATCTCGGTGAGATGAAACCAATCATTTTGACCTGCGATTAGAATGAGGAGTGAAAGAATCATCGAACCGGCAGTGATTGCGATGGTGGTTTGCATCTTTCCTATCTTACTGTTTACAAAGGCAATAACCATTGCCGCTGCAGATAGAAAACATAAAGTATGATAGACCGACATAGAGCTCTCTATTTGTAACATTTTATGAATGGAATTCTCGGACGATGTTGACTAAATAGCAAACATTTTTTCGAGATTATTTTGTAACTCGACGGAGACAAAATAATCAGTAATTCGTATTTTAGACGTCTAGACTCCTTTAATTTGTGTGATAGGATGGAGAGATAACTAAAGGAATGAGGCTGTACTGTGGGAAGTAATGTAAGACAACAGATTGAAGCTCAATTAAAGCAACGTATCTTGCTGATCGATGGTGGTATGGGCACCATGATTCAGGGATATAAACTTGAAGAGCAAGACTATCGAGGAGAGCGCTTTGCGGATTGGCATTGTGATCTAAAAGGCAACAACGATTTGTTGGTGCTTACTCAGCCTCAATTGATTAAGGAAATTCACAGCGCTTACTTAGAAGCAGGCGCTGATATTCTTGAAACCAACACCTTTAACGCGACGACGATTGCGATGGCTGACTATGAGATGGAAAGCCTGAGTGAGGAAATCAACTTTGCCGCTGCAAAGCTTGCGCGTGAAGCCGCTGATGAGTGGACGGCAAAAACACCAGAGCGCCCACGTTATGTCGCGGGTGTGCTTGGTCCAACAAACCGTACTTGTTCTATCTCCCCTGATGTAAACGATCCGGGCTATCGTAACGTCAGCTTCGATGAGCTTGTTGAAGCTTATTCAGAATCAACTCGAGCGCTGATCAAAGGTGGCTCTGACCTTATTCTGATCGAGACTATCTTCGATACACTTAACGCGAAAGCTTGTGCCTTCGCGGTTGATAGCGTCTTCGAAGAACTAGGCATCGAGTTGCCAGTTATGATCTCCGGTACCATTACCGATGCTTCTGGACGTACGCTTTCTGGCCAAACAACGGAAGCCTTCTATAACTCTCTTCGTCATGTTAACCCTATTTCATTTGGTTTGAACTGTGCGCTTGGTCCTGACGAACTGCGCCCGTACGTAGAAGAGCTTTCTCGTATTTCTGAATCTTCTGTTTCTACTCACCCAAACGCGGGTCTACCGAATGCTTTTGGTGAGTATGACCTTTCGCCAGAAGATATGGCGGAACACGTTAAAGAGTGGGCGGAGAGCGGTTTCCTCAACCTAATTGGTGGTTGTTGTGGTACCACGCCAGAGCATATTCGCCATATGGCAATGGCAGTTGAAGGTGTGAAACCTCGTGATTTGCCTGAGCTTACGGTTGCGTGTCGTTTATCCGGTCTTGAGCCTCTTACTATTGAAAAAGAGACGCTGTTTATCAACGTGGGTGAACGTACTAACGTAACTGGTTCTGCTCGATTTAAACGTCTGATCAAAGAAGAACTCTATGATGAAGCGTTAGAGGTCGCCCGACAACAAGTTGAGAACGGCGCTCAGATCATCGACATCAACATGGATGAAGGCATGTTGGATGCAGAAGCCTGTATGGTTCGCTTCCTAAACCTATGCGCATCTGAGCCTGAGATCTCCAAAGTGCCTATCATGGTCGACTCTTCTAAATGGGAGGTTATCGAGGCGGGTCTGAAGTGTATTCAGGGCAAGGGCATCGTAAACTCCATCTCTTTGAAAGAAGGTAAAGAGAAGTTTGTTGAGCAAGCAAAACTGATTCGTCGATACGGTGCCGCAGTTATCGTTATGGCGTTTGACGAAGTTGGTCAGGCAGAAACACGTGAACGTAAGCTAGAAATCTGTACTAACGCTTACCGTATCTTGGTTGATGAAGTCGGCTTCCCACCAGAAGACATCATCTTTGACCCGAACATCTTTGCAGTTGCGACGGGTATCGAAGAGCACAACAACTACGCCGTGGATTTCATCGAAGCGGTTGCAGACATCAAGCGCGACTTACCTCACGCGATGATCTCTGGTGGTGTGTCTAACGTTTCCTTCTCATTCCGCGGTAATAACTACGTTCGTGAAGCGATTCATGCGGTGTTCCTATACCACTGTTTTAAAAACGGTATGGACATGGGCATCGTGAACGCGGGTCAGTTAGAAATTTACGATAACGTTCCTGATAAGTTACGTGAAGCAGTAGAAGATGTGGTTCTTAACCGCCGTGATGATTCGACCGAGCGACTACTTGATATCGCGGCAGAATACGCCGGCAAGGGGGTCGGCAAAGAAGAAGATGCTTCTGCACTAGAGTGGCGTACCTGGGCGGTAGAAAAACGTCTAGAGCATGCGCTGGTTAAAGGTATTACTGAGTTTATCATCGAAGATACCGAAGAAGCTCGCCTCAATGCCTCTAAGCCACTTGAAGTCATTGAAGGTCCATTGATGGATGGCATGAACGTGGTGGGTGACTTATTTGGTGAAGGTAAGATGTTCCTTCCTCAGGTAGTGAAATCAGCGCGTGTTATGAAGCAGGCAGTAGCGCACTTAGAACCTTTCATCAATAAAGAGAAGCAAGCGGGCTCTTCCAACGGTAAGATCTTACTGGCTACGGTAAAAGGTGACGTGCACGATATCGGTAAAAACATTGTTGGCGTGGTTCTGCAATGTAACAACTACGAGATCATCGATCTTGGCGTAATGGTGCCATGTGAGAAGATCCTCAAGGTAGCCAAAGAAGAAAACGTCGACATCATTGGTCTTTCTGGTTTGATTACTCCGTCCCTCGATGAAATGGTGCATGTAGCCAAAGAAATGGAGCGTCTTGACTTTGATCTTCCGCTTCTGATTGGTGGTGCGACAACATCCAAAGCGCATACGGCGGTAAAGATTGAGCAAAACTACAAACATCCAGTGGTTTACGTCAATAACGCTTCTCGTGCGGTTGGTGTATGTACATCATTACTTTCAGACGAACTTCGTCCTGGCTTTGTTGAGAAACTTGACGTGGATTATGAACGCGTACGTGATCAGCATAACCGTAAGAAGCCGCGCACCAAGCCTGTTACTTTAGAAGAAGCGAGAGCGAACAAAGTCGCGATTGATTGGGATAAGTACACGCCTCCTGCTCCTGTGAAACCGGGCATCCATATCTTTGATGACTTTGACGTGTCTACTTTGCGTAAGTATATCGACTGGACGCCTTTCTTTATGACTTGGTCATTAGTCGGTAAGTACCCAACAATCTTTGACCATGAAGAAGTGGGCGAAGAGGCGCAGCGCCTGTACAAAGATGCTAACGAACTATTAGATCGTGTTGAGCGTGAAGGGTTACTCAAAGCGCGCGGTATGTGTGGGCTGTTCCCTGCTGCAAGCGTGGGTGATGATATCGAAGTCTACACCGATGAATCGCGTACTGAAGTGGCGAAAGTGCTGCATAACTTACGCCAGCAGACGGAGAAACCAAAAGGCTTCAACTACTGTCTGTCTGATTATGTTGCACCGAAAGAGTCTGGTAAGCGCGATTGGGTTGGTGCTTTTGCAGTAACTGGGGGTATCGGTGAGCGTGAACTTGCCGACGAATACAAAGCGCAGGGTGATGATTACAATGCTATCATGATTCAAGCGGTAGCGGACCGTCTGGCGGAAGCATTTGCTGAGTATCTACATGAGCGTGTGCGTAAAGAGATTTGGGGTTACGCTGCGGATGAAGCTCTGTCGAATGAAGACCTGATTCGTGAGAAATACCAAGGTATTCGTCCTGCTCCTGGCTACCCAGCATGTCCAGAGCATACTGAGAAAGGACCGCTTTGGGAGCTTATGAATGTTGAAGAAAACATTGGAATGTCACTGACATCGAGCTATGCGATGTACCCAGGTGCATCCGTTTCGGGTTGGTACTTCTCGCACCCTGACTCTCGTTACTTTGCGATCGCTCAGATCCAAGAGGATCAGTTGCAAAGCTATGCTGATCGCAAAGGCTGGGATAGGATCGAAGCGGAGAAATGGTTAGGTCCGAACATTAACGGTTAACCAAACCATATAGAAACTAAAAGGGCTGGCATGTGCAGCCCTTTCTTATTAGTGGATGAAAGAGTTTTTATTGCTCGAACAATTCAGTATGCAGTTTTTGAATCGCTTGGCGAGATACCGACTCGTGAACAAGGAAGCACAGGTTATGTGGACTTGCTCCGTAACAGATCATACGTAGGTTGAAGTCTTCTAGCGTGCCAAATACTTGCTTCGCGTAGCCTTTGCTTTCACTCATGTTGTTACCAATCAGAGCGACGAGACATAGGTCGTGTTCTACTTCTACTTTACATAGCTCTTCAAGCTCTTCACGCGCGGCTTGTGGTAACTGAGGAGCACCGCCAGACGTGTCTGTTTGGTCAAGAGTGAGTGACACACTGATTTCAGATGTGGTGATCAGATCTACAGAGATTTTGTGCTTCGCTAGGATCTCAAATACTTTGGCTAAGAAGCCGTATGCGTGGAACATGTTAGCACTGCGTAATGTCACCATGGTTTGGTTGCAGCGCAGAGCAAGTGCTCGGAATAAAGGTGAGCTCTCTACTTGGTGGCGGATCCATGTACCACCTTTTTCCGGTTCTTTAGACGAGCCTACGAATACAGGGATGTCGTGACGAAGTGCCGGAACTAGCGTTGAAGGGTGTAGAATTTTTGCGCCGAAGTTTGCCATCTCTGATGCTTCGCTAAAGCTGATCTCTGGGATTGGCGCTGCTTTTGAGGCGATACGTGGGTCTGTGGTATAGATACCCGGTACGTCGGTCCAAATCTCTAGACCTGCTGCTTTCACACCTTCTGCAATGAGTGCTGCACTGTAGTCACTGCCGCCACGGCCAAGAGTGGTTGTGTTGCCTTCTTCATCTGAGCCAATAAAACCTTGGGTGATCACCACGTATTCTTGGCAAAGTGGGACTAACTTTTCTTGTGCTAGTTGTGAAATGGTCTCGACATTAGGTTCAGCTCGACCAAAGTTTCCATCGGTTTTTAACACGTCGCGAATATCAAAACGAACTGCGTTCACACCACGCTCACGCATTAGTTGTGCAAGGATATGAGTCGACATTAATTCACCACAAGCGACTAAATGGTCTGTCAGTTTGGTGCTTGCTTGGATTGAAGCAGCCTCTGCCAAGCTCGTGACGGTATCAAGAATCGAATAAACCTCAGCTGCTGCTTCGGTTGCGTTTTCTAGCTGCGACAGAATCGATTCGTGGATGCCTGCTAGTTTCTGAAGTACTTCTGCTCGATGTTCTTGGTCTTGAACACCATTTGCCAGCTCAACCAATAAGTTAGTGACACCTGAGCAAGCGCTGCTGACGACAAGACGAGTATTTGGGTTGTTTTCTATGATAGTGGAGCAACGACTCATTGCCTCAAAGTTGGCAACACTGGTTCCACCGAATTTTGCTACGTTAAATGCGCTCACTGCGTTCTCCCACGACTTCCTGAAAAAATAACAACAATTAATTGGTTGCCCAATACATCCAATGTTTGGTGAGGAAAGGAACAGAGCAAATAGAGAGGTAGTTAGAATGTAATTTGAAGATTTACCCTCAGAAGCTCTTCATCATACGGCGCTGATGACAGTTGATGGGACTCAACCCAAGTCAACCGACAAGTCAAATCCTGCAACTTTGACTTACCTCGGCACTGCTCCCCCTGAGTGATTGGTATTGGAATTGCGGCTCCACAAATCACCTGCCTGGGCAGTGCTCCTCTTCTGCATAAAGCTTAAACATTGAACGGTTTTGCTGTCACATTGTCAACCAATATCTCAACCATTATGAAAGTTTTTATTAACGAATTTGTGACAGTGGTTTGACCTCTAGACTTAGGGCTAATTGCCGATAGAGGAAAAATCTATTAGGGTGAAAACTTTGATACCTGAGCCAACCTTTTGAATAGAACTTTTATAACGCTCAGGATGAATGACTGCAATCAAGGAGCTGACATGCCGATCCAAAGCTTTATTCCCCCACATCGTATTTTAATGGGACCTGGTCCATCTGATATTTCACCTCAGGTTTTACAAGCGCTTAGCCGTCCAACAGTTGGTCACCTAGACCCACTTTTCATTGCTATGATGGATGAACTAAAACAACTGCTTAAATACGCTTTCCAAACAGAAAATGAATTTACCATCGCCGTCTCTGCGCCAGGCAGTGCTGGCATGGAAACGTGCTTTGTTAACCTGATTGAAAAGGGCGACAAAGTCATCGTCTGCCGCAATGGTGTTTTCGGTGAGCGTATGCGTGAAAACGTGGTTCGTGCTGGTGGTGAAGCGGTTGTCGTCGATGATGAGTGGGGAACGCCTGTATCGGTCGATAAAGTTGAAGAAGCATTAAAGCTGCACCCTGATGCGAAGATTCTTGCTTTTGTTCATGCAGAAACGTCGACGGGCGCGGTGAGTGACGCTCAAGTCTTGGGTAAGCTTGCGAAGCAATACGGTCTGCTATCGATTGTCGATGCCGTGACTTCGCTTGGTGGTGTACCTCTCAAAGTCGATGAATGGCAGTTAGATGCTGTGTATTCTGGCAGCCAAAAATGTTTGTCTTGTGTTCCCGGCTTATCGCCAGTGACTCTTTCTCCGGCTGCTATTGAGAAGATTCAATCCAGGACGACACCGGTTCAAAGCTGGTTCTTGGATCAAAGCTTAGTATTAGGTTACTGGAGTGGAGAAGGCAAACGCAGCTATCACCACACTGCACCGGTGAACAGTTTGTATGCGCTACATGAAGCTCTACTTATCCTTAAAAATGAAGGCTTAGAAAATGCATGGGCGCGTCACCAGTTAATGCATGAGAAGCTTAAAGCGGGTCTGCAAAAACTAGGTTTTGAATTCGTGGTAGAAGAAGAATATCGACTACCGCAATTGAATGCGATTTATGTCCCTGAAGGAATTGATGAAGCAAAAGTGCGCAATCACTTACTTGAAACCTACAACCTAGAGATTGGTGCAGGTCTTGGTGCACTTGCTGGTAAAGCATGGCGAATTGGACTGATGGGCTATGGTGCTCGACCTGAAAATGTTGCTTTGTGTTTGCGAGCTTTAGAAGAGTCACTGACTGAATAAATCGCCTCGGTAATGAGGTAAAGAAAAGCGAAGGTTATTCCTTCGCTTTTTTGTATTTATTGCTCAGCGCTGGACGTTGGTGTTGGTGAGGCTGAGATAGCTTGAGAAGGTGGCTGATAGTTGACGCCACTGAAATCAATTTTAGGGAACAAGAACTGTGCCTCTGCACGAATTTGTTCTGCCTTGCTTGTGTCATCCAACCCTTGATATGCCAGTATCAAGTTGTTGTAAAACGCTGGGCGTGGTTTGTCTTTAATGATTTCCAGAGACCAATCAATGTAAGGCTGAATCAAGGTTGGATCTTGTTTATATAAGCCGATGTTTAAGAAAGTACTGTATACATCCCAATCGAAACGATCTTTCCAAACCACAGGATTTGTCACCTGATTCAAGGTGTCCGGGTTGGTCGGGCGCGTTGTTTCAAACTTGGTTAAGACATAGTTGGTGTGCAATGCGCTAACCATATAGAAAGTAAATACTGCTGGAATGACGAGGCTACATACTCGCAATAAACTTTTGGTTACTTTGCTAAACGGTGCTTGGCGGTAACGAGAAACTCGTTGGTCGACCCAATAAAGCAGAATCACAAAGATCAGCCAATGCACCAATGAATGATAGAAGGGATATTCTAATTGCGAGTGCAGCACGATTGGAATAAACAGTGCCAGCAGTGCTAAGCGAGTACCGCGTTTGGCTTGGTAGATGCGATATAGCACTAACGCCATTGCCAAAAAGATCCCCAGAATTGGCAACAATCCGCCTTCTACTGCCCAGTACAACAATTCATTGTGCGGGTGGTCCATCGATGGCAAGCCCGCAGGATAGCTTTCATTGAGTGCATGCTGACGCGCTGTGTATAGCATGTATTCTGACTCAAACTTGCCGTAACCGTACCCAGTGAATGGCTTCTCAATCACCATGTCCAATGTTTGTGGGAAGGTGTAAGCACGTGGTGACTCCATATTCACCTTTTCACTGGCAAGACCGTTTCCATCTGGGAAGGCAATATTCATCACCACAATCGACAGCGCGAGACCTGTTGCCATCGCCATCACCCATCGAACAAAACGTGCACGCGTTGCAAAGCGATACATGTATGGAATCACCAGCAAAATAGCAATGATGGATGCTAGCCAACCAGTTCGAGAGGCAAGGGCAACGATAAGAGGCAGTGTCAGTACAGGTACGGCGTACAACAGGTAAATATCGCTGAGTTTACGAGAATATTTGTAAGGCTGTCTGGCGAGTAGATAGCTGGCAATCACTAAACCAGTTGCAAGGAAGCTCGCCATGACATTTGGTTGCTGGAAGATGCCATAAGGGCGGTTAGCTATCGTGTCGTATCCAAATACGTTTCCTGGTTTAAGGTAAAGATATTGCGTTAAACCGAAAATCGCTTCGATAACAACGGCAAGGACAATAAACCACAACAAGCGCTGGCGATGCTTGTTACTGAAGTGGAACTGCTGCAGTACAACGAAGAACAACATGCCGCACCACAGACCAATCAGCTTATTTGCTGCAAGCGCACTATCCGCATTGGGGTAGAAGATTGGCAGCGTCATGATGATACAGCTGATCAGCAGACCAATTGTTAATTTGGAGTAGCGTAATACACGATTGGTCGCAAGTTGGTAGCAGCCAATACCAAGTGCAAAGCTGAACGCAATCCACGTGGTCGCATTAAAAGACAGTGCTAGTCCAGAGCCACCCGGATTAGGCATGAAGAAGTGCATCGCCAGCAGAAAGAGTGCTGCTAACGCGATGAGAAACTTGCGGTTAAGAGGAACTTGGACTTTCCCTGGAGAAAGCTTAGTTCCACTGACGTGTATAGTTGCCATAGTTATTGTGTTGTTTTGAATGAAAAAAGACCAGCATTGGCTGGTCTTTGTACTTTACCTGTTTTTTCTACTTCAACATAGGCTTAAGGAAGCGAGCTGTGTGCGAACCTTCGATCTGAGACACATCTTCAGGCGTTCCTTGTGCGATGATCTCACCGCCGCCTTGTCCACCTTCAGGACCTAAGTCAATAATCCAGTCTGCCGTCTTAATTACATCGAGGTTGTGCTCAATGACGACAACGGTATTTCCGTGGTCGCGCAGACGGTGCAGTACAGTTAGTAGCTGCTGGATATCGTGGAAGTGCAGACCGGTTGTCGGCTCATCCAAAATGTATAAGGTTTTGCCTGTATCACGCTTAGACAGCTCTCTAGCCAGTTTTACACGCTGAGCTTCGCCACCTGACAGCGTAGTTGCTGCTTGACCTAAGCGAATGTAAGACAAGCCTACATCCATCAGAGTTTGCAGCTTGCGAGCAATTGCTGGAACTGGATCGAAGAAAGTACGCGCATCTTCTACCGTCATTTCCAGTACTTCATCAATGGTTTTGCCTTTGTAACGTACTTCAAGTGTTTCGCGGTTGTAGCGTTTACCTTTACACACATCGCAAGGAACGTAAACGTCAGGTAAGAAGTGCATTTCCACTTTGATTACGCCGTCGCCCTGACAGGCTTCACAGCGACCACCGCGAACGTTAAAGCTAAAGCGCCCCGGTTTGTAACCGCGAGAGCGCGACTCTTGCGTGCCTGCAAACAGTTCACGAATCGGAGTAAAGATTCCAGTGTAAGTGGCCGGGTTTGAACGTGGTGTACGACCGATAGGACTTTGGTCAATGTCGATAACTTTATCGAAGTGCTCTAAACCTTTGATCGCTTTGTATGGTGAAGGGTGCGCCGTTGTTGCACCGTTTAATTGAGTATGGGCAATCTTAAAGAAGGTATCGTTGATCAGAGTCGACTTACCTGAACCGGATACACCGGTGATACAACTGAACAAGCCAACAGGAACGGAAAGATCGACATTCTTTAAGTTGTTACCTGTCGCGCCAAGTAGTTCAACGGTTTTCTTTGGATCGCGTGGCGTACGCTCTTTTGGTACCGCAATCTCTTTCGCGCCACTGAGGTACTGACCAGTCAGTGAGTTCGGATTGGCGATAATCTCGTCCATCGTACCTTCAGCGACCACGTTACCACCGTGTACACCTGCGCCTGGACCGATATCGATCACGTGATCAGCGCAACGAATCGCATCTTCATCGTGCTCAACCACTAATACTGTGTTACCCAAATCTCTTAAGTGGGTTAGGGTTTTCAATAGGCGTTCGTTATCACGCTGGTGGAGACCAATCGATGGCTCATCTAGAACATACATGACGCCCACTAAACCAGCACCAATTTGGCTTGCTAAACGAATACGTTGAGCTTCACCACCCGATAGGGTTTCCGCGCTGCGCGATAAGTTGAGGTAGTTCAAACCCACGTTAACTAAGAACTGCAAGCGGTCGTTGATTTCCTTCATCACTTTTTCAGCGATTTGGGCGCGTTGACCTTCTAGTTGCAATGAGTGGAAGAATTCCAATGCGTCGGCGATGCTGAGCTCAACGATCTCTGGTAGTGTCGTATCAGCAATAAAAACGTTACGAGCTTCTAGGCGCAGACGTGTACCGCCACAGCTTGAGCAAGACTTGGTCGAGATGTATTTTGCGAGCTCTTCACGTACTGAGTTAGATTCAGTATCGCGGTAACGGCGTTCAAGTGTATTCAGAATCCCTTCAAAAGGATGACGCTTAACACGAATGTCACCACGATCGTTAATGTACTTAAACTCGACTTCAGTACGCCCCGATCCTTTAAGAATGATGTCTTGGGTTTTCTTTGGTAGAGAGTTAAATGGTGCGTGAAGATCGAAACCGTAGTGATCCGCCAGCGCTGTCAACATCTGGAAGTAATAGTAGTTCTTTTGATCCCAACCTCGAATCGCACCTTGTGCCAAACTCAGCGTTTCATCTTGAATGACTCGGCTTGGATCAAAGTATTGCTGCACGCCTAAACCATCACAAGTGCCACACGCGCCTGCAGGGTTGTTGAACGAGAACAAGCGAGGCTCAAGTTCTTGCATGCTGTAGCCACAAATTGGACAAGCAAAGTTGGCTGAGAAGATCACTTCTTCGCCTTCGCCGTCCATTGGTGCCACAACCGCAATACCACCAGAAAGCTCTAGCGTGGTTTCGAAGGATTCAGCTAAACGTTGCTGCAAATCTGGGCGAACTTTAAAGCGGTCCACAACTACTTCAATAGTGTGTTTCTTGTGTAGTTCTAGCGGCGGTGGATCAGAAAGATCGCAAGTTTCACCATCGATACGTGCGCGGATGAAACCTTGAGCTGCTAGGTTCTCCAGTGTCTTAACGTGCTCACCTTTACGCTCTTTCACGATAGGAGCAAGTAGCATCATTTTGCTGCCTTCTGGCAACTCTAAGACTTTATCGACCATTTGGCTGATGGTTTGTGCTGCTAGGGGCGTATGGTGTGTTGGACAACGAGGTTCACCAACGCGTGCGTAAAGTAGACGCAGGTAGTCGTACACCTCAGTAATAGTACCAACAGTAGAGCGTGGGTTATGTGATGTTGATTTCTGCTCAATCGAGATTGCAGGAGACAAACCTTCTATGTGGTCAACATCTGGTTTTTCCATAAGAGACAAAAACTGGCGTGCGTAAGCTGATAAGGATTCGACGTAACGTCTTTGACCTTCAGCATACAAAGTATCGAATGCGAGAGAGGATTTACCAGAACCACTCAAACCAGTAATGACAATCAGTTTATCGCGGGGGATAGTGAGGTTGATGTCTTTGAGGTTATGGGTGCGGGCACCACGAACTTCTATTTTATCCATCGTTTTTGCTCTATGTATAACCAAGTGACGCAAGTATTACATAGTGTGAGAAATGTGCAAAGAAAATACTGGACAAAAAAACAGTAAAAGAAAGCCCAGCATTAAGCTGGGCTTTAGAATCAGTAAGTTTGAGTTATTTACACTTCTTTCTTCGTTGCGTGTTTACCTAGCTCAGACTTTTTTTCGTCTTTTAGGTATAGGTTTTCGAAGCAGTAGTTTGTGGCTTCGATGTAACCTTCTACGCTACCACAGTCGAAACGTTGACCTTTAAATTTGTACGCCAATACACAACCTGCTTTTGCTTGCTTAAGCAGTGCGTCAGTAATTTGGATTTCGCCGCCTTTACCCGGTTCCGTGTTTTCGATCAGTTCGAAAATGTCTGGAGTTAGGATGTAACGACCGATGATCGCTAGATTACTTGGCGCAGTACCTTGTTCTGGTTTCTCAACCATGTCGTCTACGCGGTAGATGTCATCTTTAATCATCTCACCAGAGATTACGCCGTATTTATGAGTTTCTTCTTCTGGTACTTCCTGAACAGCAACGATTGAACAACGAAACTGTTTGAATAGCGCCACCATTTGAGCCAACACGCCTTCCTGCTCGTTCACACAAAGGTCATCGGCAAGTACTACTGCAAATGGTTCATCACCGACCAATTCGCGACCGGTAAGGATTGCGTGACCTAGACCTTTCATCTCACGCTGGCGGATGTAAGTGAAGTTTGCAGAGTCAATGATTTCACGGATATCAACCAATAGTTCTTCTTTGTTTGTTCCGCTGATTTGGTGTTCCAGTTCGTAGTTTTTATCGAAGTGGTCCATGATTGAGTGCTTACCACGACCTGTTACGATGCACATGCCATTCATGCCAGCTTGGATGGCTTCTTCTACACCGTACTCAATCAGTGGCTTGTTCACTACAGGCATCATTTCTTTAGGCATAGACTTAGTCGCTGGGAGGAAGCGCGTACCATAGCCAGCTGCAGGGAACAGACATTTTTTAATCATTGGGGGAATATCCTTTCTCATTTTTTAATCAAGAATCTGGGCATCACTTTAACACGAGAGATGCATATGAATCATGAATTAAGTAGGAAAAAGTACGTCAATTTGAGCCTAAATAAGCATGAGCCATCACTGTATGAGCGAAATTGTGTTGTTCATCTGATTTATGACAACAGGTTTTGGTCTGCCCAAGCGATAGCTTGAACGCGATTCTTTACGGAGAGCTTTTTGAATATCTGATAAAGGTGAGATTTAATGGTGAATTCACTGACGAACAATTCTTCTGCCATTTGATTGTTAGATGCTCCTGCTTGAAGACAACGTAAAACTTGCAACTCACGGATGGTTAAGTCCACGGTTGCTGGGGCGGTGTGCGTGCTGAGGACATTGCGATAATAGTGAAGCAATTGACTAGTGACATTTCTTGGCAACCAGTTCTGACCATTCACGATTTCTCTCAAGCCTTCACCTACCTGCTCTAGAGAGTCTTCCTGATAAAATACGCCTTTTAGTTGCCCAAAAGACAACAACTCATCGGTGGTTAAGCGTTTAGGAACATTGAATATGACCGTTTCAAAATTCTTCCAAATTAAAGGCAAGTTTTTGATCGATTGTACGAGTGTTTTATGTTCACTAAAGTCAATCAACAGGATTTTATTGCGATGCTTTGGATTGGCTTCCATCAGTGCTTGTGTGGAGATGACAGGGATATCAATATCAGTGTATTTCACGAGTGCTTCGACTTTTTTCTCTGCGTCGTCTTCCATACTGATCAAAAACAATTTTCTCGCATAAGCTGATTTTTTCACGCGCCCTAATCTCCTTGAGTGAAGTTCCATGAGGTCAAAAACGCAAATACGGTGTCATCAATCACAATTTGGAGCCATAGCGTTAGAGAGGAAATGCGTTGAGATTCAAAGGTTCGCGAAACGATATCTGCAAAACGAATCAAAAATGCTACGCCTAGAGGTTGGAGTGAGATTTTGATTCCACAATTTCTAATCTCAGAACACAATGGGATTAGGCTTTAATCAAAACACCAAAGCGTGTATTCTTATGCGCTAAAATTTTATATATAGATCCAGAGTGAAACGGAGCACATCATGGCCAGCCGTGGAATTAACAAAGTTATTTTGGTGGGGAATCTAGGTAACGACCCTGAAATTCGTTACATGCCTAATGGCGGTGCAGTAGCAAACATCACGATTGCAACTTCTGAGTCATGGCGTGATAAAGCGACTGGCGAACAGCGCGAAAAAACAGAATGGCACCGTGTTGTGTTATTCGGCAAGCTTGCTGAAGTAGCGGGTGAGTACCTACGTAAAGGTTCTCAAGTTTACGTTGAAGGTCAACTTCAAACTCGTAAATGGCAAGACCAAAGTGGTCAAGATCGCTACTCAACAGAAGTGGTTGTTCAAGGCTTCAATGGCGTAATGCAAATGCTTGGCGGTCGTGCTCAAGGTGGCGCTCCAATGGGTGGCGGTCAACAACAGCAGCAACAAGGCGGCTGGGGTCAACCTCAACAACCGGCTCAACAGCAGCAATACAACGCTCCTCAGCAACAGCAACAACAGGCTCCGCAGCAACAACAGCCGCAATATAACGAGCCGCCAATGGATTTTGACGACGATATCCCGTTCTAAAATCTAATTGATATTGAATTTAAAAGGCCGCGAATTTCGCGGCTTTTTTATTCCCGTTATGTTCTGTCATTGTGGTTCACATTATTTCCGTATCGCCACAAAAAGGCAGCAACTCTCAAATATCGAATGATGCCTTGTTTCTTTCCGCCTCAGCTTCTCACATTCATACGAATGCGATTGTTTACTGAACGCTTATCAAGTATAAACATTTCAACAAGGTATATGATGAATAGAAAAGGAATTTGGTATTCATGAGGTATACCCCAACTCTTAAGCTAAGCACGCGGCTGGTGGCTTTTGTCACCATGATCGTCATTTGCGCAATGTTTATCTTGTTTGTCGGCGGCACCCTCTCTTTTAAGCGACTAGGGCAAGAGTATCTCAACCATTATTTGGAAGGGATCGTTGAAGTGGTTGATAAAGAGATGGAAGACCCTGACGCAGCATATTCCATGCAGCGTTGGATGCCAAAGATGCTACAGGCAAGTAACATTGTTGAGATGACGCTCTCGACGAATAACGCCGTCGTATACCGCTTCAAAGACACCTCCCACAAGATAGACAGTTCCATGTTGTTTGAGCATGAGTTTCAGCTCACTCACAACCAAGACTATGTCATCTACTTTAAGGCTATTCCTCCTTATTTAGGCTACGGCTATTCAATGCAAGCTTTGTGGTCGATTACGCTCGCGGTCATCTTGATCATCTTCTGCTTGATGCGTGGTGTTGCATGGCTCAAAGAACAACTTGCTGGCTCTGAAATGCTCGAAGAGCGCGGTCGTATGATCTTAGCTGGGCGGGTTGAGCAATACGCGAAAGGTGATGAGCGAGAATGGCCATACACGGCAAGCGAAGCATTGGATGTATTAATTGAAGAGCTGCAAGATGCCCGCCAAGAGCGCAGTCGCTTTGATACCTTTATTCGCACTCAAACTTTCCTCGATAAGTTAACTGGTACAGCAAACCGAGTTTTGTTTGATAGTAAGCTTGAATCGGCGCTGTTAGAAAGTGGGGCTCGTGGTGCAGTGATGCTGATACGAGTTCAAGATTGGAAATCTGTAGAAGAAGAACAGGACAAACAAACTTGCGATGAATTTATCGTTGAGATTGGTAGTTTGCTGTCCAATTTAGTTCAACGTTATCCCGATGTCGTATTTTCTCGTTACTACGATGCTGACTTTGCGCTTTTCTTACCTCACCAAGCAGCGAAAGATGTCGCAAACTTGGCGTCTCAATGTATTCGTCAATTAGAAAAACTCCATCCTCCTTATCCATTGGATTCTGATAACTGGTGTCATATCGGAATCACCATGTACAAAGAAGGAGAGCGTCATAGCCAAATCATTGATGAAGCAGAAACTGCATTGCGTAGTGCCCAATTGCAGAACAACAATAATTGGAGCCGTTTTAAAAAGTGGAATCATGATGAAGAAGCACGAGGCAGTGTGAGATGGCGTACGCTATTTGACACAGCACTCACGTCTGAAAATGTGATACTCTACGCACAATCAGCCTATTCAATAAGTGATGTGGCGCATAAAAAACCATTGCACGAAGAGTTAACATGTCGGATTCGCGATCCGGAAAATGGCATTGTTAAAGCTTCTCGTTTTATTTCTGCCGTTCGTCAAGTCGGCTATGAAGCGCAAATGGATCGCGCCGTTATTGGTACATTCTTAAAAGACTTTAAACACAACTTTGATAGCTCTAAGCAATATGTGCTTAATCTTCATGTTGTGCCTTTTGGGCAGCGGGAATATTTCAAGTGGTTCCGTGATGAACTCTTACAATTGTCACGGGAGCAAAGAAAGTGTCTCATTTTTGAGTTTGTGGAAGCACAATTTGTAAGACACTTAGACTTTATGCGACCAGTCGCTAAAATGCTGTCCGGTTTAGAATGCTACGTAATGATTGGGCAGGCCGGACGTACCATTGTCAGCACGCATTACTTAAAAGAAGTAGACATTCGTTATCTCAAGCTTCATCGCAGCTTGGTAACAAAGATCGATCAGAGACATGAAAACCAGTTGTTTGTTCGCAGTATGTTGGGTGCGGCCGCAAACAGCAAAACAAAAATAATAGCAGTGGGTATTGAGAATAAGCACGAGTTGAACACGCTTAATGAGTTGGGTGTTCACGGTGGGCAAGGGCGTTACTTCTCTTCTGAAGAGCAGTACCTTCCTCGTTCTACACCGGCGCCGACTTCTCAATCTGAATCCCAAGTTAAACTGGGACGAAGAAATCGCTGGCGAAAAAAATAAAGATAATAATCATGGATTTTAAAGCAGTACTCGACAAGCTCAAGCGATCATCGGTCGGTGGTCGCACTTGCTTTTTGGTTATTCAGCCAGACGCAGTTTATTTATCATCACCGACGAAAAGCAGCCGACCATCTAAATTTGAGATCTCAGAATCAAATTGGGAACGTGCCTGTGAGCAGGCATTAAGTGTAGCTGCAAGCTCTTATGATTCGTTAACGGTTGTGTTAGCTCACAACTACTATCAGATGTACCAAATCGACAAGCCTGCTATGCCTCGCAATGAGTGGCCATCGGCGTTGCCGTTTTTGTTAAAAGAGCTGATATCAGAGCGTGCTATTGACATTATTGCCGATGCAGTAGAGCTACCAAAC
Organism: Vibrio sp. NFR; assembly: GCF_027587095.1. NCBI lineage: Bacteria > Pseudomonadati > Pseudomonadota > Gammaproteobacteria > Vibrionales > Vibrionaceae > Vibrio > Vibrio sp. NFR. Next base: position 18,865 of record NZ_JAPPTN010000016.1, read on the forward strand.
TCGAATAAAGTCCAAGCTTATGTTCTTTCTCGCAAAATTCTCGATAAGATTGTACTGCTTGCGAGTCGAGTTCAACTGAGCCTTGAAGCGATTATTCCTGAAGATGACATCTGGGGTGATACCTCAGGTGAACTTGGTAATTTCTTATTGCTACAACGCAGCGCACGCGGACACTTCCGTATCAGCGCATTCGTTGATCATACTATCGCTTTCCACCGTTCTATTCGCAGTGTAACGCCACCACTAACGGGCGTACCTTCGAGTGACTTGCAAATGGATAGCTTGTCGCTAGAGCTACAGCGTTCAATCGATTACCTCTCTTCTCAACTGCGTCATGTTCAGTTGCACCAACTGAAGGTGTGTTGTGACGATGAAGATGAACAAGAACTGGTGGAATCGCTTAACTACCGCTTAAGCACCAAAGTCTCTCCGCTGCTTACTGAAGAACACGAACTATCTGGTCATGTATTGGCAGATACGGCGTTAGCTACGTCCAGTGAGCGACGTGTCAATCTTTATCCAGACTTCCTTAAACCGAAGAAGAATTTATTAACCCTCAAAAACGTTGCTATTTCTTGGGGTGTTGCGGCTGCGTTGATCTTTGTTTCTTACGGTTATGTGACTTGGCAAAGCCAAGGTGTAGAAGATGAAATTGCGATTGTGAAAAGCAAGGGCGATATCATGAAGTCAGAACTTCAACACCAACAAGCCAAATTACGTAAGCATCAGCCAGACACCAATAAGATCGCGGCCAAAGCGCGTTTAGAGCGTGAAGTAAAAGCGAAGCGTGACTCATTAAAAGCCGTTGGTAAGTACGATGATTCACAACGTACAGGCTACTCTGGCGTAATGCAGGCTTTAGCCAAGTTGGGCAGCAACAATATTTCTTTGTCTGCAATTCGTATTGATGCATCGACTTTAGATCTCCAAGGTTTGGCGAGATCGCCAAGCGCAGTTCCGAATTGGGTAAGCCAGTTTAAAAATGAAATTAGCCTTGTAGGGCGCACGTTTGATGACGTAAAAATCGGACGTAATGAAGACAACATCGTGACCTTTGAATTGAAGACGCGCGGAGACAAAGAGAAATGAATGAGTTTTGGTCCTCGTTAGAAGAGCGCTTCGATGAAATGAGCGGGCGTGAAAAAGTACTCATCGCACTGTGTGGTTTAGTGACGGTAGTGATGTTGCTTTTCACTTTGGTCTTGGAGCCAAAACTGAATGAGGTTACGAGTAACGATAAGCAGCTACGTAACTTAAAACAGACGAATCAACAGACAGAAATCGAGATCTTACGTATTCAAGCGCAGTTGAAAAAAGATCCGAACGCGGAAATTGATCAAGCTATCTCTCAATTGCTTATGGAAAGCCAACACCTTTCAATGCAACTTTCAGAGATCATCGAACATTTGATTACTCCTTCGCAAATGGCAAGTTTGTTAGAGAGTGTCTTAGAGCAGCAAAGTGGTATTCATTTGGTATCTCTACAAACTTTACCTGCTGAACCAATTACAGAAGACAAAGAAGCGTCGCAATACTCGGGTTATTACGTACACCCTGTGCGCATGGAGCTGACTGGCGATTACTTTTCAATTGCTAACTATCTGACGAAATTAGAAGGTTTACCAGCGAGTTACTACTGGCGAAGCTTTAGCTACAACGTGGAAGAATATCCAAAAGCAAAACTTGTACTGGAAGTTTACACCTTAGGTTCACGAGAGGAGTTTATTGGTGGTTAAGCAAATCATAATCTCCCTAATGCTGACAGTTGTTGCTGGTCATAGCTGGGCAAGCCAAGACCCAACAGCACCATTAGGCTGGCAAAAGCCAGTCACAGAGCAAACAAAGCCGAAAGCAAAACAATATCGCTTGCCAACACTGAACAGTATTGTATGTAAACCAAATACTCAATGCGTGGCGATTTTGAATAACCGTATTGTTGAGCCGGGAGCGAAACTCAATGGCTACCGTGTAGCCAGTATCAACAGTGAATTTGTAACTTTAAAGCGTGGTGACCGTCAGTGGAAACTAGAGCTTTTTGGTTTAAACGTAAAAAAATAATAACCAGAGCCTGATCAGATATGCGCAAATTAGTTGTAGGAATCGTGGTTGCTTCCTTAATGGGTTGTTCTATGGGTCATCGAGATCCAGTGGAAGTGAAGCAAGCACTTAATGAGTCTATCAATGAAGCAAATAGCCGTGCACTAGAAGAGATCCCTTCTTCTGTAGAAGCCGATCTTATGCCGAACTTAGACACTAGCGTGTCTTCAGAGCAAGGCACTTTAAAGCGTTTTAGAATCCAAGCGAACGCAGTAGAGGCTCGTAGCTTCTTTGCCTCTTTGGTGAAAGGAACTGAATACAGTGTGGCTATCCACCCAGCAGTGCAAGGCAACATCACCGTTAACCTTTCCGACGTCACCCTAGATGAAGTGCTCAACGTTGTACAAGACATGTATGGCTACGATGTTGTGAAATCAGGCAAAGTGATTCAGGTTTATCCTGCTGGTATGCGCACAGTGACCATTCCTGTTGATTATCTTCAGTTCAAACGTTCTGGCCGCTCACTGACCAGTATCGTGACAGGGTCTGTGACATCTGCGGGCACTTCTAGCTCTGGTGGCAGTTCTGACGATTCAGATTCTTCTGATTCAAATAACAACAACGGTGATAGCTCAACCACATCGACTGGCGGTACACGCATTGAAACCATCACCGAAAGTGATTTTTGGCCGATGCTGCAACAAGCCGTTGCAAACCTAATTGGCTCAGGTCAAGGCCAAAGTGTTGTTGTTACGCCACAAGCGGGTGTGATCACCTTACGTGCTTTCCCTGATGAAATTCGTGAAGTTCGTGAGTTCTTGGGCGTTTCTCAGGAGCGTATGCAGCGCCAAGTTATCCTAGAAGCGAAGATTTTAGAGGTGACGCTAAGTGATGGTTACCAGCAAGGTATCAACTGGTCGAATATGACTGCTTCTATTGGTAATTCAGGTAGCGTAGTTATCAACCGTCCAGGTCCTACAGGTGGTCTACCTCCATTGGATGCGATTGGTTCACTTTTAGGTGGGCAAACTAATATCACCATCAGTGATGGTAACTTCTCAGCCGTGATGAACTTTATGGCGACGCAGGGCGACTTGAACGTGCTTTCTAGCCCACGTATTACCGCAGCAAATAACCAGAAATCAGTTATTAAAGTCGGTACCGACGAGTACTTTGTAACCGAACTTTCTAGTAATGCGGGTAATGGTGAAAACTCTAATGCGGTTCCTGAAGTTGAGTTGACGCCTTTCTTCTCAGGGATCTCTCTAGATGTTACGCCACAGATCGACAACAAAGGTAACGTATTCCTGCATGTTCACCCTGCCGTAATTGAAGTGGAAGAAGAGATTAAGAAGCTAAACCTTGGTGGTGACTTCAACAATGTTCAACTCCCGCTGGCAAAAAGCTCGATTCGAGAATCTGACTCAGTGATTCGCGCAAAAGATGGCGATGTGGTGGTTATTGGCGGCTTGATGAAACAGCAAAATATCGAGCAAGTGTCAAAAGTACCGTTCCTAGGTGATGTGCCTGCTCTTGGTAACTTGTTCCGAACTATCAATAACGTATCGCAGAAAACAGAACTCGTCATTCTTTTGAAACCAACAGTTGTGGGCGTAAATACATGGCAGAAAGAGCTAGAGCGCTCACGTGATTTACTGCAAGAGTGGTTCCCTGACGCTGAGTAATTGGCGTTAGGAAGTCTCTGTTTAACGTGGTGTTGTGATTCAAGTATGTACCTGTCACATTTTGGATTTCGAGTTCAACCTTTCTCACTAACCCCAAATACAGAAATGTTTCTGGGGCTGGTACCTCATTATGAGGCGATTCAGACCATTATGGCAGCCGTCAAAATGGGGGAAGGGGTCATCAAAATAACAGGTGAAGTGGGCACGGGTAAAACCATGGTGTGCCGAAAACTGATTGAGCAAATTGAATCACAAGTCGAATTAGTTTATTTGCCAAATCCGGTTCTAAGTGGTGAGCAATTGCAGTTTGCAGTGGCCAGAGAGCTTGGGATTGAAGATACTGACCCACTTAAAGTCGTTTCACTGATCCAAGAGCGGCTGATCCAAGTCCACGTGTCAGGGAAAAAAACGGTACTGATTGTTGATGAAGCACAAGCTCTGTCTTCTGAAGCGTTAGAAACCTTGCGCTTGTTTGGCAATTTGGAAACGGAACAAGATAAGCTGATTCAATTGGTCTTGTTTGGTCAGCCCGAATTAGATGAGCGATTAGAGACTCACGAATTGCGCCAATTTCGTCAACGCATTACGTTCAGTTGCCAACTGCGTCCTCTCTCGATCGAAGAGGGCGTTGCCTACATCAACAATCGTCTAGATAAAGCGGGTAATGGGGCGCATATCTTCTCTATTGAACAAAAGAAAGCCATTTGGCGCTCGGCGATGGGCATCCCGAGATTGATTAATCAGATCAGCCATAAAGCTTTACTTACTGCGTTCAATGACCGTTGTACGCTTTTGAAAAATCATCATGTTTACGTTGCCATGCATGACACTTTTGACGCACGTAAACCTAAGTTTAAATCTCCCGTATTTTGGGGATGGAGTCAGCCTTGAGTGCCATCAATAAAGCATTATCAGAACTTGCTGAAAAAGAATCGCCTTCGGAACTAACCAAGGCAGAGATCCCGAGTATTTCTCGAAGCAAACCATGGCTATGGCTTGTGGGGGGCTTTTCGTTGAGCTTAGCTGTCGGTGGTTGGGCGGTATCTCAAGGTCCCGCTCCTATTGAAGAGATTGCAACAGTTTCGTCTTCAACAACTAATATGGAAAATGTTCCACCTTTGCCTGTAGTTGAAGTAAGCCAATCTCCAACTAATAAGACAACGCCACAATTAAATGATGTGGTGTACACGCAACGAATTGAAAAACCGAAGGTAAAAGTCGCATTATCTGCTGCGAAATCAACGCCAGAGGTGGATGATTATGTTCCTCGTAATGAGGTGAGCAGCACGGTCGAGCAGCCAGTGTTGTTGGCGAGTTTGAGCAATAATGTGACGAATTCATCGAATGTTGAGCAAGAGCATTCGATGCGAATTGAGCAAGTAGAACTGACCCATCAAGAGTTAGCTGAAAAAGCGTTGGCACGTGCGGATAAAGCGATGGATGCGAATGACATGAAAACCGCATTGTCATCTTTTAATGAAGCACTTCGTTACCAACCAACGAACCTTGAAGCTCGTCAAAAGCTAGCCGCATTATATTTTGGCAAAGGTGACACACGCAAAGCCTACGAAATCCTACAAGCTGGTATCTCGCTAGATACGAATAACCAGTCACTTCGCTTAGCGTTATCAAAGTTATTGGTGAAAGCAGATCAACCAGAAGCGGCGCTGAGCCCTCTAGTGCATCTGCCTCCTGCACCAAGCCGTGATTATCTAGCGATGCGTGCCGCTTTGGCACAAAAGCAAAAACAAAACCAAATTGCTCTAGAAAGCTACCAACTGCTGACGCAGCGCGAACCTGACAACGCGCGCTGGTGGCTTGGTTTAGGTATTCAGCAAGAGCGAGCATTGGATTTTTCTGCTGCTATTGCCGCTTATCAACAAGCATTGGGTAAAGTGGGTATTTCGAATCAGTCTCAGGCATTTATTCGTGACCGTTTGAACATCTTAAAACAACTGGAGAACGCGCAATGAAAATTCAGTTGAGAAAGCGCTTGGGTGATCTACTTGTTGAAGAGGGGATTGTCTCTGAAGAACAAATTCAGCAAGCATTGAGTGCTCAGCACAGCACAGGACAAAAACTGGGTGATGCGTTGATTGACCTTGGTTTTATCAGCGAAAAGCAGATGCTGGAGTTCTTATCTCAGCAGCTCGGTTTGCCATTGATTGATTTGAGCCGAGCCCCGATTGATGCCGATGCTGTACAAGTTTTGCCTGAAGTGCACGCGCGACGCTTGCGTGCCATGGTCGTTGCTCGAAACGGTGACACGCTACGTGTTGCAATGAGTGACCCTGCGGACTTGTTTACTCAAGAATCCCTGATGAACTTGCTTGGTGAATATGACCTAGAGTTCATCATTGCGCCAGAACGTCAGTTAGTCGAAAGCTTTGACCGTTACTACCGTCGTACAAAAGAAATCGCCTCGTTTGCTGAGCAGCTTCAGGCTGAGCACCAGGACGTTGAAGGCTTTGACTATGGTATTGATGAAGGTGATAGCGAAGAAGTTACCGTCGTAAAACTGGTTAACTCGATGTTTGAAGATGCGGTGCAAGTCGGCGCGTCAGATATTCACATCGAGCCTGATGACAAAGTGCTTCGCTTACGTCAACGTGTTGATGGTGTATTGCACGAGACGCTTCTAAATGAAGTTAACATTGCCTCTGCGCTGGTTCTGCGCCTCAAGCTGATGGCGCACTTAGATATTTCTGAAAAGCGTTTGCCACAAGATGGTCGCTTTAATATCAAAGTTCGTGGTCAATCGATCGATATTCGTATGTCGACACTACCAACGCAATACGGTGAGTCGGTGGTGATGCGTTTGCTCAACCAATCTTCTGGTTTGCGCAAACTTGAAGACTCTGGTCTACCTCCAGAGCTGCTTGCTCGCTTACGTCGCCAGCTTTCTCGTCCTCACGGTATGATTTTGGTTACGGGACCGACAGGCTCTGGTAAAACCACCACGCTTTATGGCGCACTGAGTGAGTTGAATGAACCGGGCAAGAAGATCATCACTGCAGAAGACCCGGTGGAATATCGCCTACCACGTATTACTCAGGTTCAGATCAACAGTAAGATCGACCTAACATTTTCTCGCGTGCTACGTACCTTCCTGCGTCAGGACCCGGACATCATCCTCGTTGGTGAGATGCGTGACCAAGAAACAGTAGAGATTGGTTTACGCGCCGCACTGACTGGTCACTTAGTGTTAAGTACGTTACACACCAACGACGCAGTAGACAGTGCGCTACGTATGATTGATATGGGTGCGCCTGGTTATCTAGTTGCGAGTGCGGTCCGTGCTGTGGTTGCTCAGCGTCTGGTTCGTCGTGTTTGTCCCGACTGTAAAACCACGGATGTATTGGATGAATCGCGCCAGCAATGGTTGGCTGGTCGCTTTCCGAATCAAGTCGGCACCACTTTCCACAAAGGTGCGGGTTGTCAAAACTGTAACTTGACGGGCTATCGAGGTCGAATCGGTGTGTTCGAAATGCTTGAGCTAGAGAATGAAATGATGGACAAGCTGCGTGCGAATGACGCGGTAGGGTTCGCTCAAGCAGCGAGACGTTCCGAGAATTACAAGCCACTACTTGCTTCAGCGATGGAACTGGCACTGCAAGGTATTGTTAGTTTGGATGAAGTGATGACCCTAGGTGAAGGGGATGCTTCTGGTAAAACCGACCCAATTTTCATGTAGGTAAGTGAATGCCAACTTTTCGTTATCAAGGTCGCACTTTAGACGGCTCATCCACCAGTGGCAAAGTCGATGCTGTGAATTCTGAAGCTGCAGCGGAAGCATTGATGAATAAGGGGATCATTCCTCTTAACCTGCGTTTGGAAAAAGAAGCGGTAAAGAGCAAAGTTAGCCTGTCTAAATTGTTCGTACCGGCGATTCCGCTTGAAGTGATTATCCTGTTTTCTCGCCAGCTATTTAGTTTGACTAAGGCTGGTGTACCACTGCTGCGTTCTATGCGTGGGCTGCTGCAAAACTGCGAAAACAAACAGCTCAAAGAAGCGCTTGAAGATGTGGTAGCGGAGCTGAGCAATGGTCGTGGCTTGTCCTCGGCAATGCAGCCACATTCCAAGGTATTCAGCCCGTTGTTTGTCTCTATGATCAACGTTGGTGAAAACACAGGTCGACTAGACCAAGCTTTATTGCAATTGGCGAATTACTACGAGCAAGAACTGGAAACTCGTAAGCGAATTAAAGCTGCAATGCGTTACCCAACATTCGTTATTGTGTTCATCACTATAGCGATGTTTATTTTGAACATTCTGGTGATCCCAGAGTTTGCATCGATGTTTACCCGTTTTGGGGTGGAGCTTCCTTTGCCAACCAGAATCCTGATTGCGACCTCTAACTTCTTTGTGAATTTTTGGGGGCTGCTCATTGCGGCAATCGTTGGGGCATTCTTTTTATTTAGAGCTTGGGTTGCAACCGCAGATGGTCGAGAGAAGTTCGATAAGTTCCGTCTACGATTGCCAATCGTGGGCGATATCGTAAACCGAGCGCAGCTATCTCGTTTCTCAAGAACCTTTTCGTTGATGCTGAAATCGGGTGTACCTCTAAACCAGTCTTTAGCTCTGGCCGGTGAGGCGCTTGGCAACAAGTTCTTGGAAAACCGAATTCTAGAAATGAAGTCTGCTATTGAAGCGGGCAGTACCATTTCTGTCACGGCAATCAACAGTAAAATTTTTACGCCTTTGGTTATTCAAATGATAGCGGTGGGTGAAGAGACTGGTCGTATCGATGAGCTTCTCTTAGAAGTGTCGGACTTCTACGATCGAGAAGTGGATTACGACTTGAAGACACTGACAGCTCGAATTGAACCACTACTTTTGGTCATTGTGGCAGGCATGGTTATGGTGCTCGCACTGGGTATTTTCCTTCCAATGTGGGGGATGCTGGACATCATCAAAGGTGGCTAAACCAGTGGTTGAAAATCAGAGTCGCGCAACGCTTATCCTTGCAGGCGTTATTGGGTTAATTTTGCTGGTGGCGTTTGTGCACAGCCTCAAGCCAGTAGAACAGCAAGCGCAAGTCACCGGAGCCAAGCTTGCCAAGATTTGGATGCAAGATAGTGTGCAACGTTATCATCAGGCGTGGATAGTTCATGGTGAGCCCAAACATATGTCGATGGATGGGTTTGAACTCGATATGACAGAAGCAGGTCTAGTGTCGCCATTTCGTCAAGACGGGGTTCTGGATTGTGGCTTTTGGTTGGCGGTGCATTACCCGCAACGTAAAATTATGGCGAGCGAGTTGTTAGAAATTCGTGGAGCAATTAAAAGTAATAGTTATACATGTCACTATACTTATGAAAATGGACAGAGAGTTGTCGTTATATCTGACGCTAATTACCTGAAAATAGACGTCGAAATGTCGGCGGAGTGAATTTTTTGACACTTAAGTACTATAAATAGGAATGAAAGTCGGTATAATGCAAACATTACCATAAGAAAAAGGTTGTAATTGAAAGTAAACCATTTGGTTATTCACTTTTTAGCGCAGCTTTTACTTAACAATGGCGAATCGTCATTCTGCTCAAGCGGTAGAGAAAGTACTCACCTAACTAATTTCGCTTAGTGTGTTGAGACGCAAAACCGTTTTGACAATATCCAAAATGGTCGTGTGACCGATAAACTTTGCAGTCACTCTGCATGCTTACATAGAGAGAGTAAACAATGAAAAGACAAGGTGGTTTCACCCTTATCGAATTGGTAGTGGTAATTGTAATCCTAGGTATTCTAGCGGTAACTGCAGCACCACGTTTCCTTAACCTACAGGACGATGCTCGTGATTCAGCGCTTGATGGTCTAAAAGGCGCAATGGCTGGTGCGGCTGGTATTACTTATGGTAAGGCGGCGGTTAATGGACAAGAATCGACTGCTGACGGCGCAATTAGTGTTGGTTCATCGACACTTAATTTAGACTTCGGGTATCCAGAGCCTACAGCGACAGCATTAGCACTAGTTGTTGATGGTTTAACGACAGATGACTGGGAAGCTAAAAAAGTAACAGCAGCAGCAGGCGGCAACCCAGGCAAGATCACATATGGTTTTAAGAACTATGAAGATAAATGTGTAGAGTACACTGGCGCAAAAGACAAGGATACTCCAGCTGTTGTTAAGGTTATTGAAAACACAACGGCAAACAAGGAATGTGAGAAATAGTAACTATCTTCTCATGAAGGCCAGCTAGTCTGGCCTTTATCTCCTTATTTTGATTAATCTCGGAATAGTTCATATGCGTAAATCATCGGGTCTTAGTGCAATCGAATTTGTGGTTGTGCTGATTATCTTAGGTGTGATCGGTTATGTGGTATTACCAAGATTTATCAGCTTTGAACCAGAAACTTACGAGGCTAAGTGGGAGCAAACTAAGCAAACCGCTGAGCACGTTTCTGAAACGCTAAGCAATAAAGAAACCTACGATCGAATTGAAGAAGAACTGGAGCGCTCGAAAGGAGAGAAATAACTTGTTGATGGTTATTTGTACACTTGCTCACACTTCGAATTTAAAACTTATAAACCTATCATTATTCTCATAATTTCATCGTATACTTACTTCGCTTGTCTTAAGCCTAAGGTTGGGTTATGAAAATTCGCAGCTCTACATTAGGGTTTACCTTGATGGAATTGATCTTAGTGATCGTTCTCTTATCTATTCTCTCCATTTTTGCTGCCAGCCGTTTTATGGGTAAAGGCAGTGTGTCGGCATTTGCACTTCAAGAACAAGCCATTTCTGTGATTCGCCAAGTTCAAGTGAATCGCATGCAGTCGAATATCAATATCCCAAACAAGTCTTATCCTGAAAGGTGTCTACCCAGTAGCTACAAAGTTGGAGAGGACTCTGGCTACACTAACTTTTGTCTATCGATTACGAGTACTTGTATAGGAGCTAGTGCAGCGTGCAATCTGGCTAGTAAGGAACGAGATGCTCGAAGCGATGTTGTTGTCGATAACTCAGCACAGTTTTCTATTATTAATGGTGCCTCTAGTCCCATTGAATTTGATCTATTGGGTAATCCTCTCAATGTTTCCTCTGCTGGTATTTCTATTCTTATTCAAGATAAAAACGGTCAAAGCCAGTGCCGAGTATTGATCAACCCTCAGGGCTATGTTTCGGAGGGAGCATGCTCATGAGGAAGCACATTGGTATGACGCTTATTGAGATGATCATTGCCATCGTTCTTATGGGGATTGCGATGATAGCGTTTACGTCTTTTTTAGTTCCTCAAATTCGTGATTCAGCAATGCCTCATTATCAAATGCGTGCGGCTGCCTTAGGGCAGGGATTTATGTCGCAAATATTGGCGCGCGGCTTTGATGAAAACAGTGACTTCGATGGTGGTAATGTTCGATGTGGTGAGAGCGGTGTGAATTGCACTGAGGTGAGTAAATTAGGTGCTGATAGAAAATTCGACGGTTCTTTGGAGGCAACGCCTAATGATTTTAATGATGTAGATGACTATATCGGGTGTTGGAGCACGTCTACAACGGTAGGTCAGTGCCAAGGTGCGAGGCGTGGGAGTATTGCTGATGTATTAGGGAAGAGCGGTGAAGATAAATATCGCAATTTCCGTGTTGAGGTCGGAGTTGCGTACGACAACTTATCTACGGCAAAAACGACAGGCATCACTAACTATAAAAAAATCACTATTACTATTTTTGCAAGCAACACTCAGCCATTAACACTCACTGCCATAAGAGGGAACTACTGATGAAAGCTCGTGGTTTTACCTTAATGGAAATGATCGTCACCATTGTGATCGGGAGTTTTATCATGCTGGGTATTGCGGGTTATGTTCAGCTTGGTATGAAAGGTTATGCGGATACAATTGACCGACAACGTATGCAAACTCAAGCCCAGTTTGTGTTGGAGAAAATGTCTCGAGAAATTCGCCATGCGGTACCGAATAGTTTTCATGAGCCTGATGACACGACGAAGTGTTTAGAGTTTGTACCTATCGAGTATTCAGGGTTCTACACACTGACAAATAACGACTTGGAGTTCTTATTGGGCAATGACGCCACGTTAAACCCAATGCCCGCTAACGCTTGGATGGTTATTAATCCGAGCCGTTATGAAGATCTGCAACCTTCTTCTTCACAAAGTTTAGATGTTGGTGGTCTAGCCAAAACTGGTGATGTCTTTGTTATTAGTGGGGCTGCCAGTACGATTGGGGGCTCTTCTATTTCGAGCCGTCATTACGTCTATCAAGATAAGTCTGAAGTACGTTACTGCTTCGAAAATAATCAAATAACGCGCAATGGAATTACAGTCGCGGATAGTGTCGATACTTCTGTAAGTGATATGTACTATCTAGAGCCAACGCTGCAGCGTGGTGGTCTTGTACACATCAATTTAGAGTTCACTCAAAACGGGGAGCGTAGTGTTTACCAACAAGACGTGCAGGTGCTCAATGTTCCGTAGAAATGTCCAACAAGGTAGTGTTCTGATCGTCGTGTTGTTTGTCATCATTGTGATGGGGTACTTAGCTGCTTCTTTGATGAGAGTAAGTTGGTCAAACCAAAGTACATTAACGAGAGAATTCTTAGGCACCAAAGCTTGGTTTATTGCTCAATCTGCCAATGAGTGGGCACTAACTCAGCTTTATCCATTAAACACAGATGGCTCCGTCATCGCTGATGTTTGCTCTAAGATTGAAAGCGGTAGTACATCTCCTCCTACACAGATTACACAAGGCTCGGGTTGCCGAATCAATACTATGACATGTTCAAATATCGGTACCTTTAACGCAGGTACCTCTGAAGCTGAATCTCTTTTCAGAGTGCAAGCCACAGCAATTTGTGGTTCCGGGGTTGCACAAGTAGAGCGGCAACAAGAGATTTGGGTTAGGGAGTAAATAAAATAATGAAAAAAATAATATTAATCATAATTACAATGCTTGCTTGCCTGCTTAATTTTCCTGCTCAAGCTGGTACTTGTGATGTGTGGGGAAATAAAGATTTTACTGTAACCTTTAATGTGGTTGGTCCTGCATCAAATAGCTATGTGTATTTAGAGCACAGTGGACGCCATCCTCGCGAAGTGCTTTGGTATAACGGTTATAAATATTGGGGGGCTCGTTTTTATTTTTATGAGCCAAACTTATTAAAAGATCAGGTTTACAATATTCGTCTTGAGCACCAAGCAAATGGACGCTCAGGGACATTAAAATACTACCGTAAGTTTGCTGGGGAAAGTGACTGGCAACTAATTAGTACAATGAATAATGTTAACTTGAAAAATGGTAAGTTAAGTCTTTATGAACAAGGAAGCCCAAGTGAACTTGATTGCGATGGCGGTCTACCTGCTCCAATAGAACCTGAATTACCTAGCAATATTTGTCAATATTTCCCTGAGCCAATTCAGGGGATGAAAGGTTATTCAGCAAACACACTTAATGTGCCAAACAAGAGTGCGCGTGCATTAGGTTGGTCGGAAGACTACAAAAGCTTCTATACGGTCACAAATAAAGAAGACCTATTTTATTACTCGTCAAATGCTCAACAACCAAATAAAGCTCAATATATTCTGGCGGGTTTTGATAAGGCGAATATAAATGATGCTCGAGATAGATTATATCGTTCTCCAGTTTGTGGGAGTAATACTGGATGTGATGTTGGTAATAAGGATGGGCATATAGAAGCAAGAAAAGCTTCTGAACCTCTCGGCGTTTCTACAAATTTTGGATATAGTTCGTTAACTCTACGAGGGAATGATATTGAGTATCAATGCAGTCGAACAGGCTTGTGTAGCACAACTCGTTACAATATCGATGGTAAAAGTGGCATTGAAGTTCGAATAAAAAGTAATCTTGATAGCTTATGGGTTAGCCAATATAGTTCTCCTTCAGAGCAGGTAAAAGTAATTTTACCTGATGGAACTAATATTCGTAGTTTTAAGGCTGAGTCTGGCTCACGTGATGATTTACAAATTGTTATTCCTCAAAATTCGACAGTGACTTTTGGTAGTTGGGAGCACGTTGGTCACACAAAGTACTCTTTTTATAACAACTCAAGGATTAATGTGAGTGGTAGCTCAGTTGTTTTCTCTAACCCTATTGATGTGACAACAAGCTACTATGCAACGATTTATGCACCAAATGCTACGGTGAACTTCCAAACCAGATCTGAAAAATTTTATGGGTTTATTCTAGCTGATACTGTTAATTTCAATAACCCGATAACAGTTTATGGCTCCGTTACTGCACGTCATCTTACGATGAAAAAGAGAGTTGTGATTCAGAAACCTGATTACTCTTGTCCGGTTGAGCCCCCAGTACAACAATGTAACTTACTTCCAATGGAAGACTTCAATGCTAATGATATTAGCAACTGGTCTGTTATTGGCTTTGGGCAAAGCATCAAACCTACGCCATCTGGTGGTCGATTCGTTTTAAACTCGTCTCAAAGAAATCAAGCAACAGCATCGGCATACAACTATCTATTCCCTTCGAAAGATAACTACCTTGAAGTGGAGTTTGACCACTATGCGCACTCCGGCTCTGGGGCTGATGGTGTGGCATTGGTTTTATCTGATGCTAATGTGCCGCCACAAACTGGGGCATTTGGTGGTCCACTTGGCTATGGCGTGAAACCTAACATACAAGGTTTTGCTGGCGGTTGGCTTGGGTTTGGTATCGATGAATACGGCAACTACTCAAGAGAAGGTAGCTTTGAGGATAGTCATTACCGACCAGGGTTTAAGCCAAATACAGTCGCAATTCGTGGTTCTGGGATTAAGAACGGGTCTGGGCAATGGATGGGAGGTTATCGCTATATTAAAGGTAACCACAATGTTGGTGACTTAGATAGACGCCGCGATCCTAATCATAGATACAAAGTTATCATTGATTCTAAACAACAAGGTAAAGTCTACATTACGATTCAGCGTAAGATCGGTAGTGCGAACTCTTGGACAACATTGATCTCCAAATTTGATGTTATGAGAGGTTTTGGGCAAACCACGCCTCCAGAAAATTTCCGCGTGTCGATTACCGCCTCGACTGGTGACATTACCAACGTACATGAAATGGATAACTTCCAAGTTTGTGCCGATAAATACCAGAAAATAACGGAAGGCATTCACCACTTCGAATTTGATTACGCTGGTACTGGCAGTATTTGTCAGGCGTCCGAGGTAACACTACGAGCATGTATGGATGCTTCTTGTTCGAAAACGTACCCATCTTCAGTATTGAGCTCGAACCCGGGAGCAACGGTTGATCCTGTGACGGTGTCCTTATTGCCGCAATCGGATTCTCTTGTCGCATGGGAAGGGGGAGATCATGTTACGTTTTCTGACTCTGTTTCGTTGAAGCTACAAGCGTTCCAATCAGGTTCAGCAAAACTTGGAATTGCAAGTAGCTCGGTTCCACAGTTTGGTTTTGACGGAGCGAAGTGTCGTATCGCTGGTGGTCCGCTATCTGAGCAAAACTGTAATATCGTATTTAACTCTGCGGCGTTGGGTGTAACGGTTCCAGATAAGGTCGCTGGTAAGCCATTCTTCAATACCAAAGGACAGGCACAATATAGCAATCAAAGTTCGCCTTATTTGGAGTTTTGTAGTTCACCAAGCCAACAAGGAGGTGACGGCGAAAATCGAGATGTTCAGTTATCCATTGAAAGAATCGAACCGACAAGCAATGCAGTATCAGTCCCCGTTTATGTCTCTTTCAAAAAGAGAGATGGTTCTTTCAGTAACGAGGTTACCGTTGGGACAAATACTGTTGAGGTTGCTGATGTCTACTTTAATAAGCAAGGCAAAGCTTACTTCAACTTAAAGTATCCAGAGGCAGGCAAAGTCGCGCTGAAGGCGAAAATAAAAGATGAAAAGGATTCGTTAGGACAGAATAGCTTTGTGAGTTTTCCAGCATATCTCAAATTGACGGTTGATGGTGGTCTGTGTGGTTCAGGCTCTTGTAGCCAGAAACTGGTTGCTGCTGGAGAAGAGTTCACAATGAAAGTGACGGCCTATCAATTTGGTGATGATAAGAAGCCAGCACAAAACTATCAACAATCAGGTTTAACAATTAGTCATAAAGTATCTTACCCGCAGTTTGATAGTGCGATTCCTGGCACTTTAGGGACGACCACATACGATCATATCAATCTAACTAATGGTACGGGGTCAGTGACGCAAACTGTGTCTGAAGTTGGTGCTTTTGATTTTACGATTACACCACCTGAAACGTATCTCGGCAGTAAAGCTTTCACCATTACGCCAGCAGAAGAAAATATTGGTCGTTTCTACCCTAAGTATTTCCGAGTTGATGAAGCGAAAGGAAATCAATGGGCTTACCCACATAAAGAAAACTTTGCTTATATGGGACAAAGCTTTGGCGTCGAGGAGTTTTATGTTGAGGCATTAAATGCGGATAAAGGCGCTTTAACAAACTACGCCTTCTTCTCTAGTGGCTTACAAGCAAAATTTGGTTTGAAAGATACTAGCTCTTATCAGCCTCGTTTTATTTTGAACAAAACCTATACGGGGACTTGGGTGAATAATGGTGCTGCTTATGTCACTTCAAGAAGTCTAGGTAAGTTTACTGGTTCAACGACGGATGGGTTAGAGCTATTAAAAGGTTCTGGCTCAAGTTACCCAGATGGTCCGCTCAACTTTAACGAGAACGCGAAAGATACGGCGATATCAATCAAATCCGCGGATGATAATAAGGACCCAGTATCTATCGATGGTAGTGAGGGGTTATTGCCTACCCAACCTGACATCCGCTTTGGCCGTGTAGACCTAGATGATGTCGGTGGCAACCAAGGCTCGACGCTGAGAGTGCCATTACGAGTTGAATACTGGAATGGTAGCCGCTTTATTGCTAACCCAAATGACAGCCAAACCGATGTTACTGGTGTGAAGGCTAAACAAGAGCATATTTGGCCTAAAGGTGATAATGCGAAACCTAAGGATGTCACGTTAGGGGCTGGTGGAGAGGTCGCTTCTGGTCATTCTCGTTCTGTAACAGCAAAAGAAGCAGAGCCGTATCGCCAGCAAACTCGCGTATGGCTTAATCTTGAAGGTGGTGGCAATTCGCTCCCTTGGCTCAAATACGACTGGGATAAAGATGGCTCCGAAGAAAACCCATCATCGGTAGTCACGTTTGGTATTCATCGAGGCAATGACCGAGTGATTTATCGTGGTGAACCGGGCTTAACCGGACAATAACAAACTTCGGTTTCTTGCGTTAAGTAAGGAAACTGCAAGAAATTGAGGCTTTCTGCTCATGTTTGTGTACCAATGCCTTGCTGTGACAGCGAGGCATTGGTACATTTAGGACAATTTTTGTCTTCTAAATTTTTGCAGGATGAGCGAAGAATATGTTTAAAAAACTTCGTGGCATGTTTTCAAACGACCTATCTATCGATTTAGGTACTGCCAACACTCTAATTTACGTAAAGGGACAGGGTATTGTCCTTGATGAACCTTCTGTAGTTGCTATTCGTCAAGATCGTGTAGGTTCTGCAAAAAGCGTTGCTGCTGTAGGCCATGCGGCAAAACAGATGCTTGGTCGTACGCCAGGTAACATCTCAGCTATCCGTCCAATGAAAGATGGCGTTATCGCTGACTTCTACGTAACAGAAAAAATGCTTCAGCACTTCATTAAGCAAGTGCATGACAACAGCATCCTTAAACCAAGCCCACGTGTACTGGTTTGTGTTCCTTGTGGTTCTACTCAAGTTGAGCGTCGTGCGATTCGTGAATCTGCACTAGGTGCTGGTGCGCGCGAAGTTTACCTAATTGATGAGCCAATGGCGGCAGCAATCGGTGCAGGTCTGCGTGTCTCTGAGCCAACAGGTTCAATGGTGGTTGATATCGGTGGTGGTACAACTGAAGTTGCGGTTATCTCACTAAACGGTGTGGTTTACTCTTCTTCTGTACGTATTGGTGGTGACCGCTTTGATGAAGCTGTGATCAACTACGTACGTCGTAACTACGGCAGCTTGATCGGTGAAGCAACGGCTGAAAAGATCAAACACGAAATCGGTTCTGCTTACCCTGGTGATGAAGTTCAAGAGATCGAAGTTCGCGGTCGTAACCTTGCAGAAGGTGTGCCACGCAGCTTTAGCCTGAACTCAAACGAAATCCTAGAAGCATTACAAGAGCCACTGTCAGGCATCGTATCGGCAGTGATGGTTGCACTAGAGCAGTGTCCACCAGAGCTTGCGTCTGATATCTCTGAAAACGGTATGGTGTTAACAGGTGGTGGTGCACTACTGAAAGACCTAGACCGTCTACTAATGGAAGAAACTGGTATTCCAGTGGTTATCGCTGAAGATCCACTAACCTGTGTGGCTCGTGGCGGCGGTAAAGCACTAGAAATGATCGACATGCACGGTGGCGATCTATTCTCTGAAGAATAAAGTGCAGGGTGGAGTCCATATGGGCTTCACCTTCATTTCTGCTCTCTGTAATTTCAATCTGCTCCATACCTAGAATCTCTTCATGTCAGATTCTCAGGTTGCCAAGTAAGGCTCAATAATCATGGTAGCAATCAGGTTAAAAACAAGATGAAACCGATTTTTGGCAGAGGTCCATCTCTGCAATTGCGTCTGTTTTTTGCTGTCATCGTGTCGGCGAGCTTGATGCTGGCTGATAACCGTCTAGATACGTTTTCCAACGTCCGATACCTATTGAACAGTATGGTTGCGCCAATCCAATACGCAGCTAATTTGCCTCGTAGCATGTTCGATGGAATGTTCGAGAGTTTAAATACTCGTCAGGCACTGATTGAAGGCAATCGCAATTTGAAGCGCGAAGTGCTTCGCCTGAAGAGCGAGCTGATCTTGCTCGACCAATATAAAGAAGAAAACCAGCGCCTGCGGAAACTGCTCGGCTCTTCATTCGTCCGTGACGAGAAGAAAGTCGTCACAGAAGTGATGGCTGTGGACACGTCACCGTACCGCCACCAAGTGGTGATCGATAAAGGTCGTATTGATGGCGTTTACGTTGGTCAACCTGTTATCAACGAGAAAGGTATCGTTGGTCAGGTAACGTTTGTGGCCGCGCACAACGCACGTGTCTTGTTGTTAACAGATGCGAAAAACGCAATTCCAGTCCAAGTGATTCGTAACGATATTCGTGTTATCGCTTCCGGTAATGGTGAAGTGGATGAAATCCAACTAGAGCACATCCCAACCAGTACCGATATCCAAGTCGGCGATTTGCTGGTGACATCGGGTCTTGGGGGTATTTATCCAGAAGGCTACCCAGTCGCAACTGTTACGAATGTGGATCACGATACTCGCCAAGAATTCGCATCAATCAAAGCGGAACCTGTGGTTGAGTTTGATCGTCTGCGCTACTTGCTATTGATTTGGCCGAATGAAGACCGTCAACACAAAGTACTGCAGTCCAATGTAGAAGAAGGTTCAGAACAAGAGGTAACCGATGGCCAATAGTGTATTTAGAAGCCGAATGGTCATCGGCGTCAGCTTCTTCGTCGCGCTAGTCCTGCAAACTATTCCATGGCCAGGCGTTTTGGATTTACTACGTCCATCATGGCTGTTCCTCGTTACCTGTTATTGGGTGCTGGCACTGCCGCATCGTGTCAACGTCGGTACCGCTCTGGTTTTAGGTTTGCTTTGGGATATTTTGATTGGCTCGACGCTCGGGATCCGAGGGATGATGATGTCGATCGTTATCTACTTGGTTGCGTTGAACTTCTTGGTGATTCGTAACATGGCATTGTGGCAACAATCGATTTTGATTGCCTTTTTTACCGTGCTACTGGAACTTCTTATATTCTGTG
Organism: Vibrio sp. NFR; assembly: GCF_027587095.1. Lineage (NCBI taxonomy): Bacteria > Pseudomonadati > Pseudomonadota > Gammaproteobacteria > Vibrionales > Vibrionaceae > Vibrio > Vibrio sp. NFR. The sequence goes on from NZ_JAPPTN010000016.1 coordinate 38,354, forward strand.
GGGAATATTTGAACCAGGACGTAGTATTTAATCCATTATCTCTGTGGACTGCGGCAATAAACTGTATACTTTGGCCATGGATGTTTTTATTAATGCGACGTGTCCGTCGCGCATGGCACGTAAGGTAGCGTTGTGAAAAAGGGCTTATCCCTCGTTCTCGCATCGGGTTCTCCGAGAAGAAAAGAGTTGCTTGCTCAACTAGGTTATGACTTTGATATTGTGCTTCCTGATATAGAGGAAGCCAAACAAGATCACGAGCAAGCAAAAGACTATGTTTTGCGTCTCTCTCTGGAAAAAGCTCAAGCAGGCTTAGCGATGGCTAAGCCTGATTCCGTTGTATTGGGCTCCGATACCGTGGTGGTGTGCGATAACCACGTATTAGAAAAACCAAAAAATTTCGAAGATTCAAAACGCATGCTCAGCGATTTATCGGGTCGTCAGCATCAAGTGATGACTGCGGTGAGCGTCGTATCAAAAGAACAACAACACTCAGTGGTCGTTATCACTGACGTGTGGTTCAAAACTCTGACTGAAGAAGAAATAGAACGATACTGGCAGTCAGGCGAACCATGCGATAAAGCTGGAAGTTATGGTATTCAAGGACTCGGTGGGCGTTTCGTCACCCGAATCGAAGGCAGTTATCACGCCGTAGTAGGCTTACCTTTGTTCGAAACCGATCAGCTAATTCAAGAATTTTTATAATTGTTTTGAGGTGTGCACATGAGTGCAGAATTGCTGCTTAACGTGACCCCGAGTGAAACTCGTGTGGCCATGATTGAAGGTGGAGTACTACAAGAAGTTCATATAGAACGAGAATCGCGCCGTGGCATTGTTGGCAATATTTATAAAGGCAAAGTGAGCCGAGTATTGCCGGGCATGCAAGCGGCGTTTGTCGATATTGGTTTAGATAAAGCGGCATTCTTGCACGCGTCAGATATTGTTCCGCATACTGAGTGTGTGGCGGAAAACGAAAAGCAACAATTTCAAGTTCGTGATATTTCTGAGTTGGTTCGCCAAGGTCAGGATATTGTTGTGCAGGTGGTTAAAGACCCACTAGGTACCAAGGGCGCTCGCCTGACGACTGATATTACCCTCCCATCACGTTATCTTGTCTTTATGCCTGGGGCTAGCCATGTTGGCGTTTCTCAGCGTATCGAAAGTGAAAGTGAACGTGAGCGTCTAAAGAAAGTGGTTAACCACTACTGCGACGAGCACGGCGGTTTTATTATTCGTACTGCGGCAGAAGGTGCAGACGAAAAAGAGCTCTCTCAAGATGCGGCATTTTTGAAGCGCTTATGGCAGAAAGTCATGGAGCGTCGCTCGAAGTACAAAACCCGTTCGACCTTGTACGGTGAGTTAGGCTTGGCACAACGCATCCTGCGTGATTTTGTTGGCACTGAGCTAGACAAGGTTATGGTTGACTCTCGTCTTGAATACGAGAACCTTAAAGAGTTTACGTCTGAGTATGTTCCTGAGCTGACTGATAAGCTTGAGTTGTACGAAGGCGATAAGCCAATCTTCGATATGTACGACACAGAGAACGAAATCCAACGCTCTCTGGAACGTAAAGTTGAGCTTAAGTCAGGTGGCTACCTAATCATTGATCAAACTGAAGCAATGACAACGGTCGACATCAATACTGGCGCGTTTGTCGGTCGTCGTAATCTTGAAGAAACCATCTTCAACACTAATGTTGAAGCGACTCAAGCGATCGCTCGTCAGCTGCGTCTACGCAACTTAGGCGGCATTATCATTATCGACTTTATCGATATGGCGTCAGAAGAACATCGTAAGCGTGTACTAACTTCGTTGGAAACGGCGCTCTCAAAAGATCGAGTGAAGACCAACATTAATGGCTTTACTCAGCTAGGCTTAGTTGAGATGACTCGTAAGCGTACGCGCGAAAGTATTGAACATATCTTATGTTCTAGCTGTCCTACTTGTGAAGGTCGCGGTAGCGTGAAGACAGTAGAGACCGTGTGTTACGAGATCCTACGTGAAATTACCCGAGTGAACCGTGCTTATGATGCAGACAACTTTGTCGTATACGCGTCACCATACGTAGCGGAAACACTATTGGGTGATGAATCTCACGCACTGGCTGAACTCGAAGTATTTATTGGTAAGCAAGTTCGTATTCAAGCTGAGCCCCTGTACATTCAGGAGCAGTTTGACGTCGTCATGATGTAATTGGAAAATTTGTGAATTCTGGTTTTAACCGTTTCGGGCGTTTCTGCGCGTGGACTTTAGTGACGTTATTGGTGCTTTTAGCCATCTTAGTAACCACACTACGCGTAGCATTGCCACAACTTAACCACTTCCAAGATGAGATCAAAACCTGGGTCAAGCAAGGCACAGGTTTTGACTTTTCTATTGCCAGCGTTGCTGGCTCTTGGCGTAATAGCCATCCCTCTATCGCACTGCAAGGCCTAGAAGCGAATCTGCCGAATAACCAAGACGCGCGCTTTGCCGTGGATGAAATTCATATTGAATTCGACTTGATTCAATCTCTCCTAAAGTTTAGGCCTGTGGTCGCAGATCTCACCATTGATGACTTGGCTTTAGACATTCGTACCGTTGATTTGTTGTCTAAATCAGAAAATAACGACCCAGCAGCGAATGTCAGCCAAAGTGAATCAAAGCTGATTGATCAGTTGGACTCCTTGTTACTGCGTCAGTTTGAAGATTTCACGATTACCGACTCACGTATTTGGTACAAGTCAGTGTCTGGTGAAACACGCCGCTTGGACATCGAGCAATTACGTTGGAGCAACCAAGGTAAGCATCACTTAGCGGAAGGCACAGTGAGCATTGCGGACGCAAGTCTCAACTCATTGTTAGTGCGTGCTAACTTCAAAGATTATGGTTCGCTGCGTGATATCTCAGGTGAATTTTACGTAAGTGCAAAAGATGTGTCCGTGACGCCTTGGCTAACCACTTACATGCAAGATGAGTCTGGCGTTGAGTCAGGCAAAGTGAGTCTCAACACTTGGTTGACGTTGCAACACAGCCAACCAAGCTACGCTTATGTCGATCTGCAACCCTCTGAGTTAGTGTGGAATGAGAAAGGGCGTCATGAACTGCTGCTGGAGTCTGGTATTTTCAAGCTTTCACCAGATAAAGAAGGCTGGAAAGTAAATGGTCACTCACTGCAAATCCGCACCGATGACCGACCATGGCCTGAGCTGGATGTTGCCTTTGATTGGCAACCAGATGGCTGGCTACTCAACTTATCCCAATTAGACATTGAAGCGTTAACCCCGCTCGTTAAGTTAGCACCTAAATCAGAATCCACTACGGATTTGTTAGATAAACTAGCGCCGAAAGGACGAGTGGAAGACATTCGCCTGTCGATGAATGGTGGTTTAGATACGCTACGTTACTCAGCCGAACTGGATGAATTGGGTTTAACGCAGTGGGAGCTGCTGCCTGGCTTTAGTCATGTGCAAGGCAAAGTCTCGGGTAACCTAGAGCAAGCAAAAGCGAAAGTGACGGTTATCGATGATGTCTTCCCATATGGGGACGTATTCCAAGCGCCTTTAAACATCAAGCAGGGTGAAGTCGACATCGTTTGGCAGCAAGATGAAGATGGTTGGCGTTTGTGGTCTGATAAAGTGACTGCGGCGACACCCGATCTGCAAGTGCTGGGTGCGTTCCGTCTCGATTTCCCGAAAGAGCAAAGCCCATTTCTGTCGTTTTATGCAGAAGCTGATCTCTACAACGCTGGTGAAACGTGGCGTTACCTTCCAACTCTAGCACTTGGGCAAGATTTGACAGACTACCTATCTACTGCGATTCAGGGTGGTAAGGTCAATACTGCGAAGCTGCTTTGGTATGGCGAGCTAGGTGACTTCCCGTATAAAGAGCATAACGGCATGTTCCAAGCATGGGTTGGATTGAAGAATGCGAAGTTCAGCTTTGATACTGCTTGGCCAACCATTACAGATTTACAACTCGATTTGTTGTTTGAAAATGATGCCATGTACTTGGATTCGAAGTCTGCCACGTTAAATGGCGTGAAAGCGAAGCGAATCACAGGTCGTATTCCCGAGCTTGCAGAAGGTGGCCATATCGAGATCGAAGCGAAAGCAAGCGCACCGGGTAATGAAGTTCGTGACTACATGATGGCAACGCCACTGGTTGACTCTGTGGGGGCTGCGTTGACCGCACTGCAAGTTAGTGGTCCTGTTTATTCAGAATTCCAACTCAATATCCCATTTGATACCGAGAAAGATGCTCGCGCATGGGGTTATGCGGATCTTAAGAACAACCGCGTAGATATTGATGCGCCGCCGATGACGTTAGAGAACGCGACTGGCCGTATCAAGTTCGATAACGATGTAGTGACTACTTCTGGTCTATCTGCTGAATTATTGAAGCAGCCAATCTCACTGGACTTTCGTGGTGAGAACGCCGAGCAAGGCTACAATGTGACCATCAATACCCTTGGTGATTGGGAGGTAGACCCACTCAAACCTTACCTTGGCGAGCGTTGGTTAAGCCTTGTTTCAGGTCATGCACCATGGCAAATGGACATCGATCTACAACTCAACGATGTGGGTTTTACCTATCAAGTGGATGTGCTTGCTCAGCTTAGTCAGTTAGCAAGTGAATATCCGTACCCGCTTGGGAAAAAACGGGGCGAAAAAGGGCAAGCGAAGCTCCAAGCTTCTGGAAACCAAGAAAGTGTTTCGGCTCGTTTGCAGATCCCAAATGCGAAGTACCAAACGGAAATCGACATTTCAGGCGATGTCCCAGTATTGACCGCAACAAATCTCGTTGTGGGGAACGGCGGTTTCAAAATCAGCCCTGTGGTAGGACACGACGCCTCAATTCGTTTGGATGATTTGAGCCTCGATAAGTGGGCGGATTTAATGCACGTTCCACAAAGTACCACACAGTCTGTTTTGTCGAGCATGAAAACACCGATTGTTCCACTTCCAACGCGTATTAGCATGGATGTGAAGAATTTGGAGCTTGGTGGTATCGAGTTTCACGATGTGGATTTGAATGCACGTAAGAAGAATCTAAGCTGGCAGCTCGATGTTGATAGTCAAGAAGTGAAAGGCAAAGCCAATTACCTCAAACCGTATGATTTGTCCGTCTCATTGGAGCATTTACACCTGTATATTCCAGGTTTTGATGAGATGACGAAAGAGCGCAGTTCTCTGTTCGCTAGTGAAGATCAGAGCGCACCACTAATCTCAAACTTTGACCGCAAGTTCCATGCAGAAATGCCAAACTTAACTTTGAACATTGATGATTTCTGGTTGCAAGGTTACAAGGTCGGCAAGGTAAACGTGGATGTCGAGCGTGGCAATAATCGACTTGAATGGAAGAACGTAACTTTCAGTAGTGGTCAAAACCGTATTGATATGAGCGGTTGGTGGGAGCTAACCAAAGAGCGAAGTCATTCAAACCTATCCATGAAAGTTAAGGGTGATAACAACAGTGATTTGATGGAGCGCTTTGGGATAACCTCTGGCATCCAACAAGCGCCGTTTGAAATCAATGCCAACCTAGACTGGGATGGCGCGCCGTGGTCGATGAAGACTCAAAGTTTGCAAGGTGACGTCTCTACCGAATTTGGTAAAGGCGTGATCACCGAAGTGAGTGGCGCGGCGCGATTGCTTGGTCTGTTTAGTCTTGATTCGATCATTCGTAAGATGCAGCTCGACTTTACCGACGTGTTCGACAAAGGGATGGCATTCAACTCAATCACGGGTACAGGCAAAATCCAAGATGGTGTATTTATCACCAACGATATTGTGATGGATGCACTGGCCGGTGAAATGAAGATTCGTGGCATCGCCGATATGAACACCCGCTTGGTGGATGCGGAAGTGAATTTTACTCCGGACATTACTTCAGGTTTACCTATGCTGACTGCCTTTGCTGTAGCGCCTCAAACGGCGTTGTACGTACTGGCGATTTCGACGGTTATCTCTCCAGTAGTGGAAGTCTTCACGCAAGTAAACTACGAAGTGAAAGGCCCTCTGGATTCACCTACCGTAAAAGAGATTTCACGAAGCAAAGGTGAATACAAATTGCCAGAAAAACTGCGTGAGCAAGCGAAGTAATTGCGCGGTTAGTCTTCCGACGAACAAGGAATTGAATACATGGAACGTGTTGGCATCATCCAAATGACATCAGGTCCAGATATCGAGGAGAATCTGGACCTCATTGCCAAGCAATGCGCATTGGCTGCTGAGCAAAGTGTGAAGCTGGTTGTGACACCAGAAAACGCTACGCAGTTTGCCAATCGAGAGGCGTATCACCAGAACGCAGAAACTTTGGGTAACGGTCCTATTCAGCAGTGTTTATCTGAGATCGCACAACGCAATCAATTAACGCTAATAGTCGGAAGCATGCCGATTCGCACTGAACAAGGCGTGACTACCACGACATTGGTTTTCTCACCGCAAGGCGAGCGTATTGCTCATTACGATAAGCTGCACATGTTTGACGTGGATGTCGCCGATGGGTATGGCAGCTATCGTGAGTCGGATACCTTTAGTGCAGGTAATCGCATCGTGACGGCAGAGACCAATATTGGTACGGTAGGCTTAAGTATTTGCTACGACGTACGCTTTCCTGAACTGTTTAAAGCACTACGCTTAGCAGGAGCACAAGTTATCGTTGTGCCCGCTGCGTTTACCGCCGTCACGGGAGAGGCGCATTGGGAAGTACTGCTAAGAGCGCGTGCGATTGAAACCCAGTGCTGGATTCTTGCCTGCGGGCAAACGGGGACGCATCCTTGTGGTCGTCAAACCTGGGGGCACTCCATGGTGATTGACCCTTGGGGGCGCGTTCACCAACAATTGAATGACCAAGTAGGACTGCTGGTGGCAGAGATAGATTTGTCACACAACCAGCAAGTAAGGCAGAATATGCCGCTGACTCAACACAGTCGCTTTCAAAATGAATTGAAACGGAAATAAAAGAGCTAACTATGAGCATAAACCAAATAGAACAGGCACTCCTTGCCCCAAACGGTCTGACAGAGCAAGACATCGCTGACACACTAGCGAGCATTGCGACGCGCCAGATCGATTATGCGGACATTTACTTTCAGTCCAGCTGGCATGAGTCTCTGGTTCTAGAAGACAGTATCATTAAAGATGGCTCTTTCAATATTGACTGTGGTGTCGGTGTACGTGCAGTCACAGGCGAGAAAACCGGTTTCGCCTACTCAGACCAAATTCAACTAGAAGGTTTGAAGCAAAGTGCGATTGCAGCGCGTGGTATTGCGCAGCAAGGTCAAAACGGCAAAGTGCACGCATTCAAGCGTTCTGATAACCAAGCTTACTACGATGCGGTAAACCCACTAGCAAGCTGGGAAAAGCAACAAAAAACTGAACTGTTATTGTCTCTGGATGCGTACATTCGTACCAAAGAGCCACTCATCAAAGAAGTGTCGATAAGCATCAGCGGTGTGCACGAGCAAATGCTAGTTGCAGCAACCGACGGTACTTACGCTGGCGATATTCGTCCGCTGGTTCGTCTATCAATCAGTGTTCTTGCTGAAAAAGGCGATCGCCGTGAACGCGGTAGCGCTGGTGGTGGTGGTCGTTTCGGTTACGACTTCTTCCTATCTGAAACGAACGGCGTGAAACAAGCCTTCCAATTCGCAGATGAAGCGATTCGTATGGCGCTAGTGAACTTAGAAGCAGAAGCAGCACCTGCAGGCATGATGCCTGTGGTACTTGGTTCTGGCTGGCCGGGCGTATTACTGCACGAAGCGGTAGGTCACGGTTTAGAAGGTGATTTCAACCGCAAAGAGTCGTCAGTGTTCTCGGGCAAGATGGGTGAGCAAGTGACATCTCCGCTTTGTACGATCGTGGATGATGGCACGCTAAAAGATCTGCGCGGTTCATTGAACGTGGATGATGAAGGTGTGAACGGTCAATACAACACACTTATCGAAAATGGTGTGCTTAAGGGCTACATGCAAGATAAGTTGAACGCACGCCTAATGGGTGTGAATCCTACAGGTAACGGTCGTCGTGAGTCTTACGCGCATCTACCAATGCCACGTATGACCAACACTTACATGCTGCCGGGTGAGCACACGCCAGAAGAGATCATCTCTACAGTGAAGAAAGGTCTGTACGCACCAAACTTCGGGGGCGGTCAGGTGGACATCACTTCTGGTAAGTTCGTGTTCTCTGCATCGGAAGCGTACTTGATTGAAGATGGCAAAATCACTCGCCCAGTGAAAGGCGCAACGTTGATTGGCTCAGGTATCGAAGCAATGCAGCAAGTTTCTATGGTGGGTAACGACCTAAGCATCGACAGAGGCGTTGGCGTGTGTGGTAAGGCTGGTCAAAGCGTACCGGTTGGCGTTGGTCAACCAACATTGAAGCTCGATTCAATCACCGTGGGTGGTACTGAGTAAGCATTAACTACCAATTAGCTATGACGTTAAAGATCGTCATTCCCTACCGTGACGAAGGAGCGATGATAGGGAATCTCGACTTTTAGCCTCGAGCATCAAACGTTAAGCTATTAAAGAATAAAAGAGCGCCCATTGAGCGCTCTTTTGTTTTAGGGGGAGATGATTCGCTACAGATTCTCTTCCGCAAACTCTGCCAAGCGACTGCGCACCACACCATTGAGGTGAATATTGGCGCTGCCTTCAAAGTTCTTGAAGCGTTCAACCATATACGTCAAACCAGACGTCACTGGGGTTAGGTAGTGGGAGTCAATCTGTGCCAAGTTACCCGAGCACACAATCTTAGTGCCTTCACCACAACGGGTGATGATGGTTTTGATTTGTGAAGCGGTTAAGTTCTGACACTCATCGAGCAAGACAAACGCATTCTGGATAGAGCGACCACGCATAAAGTTAATCGATTTAAACTGAATGTTGGCTTTATCGCAGATGTACTTCATCGAACCTTCGGTGCAATGGTCGTTCTTGTGCAGCGCTTCCAAGGTGTCGGTCACCGCGGCTAACCAAGGCATCATTTTCTCTTCTTCCGAGCCCGGTAAGAAACCAATCGACTCACCAATATCTGGCGTGTTCCGCGTTACGATAATCTTATCGAACATGCCTTTTTCAATGGTTTGTTCTAGTGCTGCTGCCATTGCAAGGAGCGTTTTACCACTACCGGCAGCGCCGGTCAGAATCACCAAATCAATATCAGGATCAAGCAAGGCATCCATCGCCATGCCTTGATAGATATTTTTCGGTGTAATGTCCCAAGCGCGACGATGCATCATGCGCTCACGACTCAGGTCGAGCAGCGTAACCTTATCCTCATTAATGGTTTCTACTCGACCTACAAAATCACTCTCTTCATCAATCACGTATTGGTTGATAAAGGTCGGCTCGAACGGTTCGCGGTTGAGTTTATGGAACGTTTTTCCACCCAGCGCGTAACTCTCAACTTCATCCACATCACTCCAAAAATCACCTTCACGTTGTTGGAAGCCTTTGGTGAGATATTGGATATCATCAATCAGTTGATCCGTACGATAGTCTTCAACGAAACGTACGCCAGCGCCTTTGGCTCGCAAACGCATGTTGATGTCTTTGGTTACGAGCACGACTTCACGTGGTGCGCGTTTGTTTTGCAGATAAAGCACCGCATTGAGTATGCGGTTGTCACCGGCTTTGTCGGCGAAGGCTTTGACGGTTTCCTGCAATTCGAAGTCCGCCAAAATAGAGATGGTGCCTTGGCTTGGGTTGTCTTTAGAAACTGGAATACCTTCTGAGATTTCATCGGGTGTTGCGTCTTTAAACAGATCTTCCAAAGCGCGAATCGCAACGCGTGCATCCCTTGCTACATCACGTTTACTGTCTTTGATTCGGTCGAGTTCTTCCAACACGGTCATTGGGATGACGACATCGTGTTCTTGGAAAGAGAAGATGGCGAAGGGTTCATGAAGAAGAATGTTGGTATCGAGTACAAACAGTTTCCGATCGGTATCGCCCATAGCGTCTCCTTGCCGCAGCGCGGCTTTGCTGGCTAGTAGCTAAGAAGGAACAGTCTTCCTAACTCTGATTGCTTGCAATAGAGGTTGTCGGGCAATGTCGGTTAGTGCGCAACCGAGTAGCAAGACAACTTACTGCAAACCCGTGTTGATCCTAATCGTGTACTTAATGCGCTCAAATCATGCTTGATGACTCTAAGCGCCCCTCATTAGAAGTATACGTAAAATTTACTTCTTACAACTTAATAATTGTCATGAGTTTTTTACAATTTGATTGCATTCCTAATTCAGGAAAAAAAGTTGCCCCTCTGGGCGGTTTCGGCGTGACCTAAATCACAGCTTCAAGTAAGATTAGCGACCTTTTTCTGCGTATAGGCTACGCCCGATTTATCATGTTCAGCTGGCTTAAAAATGCACAGCACAAAGTGGCATGACAAGCACGATTGGCATAGCAGAAGCCAGAATCAGATCTAAACTATTATCCATGCCCATCGGGATGGGTAGAGACCAACAAGAAACAACAACGAGGTAGTCAATTCATGACATTTGCTTTGGGGCAGCGCTGGATTAGCGATACGGAAAGCGATTTAGGTTTAGGTACCGTAGTAGCAATGGATGCTCGTACTGTGACATTGATGTTTGCAGCATCAGAGGAAAACCGAGTTTACGCACGTAACGATGCACCAGTTACCCGAGTAACGTTCAACGTCGGTGATGTCATCGATTGCCAAGAAGGTTGGTCATTAAAAGTTGAAGAAGTACTGGAAGATGAAGGTCTATACACCTATTTCGGTACTCGTGAAGACACGCAAGAAACGGCGATTGTGTTGCGTGAAATCTTCCTAAGCAACCACATTCGTTTTAACAAGCCGCAAGACAAGTTGTACGCAGGTCAAATCGATCGCATGGACAACTTTGTACTTCGCTACCGTGCGCTACAAAACCAATTTGAGCAACACAAGAGCCCAATGCGTGGTCTGTGTGGCATGCGTGCAGGCTTGATCCCTCACCAGCTTTACATCGCGCACGAAGTCGGTCGTCGTCACGCGCCTCGCGTATTGCTAGCGGATGAAGTTGGTCTGGGTAAAACCATCGAAGCGGGTATGATCATCCACCAGCAAGTGCTGTCCGGTCGTGCTGAACGTATCCTTATCGTGGTGCCAGAGACACTGCAACACCAGTGGCTCGTTGAGATGATGCGTCGTTTCAACCTGCACTTCTCTATCTTCGATGAAGAGCGTTGTATTGAAGCGTTCGCAGAAGCGGAAAACCCATTTGATACGCAGCAATACGTGCTGTGTTCACTGGATTTCCTACGTAAGAGCCGCAAGCGTTTCGAGCAAGCGCTAGAAGGCGAGTGGGATCTATTGGTTGTCGATGAAGCGCACCACTTAGAATGGAGCCAAGACAAACCAAGCCGCGAATACCAAGTGGTAGAAGGCTTGGCAGAACGCACTGCGGGTGTGCTACTGCTAACGGCAACACCAGAGCAGCTAGGTCGTGAGAGTCACTTCGCTCGTTTACGTCTGCTAGACCCAGATCGCTTCTACGATTACGACGCATTCGTTGAAGAAGAAGAGCAATACGCACCTGTTGCGGATGCTATTACTTCGCTGTTCTCTGGTGAGAAACTGCCTGACGAAGCGAAAAACCAAATTACAGAACTGCTTTCTGAACAAGACGTTGAGCCGCTATTCCGCATTATCGAAAGCGACAGTGATGAAGAAGCGAAAGCGTCAGCGCGCCAAGAGCTGATCGACAACCTGATGGACCGTCACGGTACAGGTCGCGTTCTGTTCCGTAACACGCGTGCAGCGATCAAAGGCTTCCCGAAGCGTAACGTGCATCTAATGCCAATGGACATTCCGCAGCAGTACACCACGTCAATGCGTGTATCAGGCATGATCGGCGGCAAGATGACACCAGAAGCGCGCGCGGTGAAGAACCTTTATCCAGAAGAAATCTTCCAAGAATTTGAAGGTGAAGATTCAAGCTGGTGGCAGTTCGACTCACGTGTGAACTGGTTACTTGAGAAAGTAAAAGAGAAACGCAGCGACAAAGTATTGGTTATTGCCTCTCGTGCAAGTACTGCGCTGCAACTTGAGCAGGCACTGCGTGAGCGTGAAGGTATTCGTGCAACTGTATTCCACGAAGGCATGTCGATTCTTGAGCGTGACAAAGCGGCTGCTTACTTTGCGCAAGAAGAGGGCGGCGCGCAGGTTCTTATCTGTAGCGAAATCGGCTCAGAAGGTCGTAACTTCCAGTTTGCTAACCAGCTTGTGATGTTCGATTTACCGTTCAACCCAGACTTGCTAGAGCAGCGTATTGGTCGTCTGGACCGTATCGGTCAGAAGCGTGATATCGATATCCACGTGCCTTACCTAAAAGACACGTCACAAGCGATTCTTGCTCGTTGGTTCGATGAAGGTCTGAACGCGTTTGCTGAAACCTGTCCAACAGGTCGCGCGGTTTACGATAAGTACTCTGATGCGCTGATTGAAATGCTGGCGTCTGGTGATGTTTCAAACCTTGATGAAGTGATTGAAGAATCAGCGAAGATGAACAAAGAGCTGAAATCACAACTTGAGCAAGGTCGTGACCGTCTGCTAGAGATGCATTCAAACGGCGGCGAGAAAGCGCAGCAGATCGTTGAGAAAATCTCATCGACAGATGGTGACACAAACCTAGTGACGTTCGCACTGTCTCTGTTTGACACCATTGGCTTGAACCAAGACGACAAAGGCGAAAATGCACTTGTGGTAACGCCATCTGAGCACATGATGGTGCCAAGCTACCCAGGTTTGCCATACGAAGGTGCGACTATCACATTTGATCGTGATACAGCGCTATCTCGCGAAGACATGCACTTTATCAGTTGGGAACACCCAATGATTCAAGGTGGTATTGATCTGCTGATGAGCGAAGGTGTGGGTACCTCTGCGGTTTCTCTGCTGAAGAACAAAGCGCTACCAGTGGGCACTATCCTACTTGAATTGGTATACGCGGTGGATGCACAAGCACCAAAACGCAGCGGTATTACTCGTTTCTTACCGAAGACGCCAATTCGCATGATGATGGATGCTCGTGGTAACGATCTGTCTTCTCAGGTTGAGTTTGAAGGCTTCAACCGTCAGCTTAGCCCTGTAAACCGTCACCTAGGCAGCAAGCTAGTGACATCGGTACAGAAAGACATTCACAGCCTAATCGAAGCGGGTGACGCATTGGTTGAGCAGAAAGTGGAAGACGTTCGCAAACAAGCGCATCAAGACATGCAACAAAGCTTGAATGCCGAGCTTGAGCGTCTACAAGCACTGAAAGCGGTTAACCCGAACATCCGTGATGAAGAAATTGAAGCGATTGAAGAGCAAATCAAAGAGCTAACAGGTTACATCAACCAAGCTCAGGTTCAGCTAGATTCGCTACGTCTGATTGTGGTCAGCCACAACTAATCAGCGTTCAAACACACGAAAAAAAGGTCTTCAATTGAAGACCTTTTTCTTTATCTGAGTTTGGTTTACCTCAGCGGTTCGGTTAATCGCTCGTAGCCAATTACATTAGCCACTTCCACCAAATAAACAGCGCTAAGAAGCCGAATAAGTAAATCAAGCCAGCAATCGACAACCACTTCAATTTACGACCCAGCGCTAATGGCTTGGGTAAGTCGGTTTTGCTCACTAAAATGTAGTTCAGTAGCGCGAAGAACGGTGTCGTCATAAACGCCAGTACCATGGCAAAGTTCAGCATTGGTAGTAGTGCTGACGCCCAGAACACCACAATACCTAATGCCAAGACCGATACCGTAAGCATGATCGCTGACGTGGCTTTTGGGTTAGTTTCTGGTTGCGAGCGCAGTAGACGTTGAGAGTCTGAAATCACACGTGAGTAGCCATCAATTACCGTAATCGTACTACCGAAGATACAGAAAAACGCAATCACTGCAATTAGGTAACGTGACCACTCACCAATGGTCGAAGCGTACAAGCCAACAAGCTGGTGGGAGAAGCCTACGCCAGAGCTCTTAAGTTCAATGCCTGAGCCGTGTAGCATCAACGCACCTAGCGATACAAACACCAAAGCCAATACCGCAGTACCAATATAGCCGACATTGAAATCAAACAACGCAGATTTTGCGGTGACTTCTTGTTGGCTAGTTTGGCGTTTGAGCCACGCAGACGTCAAACAAGAGATCTCGATTGGTGCTGGCATCCAGCCCATGGTTACAACGATAAAGCCGATAGCTGCAATTGACCAAGGAGAGGGGGATTCAAAGTTCGCAACGGGCTCTACCGGATTACCAAATGCAATCGCCACTGCTAGTAATGTCGCAATGGTCAGTACTGTCATGATGACTTTCGAGAGCGTATCCAGCGCTTTGTAATGACCAGCAAATAGGATCACCAAGCACGTGACCAATACAATGATACTGAGTGATACCATCGACAATGAAAATGGAATGAAGTAGCCCAACAAGCTCGCACTGAACATCAGAAGCGCTGCTGTATTGATCACCGCAGAAACGGAACTGAGAAACAAGAACAACCAAAGGTAGGGGCGACCAAGCTTAGCGTAGCCTTCAACCAAGGTTTTACCTGTGCCCATGGTGTATTGCACGCCTGCTCGAAAAAATGGGTATTTAAAAAGGTTTACTAGCAGGATAAGCACGGCGAGTTGCCAGCCATAAATGGCACCAGCTTTTGTTGAAGCAACGAGGTGAGAGCCACCCACCGCCGCAGAAGCCATGAGAATGCCGGGACCCAACGAGCGTATAAATTGGGAGATTTTGGATTGGGGTTGATCTGGTACTGCCGATTCCATTTGTTATTGTCCTTGTTCATCAACGATAAACTATAAGTAACATGCCCAGTATGGTTGTCAATTTAAATTTACAACTTGGTTTGAATTTATTTTTATTAGTGGTTTGACTTGTTGATTTTTGTTATTTCAAAAAGTTATATCGACTCAGGTTCGCGATAAAATTAAACGCGTTTTGTGCATGCATCTTGAGGGCTCTTGGGTATAATCAGCGCGTTTTTATTCTGTAGAGATCCTGCCCATGGCAATGCTTGAGTACAATCCACCAACCGATCCTTGGATTGATGTCGTTTTTGAAGATGAGCAAATATTGGCTGTGAATAAGCCATCCGGTCTGCTCTCTGTGCCGGGCCGTCTCGCTGAGCACTATGACAGTATGTGGAGTCGCCTCACTGAGCAGTATCCAGACATTCAAGTGGTACACCGTTTGGATATGTCGACTTCCGGTTTGATGGTTCTGGCGAAGAACAAACATGCAGAAAGTGCTTTAAAGAAGCAGTTTCAATATCGATTGACGCATAAGATCTACTATGCACGAGTTTGGGGGCACGTAGAGCAAGAAGAAGGTGATATTGACCTGCCGCTGATTTGCGATTGGCCTAACCGTCCACTGCAGAAAGTGTGTTTTGAAGATGGCAAACCTTCTAAGACGCTATTCCAAGTGGCGAAGCGAGAAGAGCACCCTGATGGAGCGAAGACGACGATTGTACGTTTACTGCCTATCACTGGTCGCTCACACCAATTGCGTGTCCACATGCAAGCATTAGGTCACCCGATTGTGGGGGATGAATTTTACGCAACTGAAGAAGCAAAAGCTTTCTCTGAGCGCCTAGAACTGCACGCCGCTGAATTGAGCTTTTACCATCCGAAATGCCATTGGCTGCGCAGCATTTTTGTTCCTTGTGATTTTTACCCGGAAGCGGAAGCGATGATCTTTGACTATTTCGACCCAGCGCGTAAATTACCAGATTACAAAACACTGCCACGTCCATAAATTCATCTTTAGGCAGTGAACAAGGAGTTGTTATGTCACTGCCTAAAGTGGTCTTCCTCGACCGCGCGACTATTCCCGTTCAAATTCAAGTTCCTCGTCCAAGCTTTGCCCATGATTGGGTGGAATACGATCTAACTTCTTCTGAGCAAGTTGTTGAACGCCTTTCTGATGCAGATATCGTGATCAGCAACAAAGTGATGCTCGACCAAACCGTTCTCTCTCAACTTCCCAACCTCAAGATGATTGCTGTCGCGGCTACGGGTTTTAATAATGTCGATGTTGATTATTGCGCTGAGCACAATGTTGCGGTCGCCAACGTGCGTGGCTATGCGACTCGCTCGGTGCCTGAACATGTCATTGCGATGCTTTTTGCCTTGCGCCGCAACTTGTTTGGTTATCATCAAGACATTGCCGCAGGCGAGTGGCAACGTAATAAACAGTTTTGTTTCTTTACGCATCCAATTGGGGACGTTGCAGGTAGCACTTTGGGGGTGGTTGGCAGCGGCGCATTAGGTCTGGCGACGGCACAATTAGCGAAAGCGTTAGGTATGAACGTGGTGTTTGCGGAGCGCAAAGGCGTAACCGAGTGCCGAGAAGGCTATGTCTCTTTTACTGAAATGCTAAATCAAGCGGACGCCATCACTCTGCATTGTCCATTGAATGATGAAACACGTAATTTGATTGGCGAAGTGGAACTTAAGCAGATGAAGCCAACATCAATTTTGATTAATACTGGACGTGGTGGCTTGGTAGATGAGCAAGCCTTAGTGGATAGCTTAAAACAAGGTGAGATTGCTGGTGCAGGGTTTGATGTCTTTACCCAAGAGCCCGCCGATGAGAGTAATCCGTTGATTGCCAATATGCACTTACCCAATCTATTGTTAACGCCACACGTCGCTTGGGGCAGTGACTCATCGATTCAGCGTTTGGCTGAGATCTTGATTGAGAATATTAACGCCTTTGCGCGTGGTGAAAGCCTCAATCGCTTGGCGTAATATCTGAAAATAGGCATGAAAAAAGCAGACTCATAGGTCTGCTTTTTACTTTCTTAAGCGTTGAATTACATTTCTTCTTCAAATGCTTTCAGAATTTGGAAGATTTCACGGTAAGATTTTGCTGGTTTACCGGCTTTCTTCTCTTTTGCTGCTTGGCGAGCAAGTTGGCGTAGACGTTGACGATCCGCTTCTGGGTACAATTCCATTACGTCATCAATCGCTTTATCGCCTTCTTCTACAACGCGGTCACGCAGTGCTTCTAGCTTGTGCAGAGCAGCTGTCGCTTGTGAGTGCTTGTTGCGGATTTTATCCAGTGCCGCTTGAATTGGTTCTGGATCTTCGTAGCGCATTAGCTTACCAATGCGTTGTAGCTGACGACGACGTGCTTCGTTTTTAAAGCGTTGTGCATCAGCAACCGCTTCGCGCAGTTCTTCGCTCAATGGAAACTTTTCTAGAACCGCCGGCTTAAGACCAACTAGCTCTTCACCAAGCTTTTGCAGCTCTTCCATGTCTCGCTTCATCTCGGATTTACTAACCCAGATGATCTCTTCTTCTGGTTCCCATGGCGCTTTTTGATTCTTACGTGCCATTTCAGTTGCCTGTGTTTTGATTAATATTATGACTATTTTAACAAGAATCGTGGGGAGAAAGCGAAATTCTTGTTATTCTATTGTGCATCGAATACATGATGTGAAAGACAATGGATATTAAACAGCAGGTTGCTGAGCAACGTACCGAGCTAGAACAAGCCGTTTCACGTGCACTAGAAATCGCTGCGGCGAAGTCTGATGCCGCTGAAGTCGCAATCACCAAGAGTACGGGTTTGAGTGTCTCCACTCGCATGGGTGACGTGGAAAACGTTGAATTCAACAGCGATGGCGCACTAGGCATTACTGTCTACCGTGGTCAACGTAAAGGCAGTGCTTCCACATCTGACTTGAGCGAAGCTGCTATTGAGCAAACCGTTCTAGCAGCACTAGACATCGCTCAATACACATCAGAAGACCCGTTCGCAGGTCCTGCTCCAAAAGAATACATGGTGAAAGAGGTGCCAGACTTAGACCTTTTCCACCCAGATGCTCCTGATCCAGACTACGCAGCGCAGGTCGCTATCGCAGCTGAAAAAGAAGCGCTGAACTACAGCGACGCTATTAAGCAAAGCGATGGTGCGAGCTACGATAGTCACTACGGCGTTAAGGTTTACGGTAACAGCCATGGCTTGTTAGCAAGTTACGCATCAAGCCGCCATAGCACTAGCTGTTGTGTGATTGGCGTGGGTCAAAACGGCGAGATGGAACGCGATTACAGCTATACCGTTGCGCGCCATCGTGACGATCTTTGGTCACCAGAAATGGTTGGCCGCAAAGCGGCAGAGAAAACCATCAGTCGCCTTGACGCGCAAAAGCTTAAGACGGGCAAATACCCGGTGATGTTTGCTGCGGACGTAGCGACAGGCTTGATTGGTCACCTAGTGATGGCAATCAGCGGTGGTAACCTGTACCGCAAATCTTCTTTCCTATTGGATCACCTTGGTAAGCAAGTATTGCCGGAGTGGTTCAACATTTCTGAGCGTCCGCACGTACTACGTGGGTTAGCTTCAAGCCCATTCGATAGCGAAGGTGTCTACACGCAAGATCGTGAAATCATCACCGATGGTGTTTTAGCTACCTACTTGCTAACTAGCTATGCCGCTCGCAAGATGAAGATGGACCCAACGGGTCACGCTGGTGGTATCCATAACTGGTATGTGAAGTCGACAGGTCAAAATTTCGAGCAAATGCTAAAAGAGCTGGGCACAGGTTTACTGGTAACAGAAACTATGGGTCAAGGCGTAAACGTTGTAACTGGCGATTACTCTCGCGGTGCAGCTGGTTTCTGGGTTGAGAACGGTGAAATCCAATACCCAGTGTCTGAAATTACCATTGCGGGTAACTTGAAAGACATGTTCAACCAGATTGTTGCTGTGGGCAGCGACGTAGAAACACGCTCGCAAATCCAAACTGGTTCTATCTTGTTGGATACCATGAAGGTTGCTGGTGAATAAGCTTGCTAATCGCTAGATACGAAAAAGCCTGATGTGTTCATCAGGCTTTTTTATTGCTCGTTATTGGCGGTTCGCTACACAGCTTAAATCATTAAGGTTGCGAGACCGAGGAAGACTGATAGACCAATTACGTCCGTTACTGTGGTCAGAGCCATACCACCAGCGAGAGCTGGATCGATGTTCATTTTCTTGAGTAGGATTGGAATGGTAACGCCCGCAATACCTGCCACAAGCAGGTTGGTTAGCATGGCCGCCGAGATAATCCCACCAAGCATCCAGTTTCCTTTCCAGGCAACCACAATACCACCGATGATCAGCGCCCACATGATGCCGTTTAGCAAGCCGATAGCCGCCTCTTTCATCAAGAGTTCGCGTTTGTTCGAGTCACCGATATGACCGAGAGCTAAGCCACGGATTACAAGTGCAACGGTTTGGTTACCTGCTACACCACCCATTGAAGGCACGATGGTCATTAGGACAGCAATCGCAGCCATTTGGTCTAGAGTCGCTTCAAACATGTTGGAGACAGAAGCAGCGGCTAGTGCAGCAAGTACGTTGGCACCAAGCCAAATACTACGTTTACGAGCAGACTTTACCACAGGCGCGAAGGTATCTTCGTCGTCGTCCATACCCGCCATACTCATCATTGAGTGTTCAGCGTCTTCACGGATAACGTCGACTACGTCATCGATGGTGATACGACCGACAAGATGCTGGTTTTCATCCACAACCGGAGCTGATACCCAGTTACGACGTTCAAACAGGCTTGCTACGTCAGAGTCGCTAGTATCAACAGTAATCGCATCATCCGCATCTTCCATCACCTCACTGACTTTGACATCTGGTTGCGTGGTGATCAGCGTGGTGATCGGTAGTTCACCAATCAGTTTGCTGTCATCATCAATCACGTATAGTGCGTCAGTTGCTTCAGGCAGTTCGCCTTTCATACGCAAATAACGCAGGACTACATCCACATCAACGTCACCACGAATGGTGATTACGTCGGTGTTCATCAGTCCACCCGCGGTATCCTCAGGGTAGGATAGGGCGGTTTCGACGCGTAGACGATCCGCTGAATCCATCTGAGACAGAACTTCGCGTGAGACGTCGTCAGGCAAGCTACGTAGGACGTAAGCCACGTCATCGGTGTCCATGCCTTCCGTCGCTTCTGCAAGCGCTTCAGGAGCCATTTTGGACACAAGACTGTCTTTAACGTCTTCGTTCAGCTCGTCAAGAATCTCACCGTAATCTTCTGGGTCGGTAAGTTGCCAAAGAACCTCACGACTTTTACGCGGCGAAGCTTCTAAAAGGTGGGCGATATCCTCAGGTTCCATGTCCTGCAGTTGGCGACGAACATGGACGAAGCGACCGTTTTCCAGTGCTTCAGTGACTTCTTGGAGGGCTTGGTGAGCTTGGTCGAATTCTATTTGCTCTGCCATTCATTCCTCCTAATTCCTGATATTTACAATGCTTTGAATAATAACTTAATTCTAGGCACCTTTTAATAACAACTTATGAAAGTCGACAAAATTATTTATCGGAATTTAAGCAGGAGGTGAAAGTTATATGGGATATCTGGCTATAGATAATAAAAAAGCGAGTGAATCACTCGCCTTCATCAAACTTATCTTCAATCAAATGGCAAACAGCATCAAGAGCTTGCTCGGATTGGTCGCCAGTTGCGTGGATAGTCACGTATTGTCCTTGGGCGGACTCCAGCATCAACAACCCCATGACGCTGTCTGCGGTCGCGGTTTTGTCTTCTTCGTTGTCGATGGTGATCACCGCATCGAAGCTTTGCGCCAGCTCTACCAGTTTAACCGCAGCACGAGCGTGCAACCCTAAGCGGTTTTGGATCAGTACTTTACGACTTATTTCCACCGTTATTCCTTAACGTTCTTTTCCAATGAAGTGTGGCGAATTTGTACTTGGTGTCCTTTATCAGCAAAGAACTCACCGATTTTTTGAGTGAGATAAACCGAGCGGTGCTTGCCACCAGTACAACCAATCGCAACTGTAAGGTAGCTGCGGTTGTTTTTCTCGAGTAGAGGTAACCAAGTCTCAATGAAGCTCTCAATTTGGTATTTCAGGTCAAGTACAGACTGATGCTGCTCTAAGAACGCACCGATTGGAGCGTCTAAACCAGTGAGAGGGCGCAGTGCTGGCTCCCAGTGTGGGTTTGGTAGGAAGCGTACATCGAACACGTAATCCGCGTCTGATGGTAAGCCGTACTTGAAACCAAATGATTCAAACACCATCACCAAGTCTTTGCGTTCCCTGCCTTCAACTCGCATGCGTACCGTTTCGCTAAGGTCATGAAGAGATTGACCACTACTGTTCAATACTAAGTCTGCATGGGCTTTTAGCGGCATTAGGATGTCGTGCTCAAGTTCGATAGCTTGATCAAGAGAGAGCGACTGGCTGCCAAGTGATAGTGGGTGAATTCGACGAGTTTCGCTGTAGCGCTTGAGTAGAGTTTCTTTGTTGGCGTCTAAGAAAAGTACTGTCACATCCAGTTCAGCTTTTAGCTTTTCAAGTGTGGTGTTCAGTTCTTTGAGTTTCTTAGGGATATTGCGAATATCGATACTTACTGCCACGTTCTGTTTGCTATCGGAAACCGATTGAACAAACGCATCAAGCAAGTTAACTGGTAGGTTGTCTACACAATAGTAGCCTAAGTCCTCAAGCACACGTAAAGCAACACTCTTCCCGGCACCAGAGTGCCCACTAACAACGATTAATCGCATGGTGATCGTCCTGATTACTGATGAATCATAATGTCGTAGAGTTCTTCATCGCTCTGAGCGTTACGCAAGCTCTTAAGTACTTGCTTGTCGCTTAGGCGCTCTGCCATAGAGGATAATGTTTTGAGGTGCTCTTTGCACTGTTCTTCTGGAACAAGGAGAGCAAAAAGAAGGTCGACAGGTCGATTGTCGATAGCATCAAACTCAATCGCCTCGTCACATTGAAGTAACACCGCGATGGCTTTGTCGCTTGATTGCATTCTTGCGTGGGGGATAGCAATACCGTTACCGATACCAGTACTACCCATTTTTTCTCTGCTGAGCATACACTCAAACAGTTCCGTAGAATCTTGACCCGTGTTCTCAGCAACAATTTGACTGATCATCTCTAGGGCACGTTTCTTACTTGTACAATGGACTGCACTTTTGGTGCAGTCCAGTGACAGTATCTCGCTCA
This sequence comes from Vibrio sp. NFR, assembly GCF_027587095.1. NCBI lineage: Bacteria > Pseudomonadati > Pseudomonadota > Gammaproteobacteria > Vibrionales > Vibrionaceae > Vibrio > Vibrio sp. NFR. The sequence goes on from NZ_JAPPTN010000016.1 coordinate 60,339, forward strand.
GTTGCATGATTAATGACTGTTTAGTTTTTCTTTGTGCTTGTTAAGTTGACGAACTAATTTATCCACCAGCGAGTCAATTGCTGCATACATATTTTCGTCGTTCGATGACGCGTGGATTTCGCCTTGATTTATGTGGAGTGTAGCTTCCGCTATTTGGTCAAGTTTTTCAACTTTTAGTACCACGTGAACTTGGTTAATGTGGTCGAAGAACCTTTCGAGCTTCTGAAACTTAGATTGAACATAGTCTTGCATTGAATCGGTAAGATCAACGTGATGGCCTTGAATATTGATTTGCATAGACTTTCCTTTTCAGTTGGTGCCTTAAAGTAGGCGTTTACGCTGACTTGAAGGGGCGATACCCAAGGATTCGCGATATTTCGCAATCGTTCGTCTTGCGACTTGAATCCCTTGGTCAGCCAGAAGAGCAGCAATCTTGCTATCACTTAAAGGTTTAGCGGTATTTTCCGCTGCGACCAGTTTCTTGATGAGAGCACGAATTGCTGTGGACGAACATTCTCCACCATTGTCTGTACTAACATGGCTAGAGAAGAAGTACTTCAATTCAAAAATGCCACGTGGTGTGTGCATGAACTTCTGCGTTGTCACACGAGAAATCGTTGATTCATGCATGTCCACTGCCAATGCTACATCGTTTAGTACCATTGGTTTCATGGCTTCTTCACCATACTCGAAGAAATCTTGTTGATGTTCAACAATACATCTTGCAACTTTGAGAAGCGTCTCGTTTCTGCTTTCTAGGCTCTTAATCAGCCATTTTGCCTCTTGCAAATTGCTGCGAATGTACTGGCTATCCGCACTGTTGCCTTTGCCTAGCTGCGCATATTGTTGATTTACTTTTAGTTTTGGAATGCTGTCAGGGTTAATGGATACGGTCCACTTACCATGATCTTTAAATACGGACACATCTGGAATGACGTATTCAGTGTCATCCGGTGTGATGCGACTGCCTGGGCGAGGATCAAGTTGTTGAATTAGCTTCAAGACTTCACGCAGGTCAGCTTCTTTAAGCTTAGTCTCTTTGATGACTAGCTTGTAGTCGCGATTACCAAGGTGATCGATATGATCGCTCAATACCATTTTCGCTTCTGCTAGCCACGGCGTATCTTCTGGGAAGGTCGCTAATTGCAGCAGTAAACATTCTTGTAGGTTGCGGGATGCAACACCAAGCGGGTCAAATTGTTGAATACGCTTACGCACTGCTTCGATTTCATCTAACTCGACTTCCTCATTATTGAAGCTCTCATGGATTTCTTCAGGAGAAAGAGTGAGGTAGCCATAATCATCGACAGCATCGATGATCGCGAGTGCGATGGTGCGGTCTGTTTCACTGAAAGGCGTGAGATCTAATTGCCACATGAGGTAATCATGCAGTGATTCAGTGGTTTCACCTTGGTAGACCGGCATGTCGTCATCAAGCGCTAGACCTGTACTGCCAGTGTTAGCGCTGTAAACGTCATCCCAGGTGGTATCGATTTCTAGTTCAGAACTGATTTCAGATTTTTCAATTACGTCTGAACTGTCTGGAAGATCGGGTTCAGAGGTGTCGTTGGCACTGGCTTCAGCGGCTTCGGATGCTGACTTATCTTCACCATTTACTTGAGGTTCATCGTGACCTTCTTCAACTTCCAATAGCGGGTTGGAATCCAGCGCTTCTTGAATTTCTTGTTGAAGATCGAGCGTCGACAATTGCAACAAACGGATGGCTTGTTGCAGCTGCGGCGTCATGGCTAACTGTTGACCTAGCTTGAGTTGTAATGAAGGTTTCATTCAGTGTTACTTACCTTGTAATGCTCAGAATCTTACCGTTCCTAATGTAATCATAGACGGAATTGTTCGCCGAGATAAACTTGTTTCACCTGCTCGTTATTGAGAACTTCATCCGGAGTTCCCGATGCGATGAGATGTCCTTGGCTTACGATATAGGCTTTTTCACATACGTCCAAGGTTTCACGAACGTTGTGGTCAGTGATTAGTACACCAAGACCGCGATCGCGCAGGTGTTCGATGATTTTTTTGATGTCGTTAACCGAAATAGGGTCAACACCCGCAAATGGTTCATCCAGCAAAATGAACTGAGGGTTAGCAGCTAGTGCTCGCGCGATTTCTACACGGCGGCGCTCACCACCCGATAGTGCCATACCCGCACTGGTGCGTATGTGCTGTATGTGGAATTCTTCTAACAAATCTTCCAGCTTATCTTGACGCTCTTCTCGCGTTAACTCTTGACGAGTTTCCAGAACCGCCATGATGTTGTCTTCAACCGACAGCTTACGGAAGATGGAGGCTTCCTGTGGCAGGTAACCGATACCCATACGAGAGCGGCTATGCATCGGCAGAATACTGATGTCTTGGTTGTCGATTGTAATGGTGCCTTCGTCACGTGGTACCAAGCCAACGATCATATAAAACGATGTGGTTTTACCCGCACCGTTAGGACCCAATAGACCAACAATCTGACCAGACTCTACTTCAAGGCTTACATCAGTTACCACCTTGCGTTTTTTGTAGCTTTTAGCAAGGTTCTTTGCACTTAGTACTGCCATATTAGTTCTCGACTTGGTTCGGTTGCAGGATGGTTGTTACGCGCTCATCCTTCGAGCTGTCAGCGACTAGCTTCTGTTGACCAATTTGGTAACGAATTGACGAACCTTTGATGGTGTTTCCGTCTTGAGCCAGTTGCGCTTGACCTTTCATGGTCAATTCATCAGTAGAAATACGGTAGTCTAACTCAGTCGCCTGACCACTGAGCGTTTTGCCATCGTCCATTAACTGAGAAAAGGTAGCTGGTTTGCCAAATGCTTGGATCTGTTTGATAGACTCGGTTTTAGGATCGCGAGTCACCACGATTCTATCAGCATCGATATTGATGCTACCTTGCTTAAGCGATACATCCCCTTTGAAGATCACCTGATTACTCTTCATGTCCACTTGTTGAGTGTCTGAATTAATGTAAACCGGCTGTTGTGTATCCGACTTAAGTGCTAACGCTTGTGGCGCTGCTAAAACCAATGCCAATAGGCTAAGGTGTAACGGTTTCATATCGACCTTGAACTTCATCAGTTAGAGTCGCAGTGTGAGCCTTTAAGTTGCCCTGCATTGCGCCCCCAGTAGTTTCAAATTGCGGTCCAACCAACATCACTTGTTGATCGGCTTTAAAATCACGATTGGTTAGATTAATCACCAATTTGTCTGTCGCCATGGTATCGAAACTTGCACCAGGCAAAAGGTTTTGCATTAGCACGTTGTCGTACAGCGTCAGAATTTGGTCTTCATCTAAGACTGCTCTGGTTGCAGTCACCTTCCACTCAACCACACTACCTTCGCGGTACACCATGAGTGTTGGGCTCTTAAATATCGTGTCTCCACTTTTGGCATAATGATCCAAATTAGTGGAACGGATGATGTAACTGCGGACACCATCTTCACCATAAGTGATGTTTTCTAGTCCAGTACCACTGAACATAGGCAGTTCTAAATTTGGTGCTACTTGGATATTTTCATTGCTTTTTGGCGTCATGAGGTAATAACCGCACCACGCAACAACAAAAATCAAGAGCAAATAAATAAGGCGAGTAAAACTCATAAAATAAAGGCCTTTATCTTAGCTCAGTACTTCCCTGACCATTGCCTTAATCTGTTAAATCAATCGTTAAGTCTTTTTGGTGACGCAATATTACATCACGCCAGCCTTTAATAAATCATGCATATTCAGTGCGCCGACAATTTTATTGTCATCACACAAGATCAGAGCATTGATGTTTTTGTCTTGCATCAGGTTTAAGCCTTCTACTGCCAGCATCTCAGGATGGGCGGTAGTTGGATTTTTCGTCATCACATCACCAATGGCTGTGGTATGGATATCAATGCGTTTATCTAACGTACGACGTAAATCGCCATCAGTGAATATACCAAGCATAGCATCGTACTCATCGACGATAGCGGTCATGCCTAAGCCTTTTTCCGAAATCTCAAGCAGTGCGTCACGAATTAAAGCATCTGGTGACACTTTTGGTAGCGAATTACCAAAGTGCATAATATCAGACAGCTTAAGCAGCAATTTTCTTCCCAGTGCGCCACCTGGATGTGATAACGCAAAATCTTCTGCAGAGAACCCTCGAGCTTGGAGAAGTGCAACTGCCAGTGCATCGCCCATAACCAACGTTGCTGTGGTGCTGCTGGTTGGAGCAAGACCAAGCGGACAAGCTTCTTTTGGTACAGTAATTTGCAAGTGGAGATCGGACAGTTTCGCCATGTTAGATTCCGGCTTACCTGTCATGCTGATGATCTTAATGTTCAAGCGTTTCAAAACAGGGAACAGAGATAAAATCTCATGCGATTCACCTGAGTTTGAAATGGCGATAACAATGTCGCCAGCACTGATCATACCGAGATCACCGTGAGCCGCTTCACCTGGGTGAACGAAAAATGCAGAGGTACCTGTGCTTGCAAGCGTAGCGGCAATCTTGTTGCCAATGTGACCTGACTTGCCCATACCCATCACGACAACCTTGCCGTTGTTGGAAAGAATCAATTCGCAAGCTTGCTCAAACTGCGCATCAAAGTATTGGTCTAGCTGTTGTAGTGCTTTCACTTCGATATCGAGTACTTGTTTAGCAGCAGCGCGAAAATCAAATTGAGTGGACATATCAGTGCTCCAATTTGTCTTTACTTATTATGTTATTAAGCAGCCATGTTTGCGAATAGGTAAACTTGGTAAGCCAAGAAACACACAAACAAAATGCCACCTTCAATGCGGTTGATGCTACGAGATTTACCCAAGCACATCGCTACAAGTAGTAGAGATACACCCAGCATTACCCAGAAATCACGCCCCATTGCATATTCGCTTAGCATTGATGGATTAATAATGCCCGGTAGACCCATTACCGCAAGAATGTTGAATACGTTTGAGCCGATGATGTTACCAACTGCCATATCGTCTTCGCCCTTTAGAACACCAGCAAGAGAAGCTGCCAGCTCAGGAAGACTAGTACCAATGGCAATAATGGTTAAACCGATCACGAGGTCACTCATGCCAAAGTACTTCGCAATGATCACGGCGTTATCAACCAACATACTTGCTGCCAAAGGAAGCAGTATCAGACCGATCACTACCCACATCACCGCTTTTGAGTTGCTCACGCCTTCTGGTACTTCAGACTCTTGATCTTCAACAAACGCATCACCCGCTTTTTGCTCTTTACGGCTAATTTGCAACATTGCAAACAAGAAACCACCAAACAGAATGAACAGCAGCACGCCTTCGTAAAAACCTAAATGGCTATCCCATAGCAAAATACCCGCCAATACGGTTACTGCTATCATCAAAGGCAGTTCACGGCGAATAACTGCAGAACTGATAGAAAGGGGCTTAATAAGCGCTGTAATACCTAGGATTAAAGCAATGTTGGCAATGTTGGAACCCAATACGTTACCAACGGCAGTATCGGTTTTTCCATCCCATGCTGCTGTCGCCGAAACCATCATTTCCGGCGCAGATGAACCCATTGCTAGGATTGTCATACCGATCACTAAAGGTGAAATACCGACGTTGCGGGCCAGAGCAGCAGAGCCAAAAACAAGTTTATCTGCACTCCAAACAAGTAAAACAAGACCGACGATAAGCAACGCAACGGCTTCGAGCATGATGATTCCTAAGTAATAAAATAAGTGAAATGAGTAACCGCTAATTTTGACCTTTTGCGGCCAAAAATGGAAGATAAACAACAAATAAATTAAAGGTTAGTAACGAAATTGTGTTTAATTGTTGCTCATTCACTTGTCTGTTGGAATACGGCTATTCTGGAATGGGATTTAAACACCTTCCTTGGGTTTCGTCATATTTTATGCTGAATTGCTTGAATTTCGTCGGCTTTATTTAATCGAACAGTGCTTTTAATTCAGGTTCATTGTGCTTATGATTGCAGCCTAATAAGTGTACCGAAGTCACTTTAGGATATTCTCGACGTAATATCTTGAAAACAATCGGGGTTGAGTTGGATTGCAACTCTGTGAGAACCGCTCACAACTAGTAGAAGAGATAGTATGTCGAACAACGATTTAGTTACCGTTAACAATCTCACTTTTTCACGTGGAGAGCGCAAGATCTTCGATGGCATTGATCTGCATGTGCCAAAAGGAAAAGTGACGGCCATTATGGGACCGTCGGGGATTGGTAAAACGACACTGCTGCGCCTTATTGGTGGGCAGATTTATCCCGAGCAAGGGGAGATCTGGTTTGATGGCGATAATATTCCATCCCTGTCTCGTAAAAAGCTTTATCAAGCACGCAAAAAAATGAGCATGTTGTTCCAGTCGGGAGCTTTGTTTACTGACTTGAATGTGTTCGACAATGTGGCGTTTCCTTTGCGTGAACACACGGAACTTTCCGAAGAATTAATTCGTACCATGGTGCTTCTAAAGCTTGAAGCGGTCGGATTACGAGGTGCGGCAGAATTGATGCCAAGTGAGCTTTCCGGCGGCATGGCTCGCCGAGCTGCACTAGCTCGTGCCATAGCCTTAGACCCAGATCTCATCATGTACGATGAACCTTTTGTTGGGCAGGACCCAATCACTATGGGCGTTTTGGTTGAGCTAATTAGCAACTTGAATCGCGCATTGGGGCTGACTTCAATCGTCGTCTCTCATGATGTGCCTGAAGTGATGAGTATCGCGGATTGGGTCTACTTGATGGCTGATGGCAAAATCATTGCTTTTGGTACGCCACAAGAGTTGATCGATAATCCCGACCCACGTGTGAAGCAATTCTTACAAGGGGAAGCCGATGGTCCCGTGCCGTTTCGCTTTCCTGCTCAAAGTATCGAAAAGGACTTATTTGATGGTCGATAGCTTTATTCAATTTGTCGCTTCATTAGGTAAACGAACATTAGCCATCTGTGAAGCCTTTGGTCGTGCGACCTTGATGCTTGTTGGCGCATTAGTGACTCGACCTCAGCCAATCAAGAATTTTCCTCTGTTGATTAAACAGCTTTACTCCGTAGGTGTGCAATCGCTGGCGATCATTGTCGTTTCTGGCTTGTTCATCGGTATGGTGCTTAGCTTGCAAGGTTATGTTGTGCTGGTGGATTACGGAGCAGAAGGCAGCCTGGGTCAAATGGTCGCTCTTTCGCTACTACGTGAGTTAGGACCAGTAGTAACTGCGTTATTGTTTGCTGGTCGCGCTGGCTCTGCACTGACTGCAGAAATTGGGTTGATGAAGGCAACGGAGCAGCTTTCAAGCATGGAAATGATGGCTGTGGATCCACTAAAACGTGTCATCGCACCACGTTTTTGGGCTGGGGCTATCTCAATGCCATTATTAGCTATGATCTTTATGGCAGTTGGTATCTGGGGCGCTCAGCTTGTTGGTGTGGATTGGAAAGGCGTAGACCACGGCAGCTTCTGGGCTGCGATGCAATCTTCAGTGGAATTAGGTCAAGACATCGGTAACAGCATGATCAAATGTATTGTGTTCGCGATTACCGTTACTTGGATCGCTCTATTTAATGGCTATGACGCTATTCCAACTTCGGAAGGGATCAGCCGAGCAACGACGCGCACTGTTGTGCATTCTTCTTTAGCAGTACTGGGACTAGACTTTGTACTGACCGCATTGATGTTTGGGAATTAATCATGCAACAAACACGTAAAACAGAATTATGGGTTGGCAGCTTTGTATTAGCAGGAATTTGCGCGATTCTTGTGATGATTTTTCAGGTTGCTGACGTAAAAAGCATTGGCTCTGGCAATACTTACACCCTGAAAGCCGAGTTCGATAATATTGGTAGCTTGAAAGTACGTTCTCCTGTGAAAGTAGGTGGCGTTGTTATCGGTCGTGTAAGTAACATTACACTTAACCCTGATAGCCTATTACCTGTAGTGAGCTTGTCGATTAACAGCCAATATAACCAATTCCCAGAAACTTCTAGCGTGCAAATTTTGACATCTGGATTGATTGGTGAGCAGTACATTGGCTTGGTACCGGGCTTTGTTTTTGATGATGAAGAAATGCTTGTTGATGGTGACACCATCGAAGACACCAAATCTGCATTGGTACTAGAAGACCTGATCGGTCAGGTTCTATACAGCATTGGTGGCTCAGGCGATTCTGGTGACACGAGTAAGGAATAATCCATGTTTTCTAGACTATTACTTTCTTTCTTAGCAGCATTTACTGCATTTGGAGCCGTTGCTGCTGAAGTAGATAAAACTCAGCCATACCAAATGATGAAGCAGGTTGCAGAAGTGACGTTTGAGCGTCTCAAAGCGGAGCAACCGCAAATCAAAAAAGATCCAAACTTGCTAAAAACCATCGTTGAAGAAGAGCTTATGCCTTATGTCAACGATCGCTATGCGGCATTGAAACTGCTTGGTCCAAACCTAAAAGGGGCGAAGCGTGAAGATGTGGGTGAATTCATCACAGCATTTCGTGCTTACTTGGTGACGTCATACGCGCAAGTATTAACGCAATATACGGATCAACAAATTGAGTTTGGTCCGGAGCCAAAACTGGATCCTTCTAAGCGCATTACTAGCGTCAAGGTTGAAATCATCGACGCACCGCGTCCAAATATCAAACTTGAATTTAAACTGCGCAAAGATAAGAAGACCGGTGAGTGGTTAGCATTCGATATGGTGGCTGAGGGTATTAGCCTACTATCAAGCAAACAATCGGAGTGGAACACACAAATTCGCCAAGAAGGTATTCTTGCGGTCGCTAAAGATTTAGAGAAACTGGCTGCACAGCCAATTCGCTTCGAGGCAGCAAAGTAATGGCACAGTCTCATTCTCAGTGGCATTTACAGGCAGACATTCTTAAGCTTACAGGGGCGCTGGATCGCGATTCGGTGCCGTCTTTGTGGGCGGTGGCACAGCAATGGCGACCTTCTCAAACCGAGCTAGAATGCTCACTCCAAGAGATTGAACGCATCGACTCTGCGGGAATGGTGATGTTAATCCACTTATTAGAGCATGCAAAAAAGCAAAACTGTCATATAATGCTCAGTTTCGTGCCAGCGCAATTGCGCACTTTGTTTCAATTGAGCAACGTTGAATCTTTAGTGGCCAAACATATACAGAATTATCAGGGGTAAATTGTGGATAGCGCAAAAGTACAACAGTTACTAGAAGAAGCACTAAACCTTCAAGAAGTGCATGTAAAAGGTGAAGGGAGCCACTATGAAGTGGTTGCTGTTGATGCTTGTTTCGATGGAATGAGCCGCGTTAAGAAGCAGCAGTTAATTTACGGTCCTCTGATGGATTACATCCAGCGTAACGACATTCACGCGCTATCAATCAAAGCGTTCACTCCAGAAGAGTGGGCTCGTGATAAGAAGCTAATGTCGCTTTAAGGTTTATTGATGGAAAAGTTTCGAGTTATTGGGTCAGATAAACCACTGGTTGGTGAAGTGACCATTTCAGGTGCAAAAAACGCAGCACTGCCGATTTTATTTGCGTCTATCTTGGCGGAAGAGCCAGTAGAAGTGGCAAACGTGCCACACCTTCGTGATATCGACACAACCATGGAACTACTAAAGCGTCTAGGCGCAAAAGTAAGTCGTAATGGTTCCGTTCATGTCGATCCAAGCAGCATTAATGAATACTGCGCTCCTTATGATTTAGTAAAAACCATGCGTGCTTCTATTTGGGCGCTTGGTCCTCTTGTTGCGCGCTTTGGTCAAGGTCAGGTGTCTCTACCTGGCGGTTGTGCTATCGGTGCTCGTCCTGTTGATCTACACATTACTGGTCTAGAACAGCTTGGCGCGACCATCACTCTTGAAGATGGTTACGTTAAAGCAGAAGTCGATGGTCGCCTTAAAGGCGCGCACATCGTGATGGACAAAGTGAGTGTTGGTGCAACCATCACTATCATGTGTGCAGCAGCACTTGCTGAAGGTACGACAACACTAGACAACGCGGCGCGTGAACCTGAAATCGTTGATACGGCTGACTTCCTAAACAAACTTGGCGCGAAAATCTCTGGAGCAGGTACTGACACCATCACTATTGAAGGTGTTGAGCGCTTAGGTGGCGGCAAACATAGCGTTGTGGCTGACCGTATCGAAACAGGTACATTCCTAGTTGCAGCTGCCGTGTCTGGCGGTAAAGTGGTATGTCACAACACCAATGGTCACCTGCTAGAAGCGGTACTGGCTAAGCTAGAAGAAGCGGGCGCGTTGGTAGAAACTGGTGAAGATTGGATCTCTGTTGATATGACAGATCGCGAGCTGAAAGCTGTGAGCATTCGTACTGCACCACATCCAGGTTTTCCAACGGACATGCAAGCACAATTTACGCTGTTAAACATGATGGCGAAAGGTGGCGGCGTGATCACTGAAACTATCTTTGAAAACCGTTTCATGCACGTGCCTGAATTGATGCGCATGGGCGCGAAAGCGGAAATCGAAGGTAACACAGTAATTTGCGGTGATGTCGATTCTTTAAGTGGTGCACAAGTGATGGCAACTGACTTACGAGCTTCGGCAAGTTTGGTGATTGCTGGTTGTATCGCGAAAGGCGAAACCATCGTTGACCGTATCTACCACATCGACCGTGGTTACGACAAAATCGAAAATAAACTGTCTGCACTTGGCGCAAATATTGAGCGCGTAAGTGAGGCGGGTTAAACTGCATCGCAGTTGACCTAGATATGAAGAGAGCCGAAACGTAGGTTTCGGCTTTTTTATATCGCGTTTTCTTTCATAGTTCATGACTATGTTCAAAGAGACAATAATAGCTGTAGCTGGCGCAAAGCCGGTTCTTGGAGAACAACAATGATTGCACTGTTACGTGTATTTGCTGTCGCAATTTTCGCAATTGTGATGTTTATTGGTGGTTGTGGTTACTGCCTACTTAGCCCTAGAAACCCTAAGCACGTTTTCACGTTCGGTCGTCTATTCGGCAAAATGTCACGTGTATTTGGTATCAAGCTAGAATTGCGTATTCCGGAAGATGCGTATTCTCGCGGTCAGCATGTTTACATTGCTAACCACCAGAACAACTGGGACCTTTTCACTGTATCTTCAGCTGTTACACCTAAGGTAGTAACGGTAGGTAAGAAGAGTCTTGCGTGGATGCCTTTGTTTGGTCAGCTTTACTGGCTAACAGGTAACATCTTGATTGATCGTGCAAACCGCTCTAAAGCAAAAGGTACTATCGACCAAGTTGTAGACAGCATCAAAAACAGCGACGTTTCAGTGTGGATGTTCCCTGAAGGTACACGTTCACGTGGTCGTGGTTTACTGCCATTTAAAACTGGTGCATTCCATGCAGCTATCGGTGCAGAAGTGCCAATCATTCCAATCGTGTGCAGCTCTACAGGTCACATTAAACTGAACCGTTGGAACAATGGTCATGTGATCATTGAAATGTTACCTCCAGTAAGCACGGAAGGTTACGGCAAAGAGGGCGTACGTGAGTTAGCTAATGTTTGTCGTGAAGAGATGAAAGCGAAACTGGAAGCCTTGGATGAAGAAGTGAAACAGCGCAACGCAGCTTGAGTTTTACGGCGATATCATCGCAAAAAGACAATAAAAAACGGGTAGCTTGAGCTACCCGTTTTTTATGTTTGTCAGCAAGGGCAATTATTTGCGAACTGCGATTGCTTCAATCTCGATACCGACATCTTTAGGCAGGCGAGCTACTTCTACACAAGAACGTGCAGGGTAGTTTGCTACTTCGTGCTCATCGAAAAACTTGCCGTAAACTTCGTTCACAGTACCGAAGTCGTTTAGGTCTTTCACGAATACTGTCATTTTAACGATATCAGTAACCTTAAGACCTGATGCTTCCACAACTGCTTTTACGTTCTCTAGAGATTGACGAGCTTGCTCTGCGATGTCTGCAGACACTTCACCTGTCGCTGGGTTTACTGGGATTTGGCCAGAAGTTAGAACCATGTTGCCTAGATCTACGCCTTGAACGTAAGGACCGATTGCTGCTGGTGCAGACTCAGTGTGAAGTACTTTCGTCATTTGAATTGTTCCATCTGTTTAGGGGAATAAAGAGTTTACTCAAGCATCTTGAGTGTTCTTAAGAATAAGCAGTGTGCCTTTAAACATGAAGCACGTAAAGTGCAAAATACCCCGCATTGGCGGGGTATCAGTCAATTTATCGTTAGCAAGAATCGGAGCAGAAAACTAACGCTCAGTTACGATCTCACGTGCGAAAACTTTCTCACAGTATTTACACTTCAGACGGATTTCTTCCTTCTTCTCGAACACCTGGAAGCTGCTCGCAACCGGTTCGTTGTGTGTAATACAGTTGCTGTTCGGACACTCAAACACGTTGTTGATTCGCTCAGGGAGTTCTAGCGCTAGCTTCTTCACTACTTCGTAGTTTTCGATTTGGTTAACGGTCGCGTGTGGTGCGTACAGTGCTAGCTTACTTGCCTGCTCTTCGTTGATGAACACGTTTTCAATCTTGAGTAGGTCTTTATGACCGAGTGCAGATGAAGGCAGATTCAGACCGATGGTGACACGTTGAGAAGAGTTGTGCATATCGAACAGCTTCAACACTTTGATACCAATTTGTGCTGGGATGTGGTCGATTACTGTGCCGTTTTTGATTGCTTCAACCTGCAATTGAGTTTCTTTAGCCATGTCTTTTTCTCCCTCGATTACAGTGTTTCGTTAAGAACCAGTGCCAACAACGCTTGGCGCGCGTAAACGCCGTTTTCTGCTTGTTGGAAGTAGTAAGCGTGTGGTGTGACGTCGACGTCTGTGGTGATTTCATCCACGCGTGGCAGTGGGTGCAGTACTTTCAAGTTTTCACGTGCACCTTCTAGTAGTGCCGCCGTTAGGATGTAAGCTGATTTGATGTGCGCGTATTCGGATTCATCAAAGCGCTCTTTTTGTACGCGAGTCATGTACAGAATGTCGAGCTCAGGAATCACGCTTTCCATGTCTGTGTGTAGGCTGTATTGAATGCCTGCTTCATCTAGCTCTTCACAGATGTAATCTGGCATTGCGAGTGCTTCTGGTGCAACAAAGAAGAAGCGAATGTTATTGAACTTTGCCAATGCTTGAGTCAACGAGTGCACGGTGCGACCGTATTTTAGGTCACCAACAAACGCAACGTTTAGGTTGTCTAGACGACCTTGCGTTTCCGCGATGGTGTATAGGTCGAGTAGCGTTTGCGTTGGGTGTTGGTTTGCGCCGTCACCTGCATTGATAACTGGTACGCCGTTAGAGAACTCAGACGCTAAGCGCGCTGCGCCTTCTTGAGGGTGGCGCATTACGAATGCATCGACGTAAGAAGAGATAACTTGAACTGAGTCAGATAGCGTCTCGCCTTTTTTCGCCAGAGAGGTGTTACCACCGTTATCAAAACCAATAACATCGCCACCGATACGTTGAATTGCTGTCTCGAATGACAGGCGAGTACGTGTGGATGGCTCAAAGAAACAGCTTGCTACAACCTTGTTTTTAATCAGTTCTGGACGAGGTTCTTTTTTTAGCTGACCTGCAGTTTCTACAATCAGTTCCAGTTCTTCACGTGAAAGCTCTGGAATAGAGATGATGTGCTTCTGGTAAAGCGAGTTCGCCATGATCTTCTTCCCTATAACAGTGGTGACTATCCCCAAAATTCACCGCGATGGAATTTTAGGCATAAAAAAACCTCCCCAATTGGGGAGGTTTTAAAATTCAATAGAATTAACGAAAATAACAGCACGTAAGCGTAGTCGCTTAGCTAGAGCAAATCGCGTTTTTACGTCAGCAATCGGCGTGGTCATTTCGTAATCCTCAGACAAATTGCCGAGCATTATACGCTTAACTTTCGTGAGCGCAAGCGATTACATCATGGTTTTTGTTACCATTTTTAATGCTTTGGTTTAGCTGCCTAATGTCGCAACCATCACGGCTTTGATGGTGTGCATGCGGTTCTCGGCTTCGTCGAATACGATAGAGTATTCAGATTCAAACACCTCTTCGGTTACTTCAAGCCCTTTCATACCGTATTTCTCCGCGACCTCTTTACCCACAGTCGTTTCATCGTTGTGGAAAGCTGGCAGGCAGTGCATGAACTTCACATGAGGGTTACCCGTTTGCTTAATTACATCCATATTGATTTGGTAAGGTGTCATCAGCGCAACACGCTCATCCCAAGCTTCAGCCGACTCACCCATCGACACCCAAACGTCAGTATATAAGAAGTCACAGCCTTTAACGCCTTCTTCAACGTTCTCAGTCAGCGTGATTTTCGCGCCGGTTTGTTGGGCAATTTCTTGGCAAGTTGCCACTAATGCTTCTTCTGGCCAGAACGCTTTTGGCGCTACAAGGCGGATGTCCATGCCCATTTTTGCTGCGCCAACCATGAGTGAATTACCCATGTTATTGCGAGCATCACCAAGGTAAGCAAACGTCATCTCATGCAGTTGTTTCCCACGTCCGTGCTCTTGCATGGTCAGGAAGTCTGCAAGGATTTGGGTAGGGTGGAACTCATCCGTTAAACCATTCCAGACAGGTACACCAGCATAAGTACCAAGCTCTTCAACAATGGATTGACCAAAGCCACGGTATTCAATCCCGTCGTACATACGACCAAGAACACGAGCGGTATCTTTCATTGATTCTTTATGACCGATCTGTGAGCCAGAAGGACCGATGTAAGAGACTTGAGCGCCTTGGTCAAAGGCCGCGACTTCAAACGCACATCGGGTACGAGTAGAAGATTTCTCAAAGATTAGTGCGATGTTTTTACCTTGAAGTTTCTTCTGCTCTGTTCCTGCATATTTAGCTTTTTTCAGCTCTGCAGACAGTTCGAGCAAAAACTGGATCTCTTTAGTTGAGAAGTCCAATAGCTTCAAAAAGTTGCGATTACGTAGATTGAAAGCCATAGCTCGTCCCTTAGGTCGTTTGGTTGATAAAGAATAAAAGCATTAAAACATATAAATGCTTTTATTGTGAATAATTATTTTAATTAAAAACAAAAAAAGGTTGATGCATTCACATCAACCTTAGTCTCAATTGGTTTTATTTGGTGGGAGAGGTTTCTCAAATATCATCACGTTCGATTGGGCAGCTCATACAGCGTGCACCACCACGACCGCGACCAAGTTCGTTACCCGGAATAGTCAGGACTTCAATGCCAGCTTTGTCGTACTTCTCGTTAGTGTAGACGTTACGTTCGTAACCAATCACAACACCGGGTTTCACCGTCAGTACGTTGTTGGCATCGTTCCATTGCTCTCGCTCAGCTTCGTAGCTGTCACCACCCGTCGTGATGATCTTCAATTGGTCTAAGCCAAGTGCCGATTCAATGGCGTGTAGATAGTTGTGTGACGCCTCGACATGCATTTCACCGTTGCCTTTAGGTGTTAGGCGCCAAGTGTCTAAGTCTTTACGCATGATTTCTGGGTATACCGAGAAAGTATCCACATCCATATGCGTCATGACCGTATCAAGGTGCATACACGAGCGGTGTTTTGGTAGGTCGATAGCAATCACTTCTTTCGCCTGACCAGATTTAAACAGGCTTGCCGCTAAGTTTTCTACACCTTGTGGGGTTGTGCGCTCAGACATACCAATCAGAACCGCACCTTTACCGATAACCAGTACATCACCACCTTCAACGTTGGCATTGTCGTAGTGCTGGTCTTCATCACCAAAGTAGTTAATGAAGTCTTGACCAGCGAAGGTTGGGTGCCAGCGATAAATCGCACGCAGATGGTTGGTTTCGCGTTGACGTGCAGGCATCATCATTGGGTTAAGAGAAACGCCGCCGTATACCCAGCATGACGTATCACGGGTAAAGAGGTGGTTCGGCAGAGGTTCGATCACGAAGTCCAGTGGGCGCTTCATCTTCGGCAACATTGATGAAGATTTGATTGGCAGTTCCGAGTAAGCCAAGCCGCCAAGGAGAATGCTTGCTAGATGCTCATCGTCCATCTCTGCGAAGTACTGGCGTAAGTCACGAGCGAAAGTCGGACCGTAACGGAAGTCAGAGATCTGAGTATTCAACAACCATTGTTTTGCTTCTGGAACCGCAAGGGTTTCAACCAGTAGATCATGAAGTAGTAGTACTTCGACATCTTGTTCACGCAGTGTGCGCGCAAACGCGTCGTGTTCTTCACCTGCCGCTTCTACCGCTAATACGTCATCAAACAGTAGCTCATGGCAGTTCGATGGCGTTAGGTGGGTGAGGGCGCGCTCTGGGCGGTTTAATAGAACTCGTCTTAGTTGACCAACTTCTGATCCAACGTACAGCTTACTCATTTTGCATCCTTACAAATATTCCAGCCGTTAGTTATGACAAGCTTGGTGCAAAGATGCAAGTCTTAGAACTTTGCTTATATATTGCAAAAATATAATTTTTTGGCGTTATATTTTGTAAATGCTTCCTTGGTGTATTTTAATTCTATATTTTGTTGTTTGTTCATGAGTTTTAAAAAGTGCGTTTTTATTCTTTTTCGTTTGAGAAAGAAGTCATACATCAAAAGTGCATAAAACGTGCATAACTATTCTGAAATATGCAGTTTTTGGCTTTCTTTTATTCGTTAGGTCAGAATTAACGAGCTGTTGCTGTATTCACTCCAAGATCATAAACACGCAAACAAGCCTAAAATTACTCGTCTCAGGCTCAATTAGGATCTTCTGAATATTAAAGATTAGCCGTTTTTGTTAATTTTTTGTTTCTGTGAGCGAGGTTTAGATTTGTGAGTAAAAATTATCATCAAGAATCACCGCAGTTTGGTGTTTGTTTGTGGCTTTTCATCGCAATCCGTGCCATATTTCACCGCATTAACGTACTCAGTTTAGAGTATAGTGTTTCCATCAAGTAACTAATCTGGAGCCAAAACATGTCTCACGAAGATGAATATCTATCAGTAGAAGAATTAATTGAGATTCAAAAGGAAGAGACTCGCGATATCATTGCAGCACTGCTAGAAGACGGCAGCGATCCAGATTCACTATACGAAATCGAGCACCACCTATTTGCTGAAGACTTCGATACGCTAGAAAAAGCGGTTGTTGAAGCGTTCAAGATGGGCTTTGAAGTTCTTGAAGCTGAAGAAACAGAAGATGAAGACGGCAACAAACTACTTTGCTGTGATGCAACAATGGAATCTGCACTAAACGCAGAAGCAATTGATGCTCAGGTTGAGAAACTGGTTCATCTTGCAGAAAAATACGACATCATTTACGACGGTTGGGGTACTTACTACGAAGGCGAAGATGCGCTTTACCCTGAAGAAGATGATGAAGACGAAGAGTAATCCTCTTATTCAATCTAAGAAGCCAGCGTTTATCGCTGGCTTTTTTGTGCCCTGAAAATGATAACCGCAGGTAACGATAAATAATTCTCATTGAGTTTGTGTGCTTATTGCCTGTAACCCTAAGTTACTTGTGTATATAATGCGTGAAAATTGATCTAGCTCAAGGTAACTATGCAACTCTCACTCGCCGGTTTATGGCAAGTCTCTCCACTGACGGACTTTTCTATCCCACAGGATGACATTACTTTCCCTGCTCCTTTGAGTCAGGTATTGCCTGCTGAACTGACTGAAGACGTGATTCGTCAGCAAGAGTGGCATCTGATGCACGACATTGAAGTGGACGAATCCATGATGGCATTCCCAGCGGTAGAAATGGTGTTGGGTGGTGTGGATTACCATGCTGAAGTGCGTTTAAACGGGGTAGCATTGTTCGACTGTGACGGTTCACAAAGCATGTACAAAAAAGACATTCGTCCGTTCATGCAGATGGGGCGTAACCGTTTTGAGATCCTGTTCCTTGAGGAAGAAGAAGATCTTCTGCTGGATGAGGATAAACCAGAGTTGTGCTCACTTGCGGATCATGAATACCAAAAGAGTGATGAGCGCTTGGGGGTATGGCAAGAGCCGTATCTGCAGTTTATTCGCAATGTGCGTTTAGACCGTGTAGCAACCGAGCAGATTTGGCACCATGGTGGTGGTTGTGAGTTTAAAGTAGACTTGTACTATCAAACTTTTGCGCCGGGTCTAGTATCGGCATCGGTTAAGTTTAATGGCATGACTTACCATATTCCTATTGATGTCCGAGCGGATCATGCGAGTGCTTTATTCCAGATCGAAGCGCCAAAGTATGCCGATCTTAACGATCCCGATCCAAAAGATCTCTACGAACTCGTGGTGGAGTTGGATGGGCAACGCCAAGCATTTACAGTGGCGCTTAGCCAAGAGCTCTGTGTTACCCATCTTGTACTTTAAGTTTTGGGGATAAAGCGCTATAACGTTTTAAGCATCACGACTTCACATGCATCATGCCCTGTTTGTCCTAGCGGGGCATCGAGATGCTCAAAGCCTAGCTTTTCGTACAAACCTACCGCCTCTCTCAGACATTCGGTCGTTTCCAAATAGCACTGCTGATACCCAAACTGTTTCGCCAGTTGTAAGCTTAATGCGACGATGCGTTTGGCTAAGCCATGTCCTCGCGTTTGAGGTAAGAAGTACATCTTTTGCAGCTCACACACATTTGGCTCACCAGCTAAAGGTGCAAAGCCGCCGCCACCCACAATCTCGCCTTGGTACTCGACTACCCAGTAGGCTGCGCCTTGTTGATCGTAAACCGAGTACATGTCATCAAGCGTTGGATCTGCCACACCATAACCTTTATCTGCGGTTAAACCGTATTCTGCAGAGACTTTACGAATCACGTCCGCAACTTGCGAGTTATCTGCTTTGGTAAGAGGTCGAAGAACGTATTCCTCAGCCTGGCACACTTTCGTTAGCCCTTTTAAGTAAGTCTCTAGACCAAGTTTGAGTTGCTCTTGCTCGCTGTCATCGAGTTGGGTAAGCAGTTGTTCAAAGAAGCTGTTTTGCTGCTGGTCTAGTTGCGATAACGCCTGTTGCCCTTGTTCTGTAAGCGCGACAAGTTGGCTACGTTTGTCTTTTGGGTTTTCGATGCTCTCAACCAAGCCTAATTTAATCAGACCAGTAACGGTTCGGCTCGCATTGGACTTGTCGACATTAAGCTGCTGTGCCAATTGATTGATGGTTAACGGCTGCAGCTGGATTTCACCTAATGCGTGCGCTTGTACTGGAGTGAGAGCGACATCGCCGCATTGTTTATCGAGCATACCAAGCAATCGGACGGCTTGACGGGAGTAGTGTCGGAGTTGACGAGCATTCATAATCACTTACCTCTGGAAACAAAGTTGCGCACCGCAATTAAATTAATTGCGGTGCGCAACTTTGTCAATGGTAAATGTTATTTTGCTTGTTAGGAGGCGTATTGAGCCTCCATGTTTAAGCGTGTTGGTGTAGACAAAATTGTGGTGCTTGGTTATCTGATTTACGCATCCATACTTTCTCGTGGAAGTAGTAAGCCACTGTGTTCAAGCTTGGCTCTAGCATCGCCATGATACCGCCGACAAACGCATCACCTGTTAGTAAGTAAACCACGCTAAACGCAACACTGAAGTGGATAGTGGCAAAGCTTGCGGTTTTTAATTTGGTCATCCACTGACGAGCTTTAAGCGCTGGGACTTTTGCCCATGCCTTTTCATGAAAGTAGAAAGCGACGGTGTTCACTGAAGGCTCAATCATGGCAATTAAACTACCAATTAGAATGTCGCCAGTAAGCACGTAAGCGACACTAAACGCGATAGTAAAATGGAGTGCTGCAAAGGTTAGTGTCTTTTTCATGATAATTACTCAATCGTTGTGTTGTTTCGATAGGTCTATTATTGAGAATTATTATCATTAAATCTAATGGGCAGTTAAGATTAGTTTGATAGGTAAAAACTATTAAATAGGAGGGACAGTAGGAGAGAAGAGCGAATATCTTTGAAAGCTTTCCTAGCGATAAAATGCAAAAAGGGTTGATGCGTTCACATCAACCCTTTGATTCTTTTACTCTAGTCTTTAGCGATTAAAGTGCAGCGATCGTTGTCTTCTGCTCTTCTAGCTTAGCTAGCGTCTCTTTGTAGCCTTCAAGTTTCTCACGCTCTTTAGCAACAACTGCTTCAGGAGCTTTCGCTACGAAGCCTTCGTTACCTAATTTGCCTTCGATACGCTTGATTTCGCCGTGAGTTTTCTTGATTTCGCCATCCAGACGAGCAAGTTCAGCGTCTTTGTCGATCAGACCCGCCATTGGGATCATCAGCTCAGACTTCGCAACCAATGCTGTCGCACACGCTGGCGTTTCTTCGTCAGCAGCAAGTACGCGTACAGATTCTAGTTTCGCTAGAGACATCAGTACTTGTTTGTTTGCTTCTAGACGCGCTGCGTCTTCTGCGTTTGCAGCCTTCAGCATAACGTCAAGCGGCTTACCTGGGTTGATGTCGTATTCAGCACGTAGGTTACGGATGCTGGTAATGAACGCTTTCACCCATTCAATATCGTCTAGCGCTTCTTGGTTGAAGTTTGCTTCGTCGAATTGAGGCAGTGCTTGCAGCATGATTGTCTCGCCTTCTACACCTTCAACTAGTGGCTTGATGCTTTGCCAGATAGTTTCAGTGATGTAAGGAATCACTGGGTGAGCTAGACGTAGAGTCTTCTCAAGAACCGTGATTAGTGTGCGGCGAGTACCACGCTGTTGCGCTTCAGTACCTTTCCATAGTACTGGTTTAGTTAGCTCTAGGTACCAGTCACAGAATTGGTTCCAGATGAATTCGTAAAGCGTGTTAGACGCCATATCTAGACGGAAGTTGTCGATATGGTTGTTGAACGCTTTCGCTGCAAGTTCAAACTGAGACTCGATCCACTTGTCCGCTAGTGAGTATTCAATCTCACCACCGTTGAAGCCACAATCTTGCTCTTCTGTGTTCATCATTACGTAACGGCTTGCGTTCCATAGTTTGTTACAGAAGTTACGGTAACCCTCAAGACGCTTCATATCCCAGTTGATATCGCGACCTGTTGATGCCATTGCTGCAAGAGTGAAACGTAGTGCGTCTGTACCGTATGCTTCGATACCGTTTTCAAACGTCTTACGAGTGTTCTTCTCGATCTTCTTCGCTAGCTGAGGCTGCATCATGTTGCCACAACGCTTCTCTACTAGAGACTCTAGGTCGATACCATCGATCATGTCGATTGGGTCAAGGACGTTACCTTTCGACTTAGACATCTTGTCGCCGTTTTCGTCACGGATTAGACCAGTAACGTAAACCGTCTTAAATGGTACTTGTGGTTTGCCGTTTTCGTCTTTCACGAAGTGCATGGTCATCATGATCATGCGTGCAACCCAGAAGAAGATGATGTCGAAACCAGTTACTAGTACGTCTGAAGGGTGGAATACTTTCAGATCGTCAGTTTGCTCTGGCCAACCTTGAGTACCGAACGTCCATAGTGCAGAAGAGAACCATGTATCCAGTACGTCTTCGTCTTGGTGCAGTTCAATAACTGACTCTAGGTTGTTGTTCTTACGAACTTCTTCTTCGTCACGACCTACGTAAACATTACCTTGGTTGTCGTACCAAGCTGGGATGCGGTGACCCCACCATAGCTGACGAGAGATACACCAGTCTTGAACGTCACGCATCCAAGAGAAGTACATGTTTTCGTATTGCTTAGGAACGAATTGGATGTCGCCGTTTTCTACTGCTTCAACTGCTGTTTTTGCTAGAGGTGCAGTGCGTACGTACCATTGGTCAGTTAGCATTGGTTCGATAACCACGCCACCACGGTCGCCGTAAGGAACTTGTAGATCGTGATCTTTCACTTCTTCAAGTAGACCTAGCTCGTCGAATTCAGCAACGATAGCTTTACGAGCGGCAAAACGCTCCATACCGTGGTACTTAGCTGGTAGTTCAGTGCTGTAAGCGTCGCTTGCTTCGCCGTTGGTGTTGAAGACTTCAGAAGCGTCACGGATGTTCGCGTCGAAAGTCAGAATATTGATCATTGGTAGCTGGTGGCGCTTACCAACTTCGTAGTCGTTGAAGTCGTGCGCAGGTGTGATTTTCACACAACCAGTACCTTTTTCCATATCTGCGTGCTCATCGCCCACGATTGGGATGCGACGATCAACGATAGGAAGGATGATTTCTTTACCGATAAGATCTTTGTAACGTGGATCTTCTGGGTTAACTGCAACACCAGTATCGCCTAGCATGGTCTCTGGACGAGTCGTTGCAACAACGATGTAGTCTTTGCCATCCGCTGTTTTAACGCCATCTGCTAGTGGGTAGCGGAAGTGCCACATGTTGCCTTTAGTGTCTTTGTTCTCTACTTCTAGATCTGAAATCGCTGTGTGTAGCTTTGGATCCCAGTTAACTAGACGCTTACCGCGGTAGATTAGGTCGTCTTCGTATAGACGTACGAACACTTCTTGAACGGCGTTAGATAGACCATCGTCCATCGTAAAGCGCTCACGATCCCAGTCTACAGATGCGCCAAGACGACGAAGCTGCTTAGTGATAGTGCCGCCAGATTCGCCTTTCCATTCCCAGATTTTGTCGATGAAAGCTTCACGACCGTAATCGTGTTTTGTTTTGCCTTCTTCTGCAGCGATCTTACGCTCAACAACCATCTGAGTTGCGATACCTGCGTGGTCCGTACCTACTTGCCAAAGAGTGTTTTTACCCTTCATGCGCTCACAACGGATAAGCGTATCCATGATCGTATCTTGGAACGCGTGGCCCATGTGTAGGCTACCAGTGACGTTCGGTGGCGGGATCATGATGCTGTATGATTCTTTAGTAGTGTCACCGTGTGGCTTAAAGTAGCCTTTCTCTTCCCAAGTCTGATACAGAGCTTGTTCGATTGAAGTTGGGTTGTATGTCTTTTCCATAGCGCTCTTTTAATGGATACGTTGATGGTTGAATCTAAGTCAATCTTTATAAGTGAACTCTCTGAGTGGAGAGCTTAACTATAAGGATTGACCGTTAAGGATATTGAATTTCGATCGTTTGCAGTTGATAACCTGCCTGACGGTAAATTTTATACCTTTCTCTTGCGAGCTGTTTAGCTTTTTCTTCGCAAGGCACGAAGTCTACCACTTGAGCAAACTTGTTCGCAAAGGTTGTCTCATTTTCCGCCAAATTAATTACCAGCTGACGATTCCAATTGGGTTTTACCCCATTATGACCGATCTCAATATTGGTGGCGTATTTCGGTCCTTCGCCTACAAGATTATGTGCCATGAACTTGTCTGCATCAATTTGCCAAAAGGCTTCAGCGAGCTGCTCGGCGTGCGGTTTGTCTTGGCAGTTCAGGTATACTTTTGCGCCTTGGCGAGCAAAGTGCTGAGCCAAAAAAACAATGTATTCTTCAAAGCCAGCCACCGTTGCTTGCGGGCTCTCTTCGTTAATGATGTAGAAGGTTGCAGTTTGCATCATTCTCTCACTTGCCGTTGGTCTCTTCCTAAGACCATCTTAAATCCGATTTTCAATCAAGAAAATCGAGGTAATAAAAAAGGGCCTTGCGGCCCTTTTAGATGTTGTTCAGAAATTACTCTTCTGTCTCTTGGCCGCTGCGGTTCAAAAGGAATTGGACAAGCATTGAGACAGGACGGCCCGTTGAGCCTTTCGCTGCGCCTGATTTCCAAGCAGTACCTGCGATATCGACGTGTGCCCAGTTGTACTTCTTAGCAAACTTAGACAAGAAGCAACCCGCAGTGATAGTACCAGCAGGACGACCACCGATGTTTGCCATATCAGCAAACGGGCTCTTCAATTGCTCGTGGTACTCGTCTGCCATTGGTAGACGCCATGCACGGTCACTTGCTTGCTCAGAAGCATTTACTAGCTCATGAGAAAGTGGGTTGTGGTTAGAGATTACGCCGCTAATATGGTGACCTAGTGCGATAACACAAGCACCAGTTAGCGTTGCAACGTCTACTACACAGTCTGGTTCGAAACGCTCTACGTAAGTCAGTGCGTCACAAAGAACAAGACGACCTTCCGCATCCGTGTTTAGAACTTCTACGGTTTGACCTGACATGGTTGTTAGGATATCACCTGGACGGTAAGCGTTGCTGCCTGGCATGTTTTCACAGCCTGCTAGAACACCAATAACGTTAATTGGTAGGTTTAGCTTCGCTAGCGCTTTCATCGTACCGAATACAGATGCTGCACCACACATGTCGTACTTCATCTCATCCATACCTTCACCAGGTTTTAGAGAGATACCGCCTGAATCGAACGTCAGACCTTTGCCGACTAGTACGATAGGTTTTGCTTCTGATTCTGGGTTACCTTTGTATTCGATAATCGACATCATTGATTCGTTCTTCGAACCACGACCTACTGCTAGGTAAGATGTCATGCCCAGTTTTTCCATCTCTTGCTCACCAATGATCTTGGTGGTTACAGTTTCGTAATCGTCAGCAAGGCGACGTGCTTGAGAAGCAAGGTACGCTGGGTTTGCGATGTTTGGTGGCATGTTGCCAAGATCTTTTGATGCTTTCACACCAGATGCGATAGCTAGACCGTGAGTGATTGCTTTCTCGCCTAGGTTTAGTTCACGACGCGTTGGTACGTTGAATACTAGCTTACGCAGTGGACGACGAGTTTCTGGCTTAACGCTCTTGAACTGATCGAATGTGTAAAGACCATCTTTAGTCGCTTCTACTGCCTGGCGAACTTTCCAGTAAGTATCACGACCCTTAACGTGTAGTTCAGTTAGGAAACATACTGCTTCCATAGAACCTGTTTCGTTAAGTGTGCTGATCGTCTTTTGAATGATTTCCTTGTACTGGCGCTCGCCTAGCTCACGTTCTTTACCACAACCTACGAGTAGAACGCGCTCTGACAAAACACCTGGTACTTGATGCAGTAGCAGCATCTGACCAGGTTTACCCTCTAGATCACCACGGCGAAGTAGTGAACTGATGTAACCGTCACTGATTTTATCAAGTTGCTCGGCTACTGGAGAAAGGCGACGTGGTTCAAACACACCAACAACGATACATGCGCTACGTTGTTTCTCTGGACTGCCACTTTTAACACTGAACTCCATGCGTACTCCTACATCCTGAAGACAAATTGCTCTAAATGTTAGATAATGATCGCTTACTTGTTGAATTTAAGCTCAGGTCTTACCAACAGAGCTGATTTAAGCGCTAACATCTAGTTTATAATTTTTAAAAAAATAAATGGTTCAACGGGAAACTATAGTGATTCGACCAAAAAAACAAGTTTTGTATAGGTAATTTCAGCGTGATTATTGTTAGATATTTGATCCGCGAAACACTCAAGAGCCAATTTGCGATTTTCTTCGTGCTTTTTTTGGTGTTTGTGAGCCAGAAGTTTATCAGTGTTCTTGCTGATGCTTCGGACGGGGATATTCCTGCTGGGTTAATTTTCTCAGTTGTTGGTTTAAACATGCCAGCAATGGGGCTATTAATGCTGCCATTAAGTTTGTACATCGGCATATTGATCACATTTGGTCGTTTATATGCGGAAAGTGAAATCGTGGTGATGAATGCGACGGGTATCGGGAATAAGTTCCTGGTACAAGCTGCGTTGTACTTGGCGATCATCACATCGGGTGTGGCAGCGTTCAATGCATTATGGCTATCGCCTTGGTCACAAGACCGTGTTGAGCAACTTTATGAGCAAGTCGCGGCAGAAAACAGTGTCGACTTATTGAAGAAAGGTCAGTTCCAAGGCACGCCAGATGGTTCTTCGGTTGTCTTTATTGATGACATCAAAGACAGCACGTTAAGTAATGTGTTTGTAGCACAGATGCGTCCGCGTGATTCCATCTTACCAAGCGTGATGTTTTCCTCTTCTGGTGAAGTAAAAGAACTGTCGGATGGGCGTCAGATCATCACTATGCATGAAGGTACGCGCTATGAAGGTGTGCCGACTCGTGTTGAATACATGGTTACTAAGTTCGATCAGTACGAAGGTTTGATTGGTCAGCGTGAAGTGAAGCAAAAAGGTCGTGATTGGGAAGCGTACCCAACGGCAGACCTGATTGGTCACCCAGATCCTGAAGCGCAGGCTGAGCTGCAATGGCGTATCTCGTTGTTCGTGTGTATTCCACTATTAACGATGCTGGTTATTCCTTTGTCGGCAGTGAACCCGCGCCAGGGACGCTTTGCTAAAATGGGGCCGGCTATCTTGATTTACTTGGCGTACTTCCTTGCGATTAGTGCAACGAAATCCGCGCTAGAAGATGGTGCTATTCCTGCTGCTATTGGTATGTGGCCAATTAATGCCATGTTATTGATTGTCGCTATCTTGGCTAACATGATGGACAGTGTTCCAGCTCGACGAATTAAAGACAAATTCCGCAAGAAGAGGCTCGCGTAAGCTGTGTTCAAACTCTTAGACCTTTACATCGGTAGAACGATTATCTCTACCACAGCCTTGGTTCTGGCGACTTTCGTCGGCTTGTCGGGCATCATCAAGTACGTAGAACAGTTGCGTAAAGTTGGTCGTGGTGCTTACGACCTAATGCACGCGCTTTACTTTGTTTTGCTGAGTATTCCTCGCGATATCGAAATGTTCTTCCCAATGGCGGCGCTGCTGGGAGCCTTGATTGGTTTGGGCATGCTTGCTTCAAGTTCTGAACTTGTGGTTATGCAAGCCGCGGGTTTCTCTAAGTTGGATATCGGCTTATCAGTACTTAAAACCGCAGTACCCTTAATGCTTATCGTTATGACGCTCGGTCAATGGGGCGCACCAGAGGCGCAAAAGATGGCGCGTGACCTACGTGCATTTGCTCTATCTGGCGGTAGTATTGTGTCGGTGCGGGCTGGGGTATGGGCTCGTGATGCCAACGACTTCATCTTTATCGGTAAAGTGGAGGATGACAAACTCTACGGCTTGAACATGTGGCGTTTCGATGAAGATAAGAACTTAGACAAAGTTATCTTCGCAGAAGAAGTCGACTACCAACAAGATAACAACTGGTTGATGCGTTATGTCCAAATCACCGATATGGAAAATGAAAACGTCATTACCAAGCGCGATTTAGAGCAGATGGAATGGCACACCTCATTAGCACCAGATAAGTTGGCGGTGGTAACGGTGAAACCAGAAGAGCTTTCTTTAAGTGGCTTATATGACTATGTGACCTATTTGAAAGCCTCGGAACAAGATGCTTCGCGTTATGAACTCGCATTTTGGCGCAAGCTATCTCAACCACTCTCTATCGCAGTAATGATGCTGATGGCGTTGTCGTTTGTTTTCGGTCCATTGCGTAGTGTCACCATGGGTGCAAGGGTGCTCTCAGGGGTAGTTGCAGGTTTTACCTTCTACATATCCAGTGAGTTCTTTGGACCTCTGACCTTGGTATATGGCATTCCGCCAGTGTTCGGCGCATTAGCCCCTAGCTTAGTGTTTCTAGCAATTGCGGTATCCTTGCTAAGAAGAAAGCTGTAGGTTTTCAAAAGCGATAAACATAAAAAAGGAAGGCACTGTGCCTTCCTTTTTCTATTCTGCTTGCGCGGTTTCGCTATTTTGCTTTCGGCAAGACAACGACTTCGGTTTTTGCCCAAATGTCGTGGAAGCCACGTTTTTGTGGGTCGATTGGCACAGTCAAGTTAGCCAAACCAAAGCCCGACGTACCTAAACGAATTAAAGCCTGAGTAACTGTAATTGGCGCACCATCCTTACTGTTACGAATTTGCATTTTCCAAGCTCGCATGCCCAGTGTTTGTCCTGCGCGGGTCCAGAAGAATACAAAGAAGTAGATCCACACCACAGCCAGGTACAGCGTGAACAATGGGCTTAGAACTGGATGCTTTCCTAGCATATCTGCTGCATCCACATATTCCCCATAACTCAGCAAGCCTGCCGCATTAAGCGCAAAAACAATCGCCATTACTACGCCTGCTGCCATCATCTCAATCGCTAGGATGATCAGCGTGTCGTAAAACAATGCTGCGAGTCGACGGAAAAAGCCCGCTGGTGGAAGAGTTGTAGAAGTCGTCATAATTCCATCACTTACCTTTAAAATTGTGCGTCAGAATATAGATTCCATTAGCTTGTGAAAAGAGAGCTAACGCACAGAGTCTTCAATTGTGGGCAAATCACAAGTTTGAATACGACTCTATCGCTAATCAACTATCCAACAAAGTAACCGAGTTCAAACTTCCTATCATGCAATCTGTGAAAGCATCAAACATGGGTTACTTTGCTTAGAACACAAGATTACGAATGACGTGATAGAGGTACAAGATGATCGTAATTACAGGCGCGAGCAGTGGCTTAGGTGCGCAGTTAGCTAAGTTGTATGATGCTCAAGGCGAAGAAACACTGTTAACTGGTCGCAGCGAAAAGAAGTTAAATACGCTTGCCCAACACCTCTCGAGTAAAGCTCAGGTAAGAAGTTGCGATCTTATCGACGCATCTCAAGTCGAGAAGTTATTTGATGAGTTGCCTCAAGTGCCTTCAACTCTGATTCATTGTGCGGGAAGTGGTTATTTTGGTTTGTTAGCCGAGCAAGACCCACAAGAGATTCAAAAGCTGATTGAAAACAATCTCACTTCAGCAATTCATGTCTTAAGAGAGTTGGTAAAGCGTTATCAAGATCAGCCGGTAAATGTTGTGATGGTGATGTCGACAGCGGCACAACAGCCTAAGGCACAAGAATCGACCTACTGTGCGGTGAAGTGGGCTGTCAAAGGTTTGATTGAATCCGTTCGTATGGAATTAAAAGGCAAACCAATGAAAATTATCGCAGTGTATCCTGGAGGTATGGCGACTGAGTTTTGGGAGACGAGTGGCAAGTCTTTAGACACCAGTAGTTTTATGAGCGCAGGTGATGCAGCGCGGATGATTCATGGTGCGCTATCTAATATCGGTAATGGTTACGTTTCGGATATTACCGTTAACCGTTTATAGGACTGAATGGTGGTATTACAACAAAGCAAAACGGCAGACTGAGCTAAGATGAGATCTTCTTTGTCACACTTTGTGGCGAAATTATCAGCAAACGATAGTTATTTAAGGTTTTTCTGCTTGCGCAGGTCAAAAGCTTACGTATAATGCCAACCATCAAAGGGCGATAGCCCAGAGATGCCGGTGTGGTGAAATTGGTATACACGACGGATTCAAAATCCGTTGCCTTCGGGCGTGGCGGTTCAAGTCCGCCCACCGGTACCATATTCCAAGACAGAGCCTCGACGAAAGTCGGGGCTTTGTTGTATCTGAGGTTTGTGAATTCAAATCCAGCGTGGCGGCAGGCGTGCCTGTCCAATCAACTCCGCCCACCGGTGCCATATTCCAAGACAGAGCCTCGACACTATCGAGGCTTGGTTATTTGTTGGAATCTTATTACGCGGGATTAAAGAGGAGCGGCTCGATAGTCGACGTTAATTGGTCCATTTAACTTGGCATCAATTTGGCTATTGTGCGCTGCTATCGTTAGATTGACCTCAAGATGCAGCGAGCTTTTATCCGGATCTAATGGCTCTTCGTTTAAACCAATCATCATTTTAAGTTGCATGTCCAATTGGGCATGAAGTTCCATTGTGCCATCTTCTTTATTGTACAAATTGAACGTGGATGTTGGGTCGCCTATTGGCGTGATGCCTTGTTCATTCATTAAAGAGATAAGGACGCTTGCAAACAACTCTTGGTTAGCAAAGTAGCTTACGCCTGTCGGCATTTTACTGATGTCATCTAATGTTGAATCTTCATTGCGACTGATTTGTGCACCATCAACTAGATAAGTTGCACGATCAAAGTCTTTCTCAAACTGCTCACTGCGTTTTTCATCCACTTTTGCGGCTATTTCTTTGAGTGCATTGGTGACGGCTGTGGGGTTAGTCAGCGTGACATATTGTTTGGTTTGCGCAGCAACAGGCTCTTGAGTAAGCCCACAATCGTCAAGATTTAAGTGGTTGTCATTGGCTTGCATCGTCAAAAAGGCAGAAGCAAACTCAGGATCTGATGCTGAAATCTCACCAGCACCAATACCCTGTCCATAGTAACTTACCCAATCATTTAAACGTTGCGATGTTTTGTCACTACCATGTGCGCGTTTATCTAACTCTGTAATTAGTGCATCAAGCAGTGTTTCAGTTCGACACAGTTTAGTCAGTGTTAACAACTGCTCTTCATGTGGAATATCGGCTTGCTCTAGGTCATCCATTACTTGCATTTTGAATCCTGGAGAGTTGAGCAATTGGACCAGTTCTTTGCTGGTTGGATGATTAAGAATAGAGTTGAGTAAATCGCTGGCTTGAGTCTGAGATAAGCCTTGCGTTAATTCAGACACGATACGTTGCTGGTAACCACTCTTGTCGTCAGCGCCAAGCTTTTGCTTATCGACATCAGCTAAGTCAAATTGCGCGCGTAGCATGATCTTTTGCGCACAATTATCGAGGTTGTGAAGTACTTGATAATGATCTTTCTGATTGAATGCATCCGCTACTTGGTTGAAGTCTTCTTGAATACCTTGTGGAAGACGATGTATGTCATCAACAACGGTTTGGGCGATCTCGGCAATTTCTCGTTGAGTCAATTGATGGTGTTGTTTGTCGCATGCCTCGTGAAGTAAGCCTTCAAATTGTTTTCCTGCTGCATTATTTGGAGCCAACCATTGCTCGTGGTCGTTGTTAGCAAGTAATTTTTGAGCGCCATTTGGAGAGGCAATAAAATCATGAACGGCTTGGGCATTGAAAGCGGTCATGGCCTTGCTGATGGCATTCGCCTCACCAACAATGGTCTGGATGACTTTTCCGCTTAACGGCTTACTACCGGAGGTAATATCTAACTTAGAAGCTAGATGTGAGGTGATATCACTTCCGTACTCTTTCTGTAATGAGTTGAGAAAGAGCCCCATGGTTTGAAGGTTAAGATTGGATTGAGTTTGAGTGTGCTTTGCAAAAGGAGAAAGCGTTTTGCCTTCAAAACGACCACTTTTTAAAGTGACCTCTCCTTGATTGTTTTGATTGGCAACCACAGTGTTATTTTTAGCAACACTAAGAAACTGTTGTAGTTGTATAGCCATATCGGTATCTCTATAAATTCTTGAGGAAAATTAAACGCAGATAGCAGTATTGAGCATGCTATTTTTAGGGGGCGAGTCCTCTTGGGTACTCTCTAGCAAATGACGGCATTTCTCTGTTTGACTGATGAAACACGACAGTGCGCTTTCTAGGTCAAACACAGTACAAAGACCAGCATCCACGCTGTATGTCAAAACGATACTCGCTGTGTGAGTTTCAAGGCTTAGAGACATATTGAGTTCTTTATATAAGGCTTTATTGAACTGCATTAAGCTTGATAATTGTTTTATGCCTTGTTGGGAACTTAATGGTCCTACTAGCGATGTCAGGATCAGCCGTTCACGTTTAGGGTCCAACTCGATGTCTAGTAAAAGAGTTTCATCAACCATCAAAGTACAATGCCCGTCTTCGTTGGGCTGGAGTGTGTCGATGCCTAGGTCTGTAACTAATTCTTGAAATAATTGCTCAATTAATGTGCTCACGTCAGCAGTCTCAATGGTTTATTTAGTTGATGGCAATGTATAAGAGCTGTGTCGAGAAATCTGTCAATGACGGTTGTGATGTTTTAGGTTACTAAGAGGATTAAATAGTTAATGACATGAAATTCAAATGATTATTATCATGGTTTTTATGCTTCTAAATAGCGAGGTTGATAATAAATTTCTTGTTTTTAATTTAATGTTTTAATTGAATAAATATGAAAATTGTAAATATATACTTAGCTTTGTCTTTTCCTGTCTAATTCCTATTTTTATGTAATTACTCCTTTGTTTTATATTGAAAGTGAGATCTTGTTCATACTCAGTGCAACCGGTTGCGCTTTTTTGTGTTGGTTATTTTTGCTACAGTTTTTGTAGTTCGAAATTTACACAATGGGAGCAAGGCTATGAAAAAGATCCTCTTATGCTGCAGTGCTGGAATGTCGACCAGTATGCTAGTGAAGAAAATGGAACAAGCTGCTGAAAAGCAAGGGCTTGAGTGTAAGATTGATGCACTGTCAGTTAATGCGTTTGATGAGGCAATTAAAGAGTACGATGTCTGTCTGTTAGGTCCGCAAGTGCGATTTCAGTTAGAGGAGTTGCGCAAAACAGCACAGGAACATGGTAAGAATATTGATGCAATCTCTCCACAAGCCTACGGGATGATGAAAGGAGAAGAAGTACTCCAGCAAGCTTTAGAACTTATTAACTAATTCAATAATTTTAAATAGAAATAAGAGTTGCCACTAAATATCAATATTTGGTGTGGGATTCTTTTGTCTGAAAATAAGGATGGATTCTATGAAGCTCTATGATGCGATTATAGGAATAGTCGAAAAACATATAGCCCCAATTGCAGCGAAAGTAGGTAATCAGCCTCATGTCAGAGCAATGAGAGACGGATTTATTGTGGCAATGCCGTTTATTATTGTTGGTAGTTTTATCTTAATTTTTGCTTTCCCACCATTTGCTGAAGACACGACGTTTGCACTAGGACGAATTTGGTTGGATTTTGCGACCACGCATTTCGATACCATTATGATGCCCTTCAATATGTCGATGGGCATCATGACCATATTTGTCTCGCTTGGCGTCGCCTATAGTTTGGCGAAAGCGTACAAGATGGACGGTATCACCAGCGCCGTATTGTCTTTGATGTGTTTTTTGCTGGTAGCTGCACCTGCAAAAGACGGAGCGCTTGCTATGAAACATATGGGGGGGACCGGGATCTTTACAGCGGTAATGTGCGCCTTCTTTGCTGTTGAGCTATACCGCTTCATGAAAAAACACAACATTACTATCCGCATGCCAGAACAAGTACCACCTGCGATTGCTCGCTCTTTCGAAGTTCTTCTTCCGGTACTGGCTGTATTTCTAACACTGTACCCATTAAGTATCTTTGTTCAAACCCAATATGACATGTTGATCCCTGATGCAGTGATGGCGATGTTTAAGCCATTGATCAGTGCTTCCAACACCTTACCAGCAATCATCGGTGCATTGCTTGTGTGTCAGCTACTTTGGTTTGCTGGTATTCATGGTGCCGCAATTGTGGTTGGTTTATTGTCTCCAATCTTCCTAACTAACATCAGTGCCAACATTGATGCGTTTGTCGCGGGTCAACCAATTCCAAACGTATTCACTCAACCATTCTGGGATTTCTACATCTTTATTGGTGGTTCGGGCGCAACGCTTGCCCTTGTTATGTTGATGTCATTTAGCCGCTCTGCTCACCTAAAGAGTATTGGTCGCATGAGTGCGGTACCTGGTTTTTTCCAAATTAATGAACCTGTGATTTTTGGTAGCCCAGTCGTAATGAACCCAATTCTATTCATTCCATTTGTGTTTGCACCAATCGTTAACGCAACCATTGCTTACTTTGCAGTACAACTCGGCTTTGTTGGTATGGGGGTTGCGACCACGCCATGGACGACTCCGGCGTTAATTGGTGCCTCGTGGGGGAGCGGTTGGACATTCTCACCTGTGCTGTTGGTGATTGGGCTTCTGATTCTTGATCTCTTCATTTATCTGCCGTTCTTCAAGATGTTTGAAAAGCAGGTTATGGAACAAGAGTTACCTACGAGCAAAGAAAGTAAAGACGCTGAACAGCCATCAGGCGAGGGCGTGACAGCTTAATCATGATTTGGCTGTCGCTTGGCAGCCTTCATTTCCGGAGAGAAGAAATGGAACAAGAACTAGTCGTAATGGAAATTATCTGTAATGCAGGTGAAGCCAGGAGTTTGAGCTACGAAGCGTTGCGTCTATCGAGAGAGAAAGATTTTACCGCCGCAGAGGAAAAGCTTTCTCAAGCAAAAGAGTGCATTAACAAAGCGCATCTGATTCAAACCCAATTGATTGAAGAAGATCAGGGGGAGGGCAAAGTGCCAATGACTCTTGTTATGGTACACGCACAAGACCACTTAATGACAACCATCTTAGCGCAAGAAATGGCAGTGGAAATCGTTGCGTTGAACAAGCAGTTAGCAGCGAGATAAGGACGGTACGATGCCAAGAAATGCAATCAAACTCGCCATTATAGGTGGTGGAAGCAGTTATACCCCAGAGCTTGTTGAGGGGGTAATTAAGCGTTTGGAGTTCTTGCCTGTAAAACAGATGCACTTTGTTGATATTGAATCAGGTGCGAAGAAATTAGAGATCATCAAAGGCTTGGCACAACGGATGATTGATAAAGCAGGAGCTGACATTGAAATCAAAGCCGGCTTTGATCGTCGTGAAGCGATAAAAGATGCAGATTTTGTAATGACTCAATTTCGCGTTGGCGGACTAACGGCACGAGCGAATGATGAGCGAATTCCAATCAAGTATGACGTTATCGGTCAGGAAACCACGGGTCCCGGAGGTTTTGCAAAAGCGCTGCGCACTATTCCTGTTATTCTCGATATCTGTAAGGACATTGAAGAACTTTCTCCACACGCGTGGATGTTGAACTTTACTAACCCTGCAGGTTTGGTATCAGAAGCGGTCAGTAAATACTCCAACGTAAAAAGTATAGGTTTGTGCAACGTTCCTGTATCTATGGAGATGATGATTGCCGAAATGATGGATTGCGAGCCAAAAGAGCTTCAGCTTGAGTTTGCTGGTTTAAACCATCTTGTTTGGGTGCTCAAGGCTTGGTTGAAAGGAGAAGACGTTACGCAAACCGTTCTGGAAAAAGTTGGGGATGGTGCCAACTTCAGCATGAAAAATATATGGGAAGAGCCGTGGGATCCTGCGTTTCTTAAAGCGCTTGGAGCCATACCTTGTCCGTATCATCGTTATTTCTATCAAACAGATGCGATGCTAGCGGAAGAAAAGCAGAGTGCAGGAGAGCAAGGGACACGTGCTGAGCAGGTGATGGAAACAGAAAGCGCATTATTTAAGCTTTACCAAGATCCTAATTTAGACCACAAGCCAAAGGAATTGGAAGAGCGAGGAGGCGCTTACTATTCTGACGCGTCGTTGAATCTCGTGGATGCAATTTACAACAATCGTAACAGTATTCATGTAGTGAACGTGCTAAACAATGGTGCTATCAATGGCTTACCGGATAGCGCGGTGATTGAATGCAGTGCAGTGATCGGCAGTTGGGGAGCGAAGCCGCTGGCAGTTGGTGAGCTGTCTAGCAATATCAAAGGACTACTTCATCAGGTCAAAGCTTATGAACAGCTCGCTATTGAAGCTGCAGTTGAAGGAAGCTACGAAAAAGCGTTAATGGCGTTAACCAATAATCCGCTTGTTCCTGATATCGGACGGGCTAAGTCCATTTTGGATGAGATATTAGAAGTAAACGCCGCGTATCTGCCTCAATTCAAATTGACGACTTTGTAAAGTAAGGAACCGCACCAATGAAAGTGATCTTTAACGCAGATGATTTCGGTTTAACTCCGGGTGTGAACAAGGGAATTATCAAAGCCCATCAACAGGGGGTGGTTCAGTCTACAACAATGATGGTGGGAATGGATGCAGAGCGGCACGCGCTTGATTTAGCAAAGCAGAACCCAAATTTGAACGTTGGTGTGCACCTTCGTTTTACTACCGGTATTCCTTTAACGGGACATCCAAATCTTACTCGTGGTCGAACTCAGTTTGTTAGTTATGATGAGCTATGGAAGATACAAGATTTCGAAGAAGAGGTGGTCTATCAAGAAGCGGTGGCCCAGGTGGAAGCATTTCTTAAATTGGGTCTACCACTAAGTCATTTAGATAGTCACCACCATGCGCATACACATCCACAACTGCTTCCGGTGATTGGAAAGGTTGCTCAGAAATACAAAGTACCTTTGCGTGGTAGCGGTTTGTGCCACATAGAGAACAGTGTGAAGTATTACTTTACTGCTGAGTTCTATGATCAAGGGGTTAGTTTGGAAGGCATTATGAAGCATTTATTGAGTTTGAAAGCTCAATATGACGTAGTTGAAGTGATGTGTCACCCGGCGGAAGCGGACCAATCTCTATTGTCGAAAAGTAGCTACGCCCAACAAAGAGAGGTGGAACTTCAAGTCCTGACTTCTCCCGTTTTTAAACAAGAACTTGCTCAGCATGGTATGGCAATCACGGATTACTCTGCTCTCGTTTCTTCAAGTGGAGTCGCCAGTGTATGATTAAGGCTGTCAGCATCGCCCCCTATACACCTTACGATTTGCTGGCAGCCACTTTTCGCTAAGTCATGATTAACAAAACAGGAAGTTGGATTAAGCAGCATTATGGCAAGGATTAAAGATGTAGCCGAACTCGCAGGAGTAAATCGCTCAACGGTTTCTCGTATCATTAATGGAGAAGGGAAGTTCCGAGAAGAAACGAGAAAGAAAGTCGAAGCTGCGATGGCAGAGCTCAACTATCGCCCTAGTGCAATCGCGCGTTCACTCGCGACCTCTTCTAGTAATATGGTTGGCCTTTTGGTGACGTACTACACGGGTGGGTTCTTTGGTGAAATGATGGAACAAGTGCAGACTGAGTTGGATACGCACAAGAAGTTCCTCATCACGGCACAAGGACATCATTCAGCGGAAGGGGAGCGAGAGGCAATTCAGCGTTTTAATGATTTGCGCTGTGATGGTTATGTGCTCCATAGTCGTTATCTTTCTGATGATGATTTGAGAGAACTTGCCAAACTACCAACACCATTTGTACTGCTCGATCGGTATGTCGAGGGCATTGAAGAACGCTGTGTGACCTTTAACCATCATCACGCGAGCCGAATTGCTGTTGAGCATTTAATCGCTGGTGGCCATCAAAAAATAGTTTGCATCGCTGGTCCCTCTCAACGCCAAAACAGTTTGTTGAGAAAGCGAGGTTATATTGATGCAGTGAAAACGGCGGGTATAGACATCGATGAGAGTTGGTGTGAAGAAGGCAACTACGGTCGTCAAAGTGGGTACGATGCAATGGCTGCTCTTTATAGAAGGCATCCCGATTTGACCGCAGTGTTCTCATGCAGTGAAGAAATGACCGTGGGTGCCATGCAGTTTCTTCATGAGCATCGTATCTCCGTACCGAAGCAAATCTCATTGGTGAGCTTCGACAGTGTGGATTTGTGTGAAAGTTTGTACCCAACTGTGTCAGCGGTACATTTCCCGATCAGTGATATGGCCAGAGTAGCGGTGCAAACGTTGATAGGCTTAATAAAAGAGCAACCATTGATGACTCAACCCGAATTTGAAGCGCAATTAAAGCTGCGCAAAGCCGACCGAATAATTACTTAGTTTCCCTTTCTTATCGACCTGGTTAGTGCAACTTTGTTGACGACATGCACAGAGGTGCTTGATACATCCTCCTTATTGATGAATTCATTTACAAAATTGACTACTATTATAGGCTTATCAGGAAAACCGAATCAGTAGTGGAAAAGTGGCAGCAATTAAACTTACAGTGGATCGTATTCAGCCCGGGTTACATATCCGTCTTCCGCTAAAGTGGAATGATCACCCATTCCTACTCAATAGCTTCAAAATCAAAGACCAAGAACAAGTTGAGATGATTCGTCATCTTGGTGTGAAGTTCGTTTATTTCAATCCCGAGCAAAGCGATGCGTCTCCTTTACCTGCAAATCAACCTCAGGTCGAAGTAACGCAAGACAATACATTAGATCTTGAAGCGCAAAAGCTTTGGAAAGAAAAGCAAAAACGCATAGAAAAGTTAAGCGCGTATCGACGCCGTGTCATTCAATGTGAAAAAGAGTTTGAGCGTTCACTTGCGAGAATGCGTTCAGTGATGACCAAAATTCGCAACCGCCCTGTCGATGCAGTAGGGGAGGCACAACAACTGATCGATGACATCGTTGATAAGTTAATGTGTGATGACAATGTGACACTGCACTTAATGAACGGTAAAAACGAGTTTGAAGATATCTACTTCCACTCCCTTAATGTTGCGGTAATCGCGATGATGATTGGACGTGCGAAGGGGTATTCAGCGGAGCAACTTAAAGCGCTTTCTTTTGCTGCTTTGTTCCATGATATGGGCAAAATCAAAATTCCAACCGCTATATTAAGGAAGCAAGTTCCACTCACTGAACCAGAAAGCAATTATCTAAAGCTACATACTAAGTATGGCTTGGATATGGCTAATCAAATTGAAGACTTTCCTGACAGTGCAAAAACAGTGATAGCGCAACATCATGAATTGCGTGATGGCTCTGGCTATCCTGAAGGTTTGAAGGGAGATGAGATTGATGAACTCGCTCAAGTGATTATCGTTGCGAATGCTTTTGATAATTTATGTCACACCTCGATTGCTGCTGAACAAAAAATTCCATATACGGCGCTTTCCCACCTCTATAAGAATTGCAAACACTTATATAAAGAAGAGAACCTCAACATCCTTATTAAGTTTATGGGGGTGTTCCCACCGGGAACAGTGGTTCAGCTCTCCAATAATATGGTGGGATTGGTTATCTCTGTTAATGCGTCCCACTTACTATTTCCAAATGTACTGGTCTATGACCCAGCAGTTCCAAGAACTCAAGCGCCAATCATTGACCTTGCATCAAAGGACATAAAGATAGTTAATGCGATTCATCCGTCTAAATTGCCGGAGAAAATCAAAGAATACCTTAATCCACGTTCACGCATTTCTTATTTCTTCGATAGTGATGAGTAGTTATCCACAGCTTTTTGTGGGTAAATTGTAGAAATCCTGAGTGTTATTTCTGGGTAATTTTAAGGTTGGATGGAAAGTATCCATTTGGCATGTTTTTTTAGAAAAAATGCATTTTTAGTATTGCCAAAGAAAATCTTCTCCCTATAATGCGCATCCATCGACACGGCAGGCGCCACAAGGCTTCAGCAGGGTCGGAGAGGTGAAAAGCTTCTACGAAAAATTAGTTGAAAAAAGTGTTTGACACTCTCAATTATCTCGCTAGAATGCACCTCCGCTTTGAGAGAAAAACTTCTCGATAAGCAAGCTCTTTAACAATATAGACCTATCAATCTGTGTGGGCACTCGTTGATGATAATCCAATTAGGTATTTCTTTCTTAACGGAAAGCGGTATCAAATTAGGTTTCAATGAAACGAAGTGGCCATTGAATCGAAAGATTCAGCACAGTCAATTCAAACATTACTTATGTAATGTTCAGTATTCATTGAGCCGAACAAAGTCTTAAATTGAAGAGTTTGATCATGGCTCAGATTGAACGCT
>NZ_JAPPTN010000017.1:0-98691 GCF_027587095.1 Vibrio sp. NFR
TGTACTAACAAATTGCTTAAGAGTGATTCGTAACGCGTGGCATTTTTACTTTGCGGTGGCTTAGGGTGATTAAGGCGCCGTGCGGTAGCTTTTGTATTGCGTTACTCACACCTTAGCAAGGCGTTATTGGAATTTAGATTTAGATATTTAACTTTAAGGGAGTAAAAATGAAAGAAAAATCAATACCTAAGGCAAAAAAACAGGAAAGTTTCACCCCTCATTATGTTGCAATAAATAGAGTAAAAAGGAGCTTTGAGCGTGCTAAAGATAGGCAAAGTGATAGTTCCACTGAATTTGTAGAAGTCAAATAAAAGAGGAACAATTTAAACATGGACGTCAAAATATACGTAACTAGGGCTCTCAGTGAGGAAAGAAAACTTAACAAAGACCTAGATTTATTAATTCATGACTTTAAGCGTCACAAGCAAGGTCATCGGATATCATATTTTGGTAAAGAAGTCCCATATCATAGACCAGCTCCTGCAGCAGAAGATGCTGGGTTAATGCATATTCATATACTAGATAAAATTAAAACGCTAAAACTTGGTCAAAGTGATACAAGTGATAGTGTCTTAATTTATACTGAGGGTGCTACAAGCATCAATACTTACTTTATAATCGATTTCTTGGTGGATGGTGCTCATGCGCAGGCGAGAAGGCACGAGTATATGAGTTGGTTAATTGATAAGGCGGAAGCATTTAGGAATCAGAAATAATGAGTAAAGTGAAGATCAAAGCTACATGGTTTGAGGGTACAGAGCCTAGCGAAATTGGTGTCTACTTAGTTGCATTAAGACATCTTAGTGGTTTTGGCTCGTATGACTACTTATACTGGGATGGTAAATGTTGGTTGAATAAAACGACTTCTGATATTGTCGGCTGGTCGCCAGTATTTGACATGCTGACACAACTAGATGCTGGTTGGCCTACCGGTGACTTAGAAACAGATATAGAGTTTGAAAAATATAGGAAACAACATGGTGGTAAGTTTGATGATGATGATTTCATCGAAGTAGAGTAATCCATAATAAATTCAAATAACAAAGCATTTAAGAGTGATTCCCAACGCATGGCATTTTTCATTCCATCGTTGGGTTTTATGTTTATGGTGGTCTGGTTTAGTTTCGTGGTAGCGTTGCTCACACCTTAATGCGGCGTTAGCCGTCAGAGTATTGAGGTATCGATGGGTGAAATTACGAAAACGTATAAACTGTCTACAGATGAAGAAGATAAACAGCGTTTATATTGCAAAGAGTGCTCTGGACTTACACTACACTCAATTGTGTCATCCTTTGATGAGGATGGAAGTGAAGACTGTGGAGGCGGCAACTCAGTTGATTGGCATTGCAAGAATCAGACAATTCAGTGTTTAGGCTGCCAGACAGTCTCTTTTCGAACTGTTTCAACTTTTTCTGAAGATGTTGAATATGACCATGAAGGTCCGTATCATCCTGAAACGATTAAGTATTATCCAGGACGCGTGGAAGGGGTTAAATCTTTAGAATCACACTTGCTTCCCTATACAGTTCAACAAATATACAAAGAAACGGTTTTATCGTTAGAAAATGATCAATTTATCCTAGCGGGTATTGGCATTCGAGCAATTGTTGAAACCATCTGTAAAGATCTCCAAGCTGAAGGTCGCGATCTATACCGAAAAATAAACACTTTAAAAACTAGATCAATTGTCACTAAAGAAGGTGCTGATACATTGCATAAGCTAAGGGTATTAGGGAACTCTGCAGCGCACGAAGTGAAGAACTAGCCCTGCAAATTATTGAGCATATGCTTGAAGGAACATACATCATTCCGGCACGTGTTGAGAACGTATTTCCAAAAGACGGCTAACAAACTGTTTAAGAGTGATTCGCAACGCGTGGCATTTTTACTATGCGTTGGTTTTAGTGTTTAAGGTGGTATGCGGCGGCATCTGTATTGCGTTGCTCACACCTTAACAGGGCGTTATGTGACCAGAGAAGGAATAACATGGAATACATACCCAAACTATTAGCTAGTAAATTTAAATGGGCTGCTACTTCTTCCTTACTGAAGCTTTGGTTTATATGTGTCTGCTTTGTTTTTTTGATGCCTTTATTGGTACCGATTCTCATGCGTATTAATGGTGATTTGGTATTATTAATGTTGAGTGCCTATTTAGTGTTTCTATTAGGCATATTTTCCGCTAAGTATTACTCTAGAACAGATGTGTTGTTAGGTACTCCGGTTCCTAAAAATAATAAGCTGAATTTTGTATTCCTAGCGGTATTCTATTTTAAGTTAAGTTGTGCTGTTCTCTTGGCTGTTTCCCCACTGTTTTTTGGTGATTAGGTTTTGGGGCAAGTCACATAACAAACTGTTCAAGAGGGATTCGCAACGCGTGGCATTTTCACTGTGCGTTGGTTTAAGTGATTAAGGTGGTATGCGGCAGTTTCAGTATTGCGTTGCTCACCCCTTAACAGGGCGTTAGCTTTTTGAGGATAAACGTTGATTCTGTATAAATATATGTCGTTTAAAGCGGCTATTTCTGTTATTGAAAATTCATCACTTGGCTTCTCTTGTCTTGAAGACCTGAACGACCCATTTGAATGCACCGCTTTTGGATTCGAGGATGGTAGTGATTCATTCGTAACTGCAAGCATGGCTACGAATGCGTGTAAAAATCGTTTTTCAAGAAACTATGGTGTGCTTTCACTTACTAGACAACCATTGAATCCATTGATGTGAGCTCACTATGGAGACGAACACCAAGGTGTGGTAATTGGTTTTGATGCTAAATTAGCTGGATTTACAGATGAAGATGCGTGCGTCATACCTTGTCAGTATGGAGAAATTGTCTATTCGGCAACCAAGCCACATAAAAACTTGCCTACTTTAAGTAGTGAAGAACTGATGAGTATAGGAAATGGCATCAAATTTAACTCTGACTCGTTTAATCTAGTCAAAAGGGCATTTTTGTACAAATCTATTGAGTGGAGCTACGAAGAAGAAGTTCGAGTTGTTAAGGACATATCAGCTCTACCGTTTAGCTACCATTTCGGTAAGGGGCGCAGTAACGCTTGGAATAAAATCTCAGTAGCAGGGCGTCCATTGTATTGTTTGGATATACCAGAAAATGCTATTAAGGAAATATATTTAGGTCGGCATGTATATAAGAATGTAACTAAAAAGAATGATCTCTCCGGTGATGAACTTAAAGAGATCCTTCTCTCATGGGGACGCAAAGATTTAAAATTGTTGCAATGTAAGCCTGACGTACATTCATGGCAGTTAATAGCAGAACAATCAATCAACCAACAAAGCTAACAAACTGTTTAAGAGTGATTCGCAACGCGTGGCATTTTTACTATGCGTCGGTTTTAGTGTTTAAGGTGGTATGCAGGGGCTTCGGCATTGCGTTGCTCACACCTTAACAGGGCGTTAGCTTACCGCAATCATTATAATCCGCAGCATTAATTATTTTTAGAGAGATGTACTTATGTTACTTACATTAGGTGAACTTGAAAAATCCCAAGATGTTACCTATCACAAACTAGAAGAAGGCTTTTTCGTTTTTCCGGAAGGTGAAAATGCTGAGGAGCGTTTATCTCTAAGAATGCAATCTCTGCAGAGAATTAACGATATTGTCATGTCGCACCGTTACGCAATGACTGTTTATGATAGCAACAAACAGCAATACGACCCTGTATATAAGGAGTTTAATGAACATCACTTAAATATGTTCGACGATATACCGGAAGAAAATAAGCATTTAGTGCGCCTAGCATTTCCGAACTACAACTGGAAAGTGGAACAAGAGCAAGTAAAAAGTATCGTAGGCGAAAGTTTAGTTATCAATTTGTGGGCAACAGTAGAGCAATTTTCTAATCGAATCTTGGCTCTAACAGAAAGTCAAGGTAAATCCTCACATCGATGGCATGATATTGAGAAAGATTTCGTAGAGTTAGGTGTGGATGTTACTGAGATTGCTTCATATGCTGCAATTAATGAAATGAGAGTACTTAACAATAAAATTAAACACTTGTATTTTGTTGACTCACAATTAGCAAAGTTCGAGTCTTTTAAAGACCTCAAGGGAAAAAGCTTAGGTTTAGTTCGATTTAATTTGCAGCACTATGTCTCCTCGACTTATCACTTCATTTTTACATTGATCAATGCTATTGGGGAAACCATTTACTATCCGAAGTAGAAAATTTGACCACATCAGTAGTAAGCTAACAAACTGTTTAAGAGGGATTCGCAACGCATGGCATTTTTACTATGCGTTGTGTTTAGTGATTAAGGTGGTATGCGGCGGCTTCAGTATCGCGTTGCTCACCCCTT
Source organism: Vibrio sp. NFR (assembly GCF_027587095.1). Lineage (NCBI taxonomy): Bacteria > Pseudomonadati > Pseudomonadota > Gammaproteobacteria > Vibrionales > Vibrionaceae > Vibrio > Vibrio sp. NFR. The sequence continues at coordinate 4,321 of NZ_JAPPTN010000017.1, forward strand.
AACAGGGCGTTATGTGCTTTGGCGGAAATAAATATGGAAATCACAATCAGGCGTATCGAAACAGAAAGCATTGAGGACAAAAGTATATTGGAGACTCTGTTCAAAGAGTATCTATCTGGATTCTCAGTTGAACTAGATCTCTCAGTAATTGCTCAGCTATTTACACTGCCTTATTTCCTCGGATTTATCAGTTTTGTCGACAATAAGCCTGCTGGTTTTGCGGTTTGCTTTGAATCGTTCTCAACTTATCGTGCGCAAAGAGTGATGAATATCCATGATTTTATGGTGTCGGACAGCTTTCGTGGTAAAGGTGTTGGCAAGGTGCAATTGAATAGTATCGAACAATATTGTCGTGATAATGATTACCTCAAAATCACACTAGAAGTCGGTGATGATAATGTTGCAGCTAAAAAGTTCTACAGTTCATTGGACTACAAAGATTACAGAGTAGTTTTGAAAGATCAGCAACATTGGCAAAAGTACCTCAGTTAGCACGCACATAACAAACTGTTCAAGAGGGATTCGCAACGCGTGGCATTTTTACTATGCGTTGATTTTTGTGTTTAAGGTGGTATGCGGCAGCGTTTGTATTGCGTTGCTCACCCCTTAACAGGGCGTTAAGCTTCAATGAGGACAATATGGATTACGAAGAAATAAAACGACAGGGTATCGCTGATTTTGTCGAAGATGAAGAACAAACTAGACCAGATCGTATTGTTAGATTTGTCGAGCTAAATGAACTGTTTGCGCCACAGGGAGATATGCTGTTAACCGGAGGTTTACAGTCTCACTTAGCTTTTCATGAATTGGCTAATAGTTACGTTAATGGTAATTACATGGCAGTCGTATTACTGTGCCAAGCGTTTATTGAGCACTCATTGTCCGGTGAGTTCATCATGAGAGGGCAGAATACGATAGCTGAATCCTCATTTAAGAAAATCCTCGAATCTGCAAAAGCCGCTGAAATTATCAGTGAAACGCTTTTTGAACAATTAGAAGTATTACGGAAAATCCGCAACCCTTATGTTCATGCGAAAGCGGGGCTTAAAAATGGCTCATTGGCTAAAAAAATGATCGATGGTCGATTTGAATCTGCTGAAGAACTAGCTAAATCAGATGCATTAAAATCACTTGGAATACTAAAGTCTTTTGTTCGTCAAAATGTATTCACGTGGGTGCCTGAGCCTGAAGCTTAACAAAGCGTTTAAGGCAGATTCGCAACGCTCGGCATTTTCGGTTTGCTTTGAATTTAGTGATTACGGCACAATGGTTTTGGTAGGAGTGGCGTTGCTCACTACTTAACGCGGCGTTAGGCATCAGGAGGAAAATATGGATAAAGACGTACCGATTCTCCATTTACTTCAAACGTTAGAGAATATAAATGACTTTGAGTTAACGATACTCAAATGTCATCTACTTGTTGAAGAAGCATTGACAGAGATCCTTGTTAATAAATCTGAGTCATCGAAATACATATTGGAAGCTAGGCTTACATTTGCCAATAAACTACAAATATCTAGGGCTTTGACTGACACTTCATGTGAGCCTTGGGTGTGGGCTGCAATTTCAATGCTAAATAAGACTCGGAATCGACTGGCGCATAATTTAACTTCAAGTGAAGTTGAAGCAGATGTTGCAAAGTTTGTATCGTTTATACAAGACAATCAGCCAATGTGGGGAGCTGATATGCTCGATGTGAAAAATAGGGATTTCTTTTGGGCTGTATTTGTGGTGTTTAAAAAAATTAAATCTGTCGCAGGAGTCGAGTAAATGCCTAACAAACTGTTCAAGAGGGATTCGCAACGCGTGGCATTTTTACTATGCGTTGTTTTTAGTGTTTAAGGTGGTATGCAGCGGCTTCGGCATTGCGTTGCTCACCCCTTAACAGGGCGTTATGTTTCTTAGTCGAGTGTAGAAAACTATAGTTAATATTCAGATGCTTATTGTGGAAAAGGAGAGTTGATGGATGTGTATTCGTTACTAGCATTTGCGGCTTTTCTAGTGCTCATATCTTCAATGATAGTGCTCCTTGGGAGTAGTATTTCCCTCGGATTGCAGATGAAAAGAATAGACCCGAGTAGATATAAAGCGATCTACTTTTTGTTTGTTCCTTTTTCTAGTGCGCTTCTCTTTAATTACGTAAGAAGTAGCGAAAATATCTCGAAGTATCCTGAAAGTAGCTCTTGGTTGTTTACTGTCATTCGATATTCTATGGTGTCACTCTTCATATCCTTTGTTTTTATGGGGTTTTCTGCTTTTTTAGCAGCAGGTAAAAGCTAAGTTTTTAGCCGGTAAAATTGTTCTGCTCATTTACGGTAACGTACTGGCGGGTGGTAATAAACATAACAAATTGTTCAAGAGTGATTCGGCACGCGTGGCATTTTTACTATGCGTTGATTTTAGTGGTTAAGGTGTTATGCGGGAGCTTAGGTATTGCGTGCCTCACACCTTAACAAGGCGTTATGTTTTTGATAATTTCAATGTGTGCTGTATCATATAATATTATTATTAATTAGGCTTAATGTATGAAAAATAAACTTATTTTCACATTTGCATCAATTGCGCTAGTTGGTTGCGCGACAGTCCCGCTAGATCCGAAAGTGGATGTTACGGAAATTCAACCATTCATTGAATTTAATGTTAATGATTCAGTATCTATCGTTAATGAACAAAAGAATGATGACACTTTACTCTTGGTCGATCTAAAAACTGTCGCCTTCACAGGCTCGAAGAAAGAGTTGACTGATACCGTAATTGCAGTGGCTGAGAAAGAACTAATAAAACGTAAAGCTATCATTTCTCCAATAGCAACCAAGCAGTTGAATATATCGGTGGATAAATTTAGTTGTGATCAATCTGGATCTTTTTCTATGGGTTGTGAAACAGTCGTTTCTGTAGAAACGGAAGGTCAATATAAAGCAACTTATACTGCATTTGGTGAAAGCGCACTTGGTGTTCAACATGCAAGTAATTACTCATTGGCGAATGCAGTTTCAGCAATGTTTAGAGACCCTAAGATCATAAACTACTTAACTACTAAATAAACATAACAAACAATTTAAGAGTGATTCAGCACGCTTGGCATTTTCGGTTTGGGTTAAGTTTAGTGATTAAAGTGTTCAAATTGAGTGTTGTGGATGCGTGCTTCACACCTTAATTGGGCGTTAGTACGGGTTTGACATCAAAGGTCATGAGTTTTGGTGTTTATCTGTTTTGGCGCTCGCCTTTACACCTTTCAGTTTGTACCTTTCACGTTCTTTCCGGTGGCACTATATGCGGAGTGTTCGCTTTGACTTCATCGTTTACAGTCTCTAACTCTTAATCTATTTCTTTATTGCTTCTTCTTTTTCGTGGTTTTTACTAAGTCAAAATTGTCTTTCTTTGGTGTTGCTGTCGAAGTGCGAGGAACGAATCCTTTTCTAATTTGAACTCAGTAAAAGTAGGTGAGTTCAGTACGTTTTTCTTCTAGCCAACTCTCGTCTCTCTATCGATTTTAAGTTTTGTAGCTGCCCGTCTCACTTCAGTGTTCAAAGCCTTTCATATCATGCCAGTTTTCAATATCTTGGAGCGCATAAATAGAAGTAGCGCATGTATTAACAAATTGCTTAAGAGTGATTCGTAACGCGTGGCATTTTTACTATGCGGTGGCTTATGGTGATTAAGGCGCTGTGCGGTAGCTTTTGTATTGCGTTACTCACACCTTAGCAAGGCGTTAGAGCGCAGGAGAAAAAAGTATGAACATGACCGATATAGTTGAATACATTTCATATCTTATCGCCGGCATTATTATCGCTCCTTTCGGCTTCATGCTGTTTAGAGAATTCATCGGTAAAGATCGCAAGACAGTTACAGATGAAGTCAAATCGACAGTAGGTGATGAATCGAGAAAGTTTCTGGGTGGTAGGTATGGTGATGCCGTTGTAGGTCAATTTGTTGAGTTTAAACTGATAATAGCGATAGGCTTGCCAGTAGTACTATTTCTAGGAGTTTCTTCCTTGGTTAATTCTCTTTTGAAAGTTCTGTTCAACCTGTGAGTTGCGCTCTAACAAACTGTTCAAGAGGGATTCGCAACGCGTGGCATTTTCACTATGCGTTGGTTTTAGTGTTTAAGGTGGCATGCGGCGGCATTGGTATTGCGTTGCTCACCCCTTAACAGGGCGTTATGATTTTTGAGGATTAAAATGGGTACAGTAAATGACTATCTTGATGATGCTAAAACGATAAAAAGTGGACTAAAGGTTGTATTGACTTGGGCTAAGGCGGAGCGACGGAGGCGAATATTTATTTATTTCATGATCGCCCTAGGAGTTGTATCTGGATATAACTATTTCACTAGTTCGAAATTGGCAGAAGCGTACGCTCAAGAAGAACTATATGGAAAGCAAGTAAGTCTGACTGTTGACAAAAATGTTCTCAACTCAGCTATTAACATCGTTAGTAATTGTATTGACGCACGGGACAAAAAATTACCTCTTGAAAAATGGTACTGTGATTTTGCTACTACCAAATATAATAGTTTTAAAGACCTTTCAACGTTAGATGAAGAAGCTCAAAAATTGATTGAAACGTCTAAAGCGTATGAGTTAATGCTTCTTGATCTTAAAGGTCAGTTGCAAGACGTTGATTATAAATACCTGATTGCGAATAAGCCTGATAACCTCGCAATGAAAACATTGAAGATTCTCGTTAGTGATATTTTTTTATTGCTGCTATTAATAAGTAGTATAGGCGTGATTTTGTTTTTATATTGGTACTTGAATCAACCTGACGAACAATCATAACAAAGCATTTAAGAGTGATTCCCAACGCTTGGCATTTTTCGTTTCATCGTTGGGTTTTGTGTTTACGGTGGTACGGTTGTGTTTTGTGGTAGCGTTGCTCACACCTTAATGCGGCGTTATGTTTGTTATCGTTGGTAACAGAAAAAATGCAATATGATATACAATAGGGAATTTAATAGTATGAAAGTTGTGGCTAAACATAATAACTGGCTTTTATATAGTGATGGGGAAAATTACATTCTAAATTCAAGGTGTGATTATGGCATTGGAGAGGAAACTGCTACTTTTTTATTAAACGTTGATGAAGTTTCTCGTTATTTAAAATTTGGAGAGGAAGTAATTCACGAACTTTCGGATTCGGCGCGTAGTTCATCAGGAAAGCATTATTATGAGAAGCAGCGTCCTATTAGCGATGAGCTAATGAAAGAATACTATAAAGCAACGAGTGAATATATTCATAAGTATATCCGATGAAATGGGCAATGATATTTTTCAATTTTTGAACGTTGGTGATGCAAACATAACAAACTGTTTAAGAGCGATTCGCAACGCGTGGCATTTTTACTATGCGTTGCGTTTGGTGTTTAAGGTGGTATGCGGAAGTATCGGCATTACGTTGCTCACACCTTAACAGGGCGTTAGGTTTACGAGTTAACATGGGAAGTTAAAGTGGATAAAACTGAGTTGATAAAGCGACTTGAAGAGCTAGGTATAGGGTTAGAGCGTTTTACAGTCCAGATAACCAACTATGTCCATACATGGACTGAAGCCTATGAGCTAATTGTCAGCGTGATTGCGCCTAATTTGGGTGGCGTGACTCTTTATCATATCGGTAGTACAGCAATCCCAGGCTCAATTGCAAAACCGATAATAGATATAGGTATCGCATATAATGACACTTTAACTTTTAAGCAAAACATTCTAGCGCTTGAATCTCTAGGCTTTACTTGCAAAGGAGAGCAAGGAGTTGAAGGTCGTTGTTTCTTCACATATTACAACGATAACGAACGTTTCGATTATATCCATGTTCATGCTTATAAGCAGGGCGACTCAAAGTTAAGAAAACATATTCAATTTAGAGATGCTCACATTCAAAACCAAGAGTTGCTAATCGAGTACAATTCCTTAAAACAGGGCTTGGTTGCAAGTGGCGTCAGTAGGCAAGATTATCCTGCAGCAAAAGCAGCTTATATTCAAAGAATACTGTCATCTACATCGTGAAATCATAAACCTAACAAACTGTTCAAGAGGGATTCGCAACGCGTGGCATTTTTACTATGCGTTAGTTTTAGTGGTTAAGGCGGTATGCGGTAGTTTCGGTATTGCGTTGCTCACCCCTTAGCAGGGCGTTAGCTGCTTGGAGAAGATTTATGGTTCGTGTAGCCCAAATCAAAGATTTAGATGTGTTGGTTAGCCTTTTCATTGCTGAGAACGAGCACAACTCAGACTTAGCCCCAGATGTTGTTCGCAAAACTGAAGATGTACTAAATGAGACTGAGCTTCAAGACATTCTATCTGATGAAAATCAGTTGCTTATTGTTAGCGAGCACGATGGAAAGGTAGTCGGAGCTTTATTGGGGAATCTCACTGACGTTAAAGAGCGTCGTTGGACGCAATCACGAACGTATGGATATATTGAAGAGTTAATCGTTTCTAGCGAAGCTCGAAAGCTGGGTGTAGCTACAGGGCTAGTTTCTTACTTTTCTAAGTGGGCTAGTGCTCTTGGCGCTAGTTCAGTTGACCTGCATGTTTGGTCAAATAACGCAGGAGCTATCGGTTTTTATACTAGCGCCGGATTCGAATCAAAACAGAACCTGCTCTCCAAAAAGCTACGCAGCTAACAAAGCGTTTAAGGCGGATTCTCAACGCTTGGCATTTTCGGTTTGCTTTGAATTTAGTGTTTACAGCACAATGGTTTAGGTAGGGTGGTAGCGTTGCTCACCACTTAACGCGGCGTTATATGCCAGTAATCAAAAAGTCGATAGCAGCGATAATTTCGTTTCTAAACGTGCTTAGCTCGTTGACTGGGGTCGTAAGGATTCTAGTTGGTACACTTGCCATTTGTTGAGTAAGAATCACAAAGTCACCTTCATCAATATGGATCGTAGGGCACAGGTGGCTAGGGGCTTTTTTCTCTAGCAACTCGATAGGAGTTAAGGGAATGACTAAGCGAGTATTCAGTGAATCTAGCAACTCACTTTGGACATCAACAAAGTATGGGTAAGCGCTTGCGGTGCTCTTATCGTTGTTTTTATAAAGCGTAAATTGTGACATTAGAATACTCGGTATGAATCGGAAAATAGTCCGTGTTTTGCAGTTAAGTCGTTACAAGCTTCAATAGCTTCGGCATTTTGTTCTAACCATTCGGCTTTCAATTGTTGTTTTACTTCCTTTTCCAAAGCCTTTTCCATTGTTGCTGATAGGTTGATGTTTAGGCGCTTAGCTTCGGCAAGTAACTCACTGTTTAGGCTAAGGTTTGTAGCCTTTTTAGGTGCATGTGTGCTATATGTGTTTCTCATAAAGTAATCCTATGCGTATTAATGGTGCGCATTGAGTATAGGTGAAAGCTAGGCATATAACAAATTGTTTAAGAGTGATTCGCAACGCGTGGCATTTTTGCTATGCGTTGCGTTTAGTGTTTAAGGTGGTATGCGGTGGCATCGGTATTACGTTGCTCACACCTTAACAGGGCGTTAGCTCTCTCGGAAATTTAAGCAAAAGGAGGAAACATGGAAACTGTTACATTGCTAAAAGATGTGTTGTTAGATAAGGGGCAAATTCATAACTATTATGAAGGTAAAGTACCTCTTAATTTGTGGAGAGGACTAAATGTTAAAAAAGGTATGGGGCTTTTTGAACTAATTGAAGATACTCTCCTTCTTTCAAATGGTAGACCTAGACCTGCTGATATTACTATTCAAGGAATGGGAGCTGATGCGAGAGTTTTAGTTAAGGACCGGCCAAGAGGCATCAGTACGTTTGATAGACCAGGGATACCACAGGGGCCAAATTGGCAGCACTATCGGATACCAGAGGGCACACCTTTACCTTCTGGGTTGGCGATAGTTAAAGATCAGTATAACCCTCGTTTTGGTGCGTATCATTACACTATCGCTCCTGCTTATGATATGCCCTTGTCAAAGTTTAAGTTACTATTAAGTAAATTAGCGAAGTTAGCAGTAAGAGAGGCTGCGTAAGATGAATATACCTAAGCCATATGTACCGATGCTATTATCGGCAGTTAGAGACGCTGTTCTATATAATCAAAACTTGTTACATAGTGAGACTTTGAGAGAACGTGAAGATTATGAGGAACACTTAGTTCATTTGACTCAGTTTTTTGAATATTTGAAAGATGAATATAAAAGCAATGAAGCAGAATATGGTTTGAAGCTAGAGCAGTTGCTACCTGAACAAGCAGAGAGCTAACAAAGCATTTAAGAGTGATTCCCAACGCTTGGCATTTTCAGTACAAGGTTGGGTTTCGTGTTTACGGTGCAATTAATTAGGTTAGGTGGTAGCGTTGCTCACACCTTAATGCGGCGTTAGTACGGGTTTGACATCAAAGGTCATAAGTTTTGGTGTTTATCTGTTTCGGCGCTCGTATTTACACCTTTCAGTTAGTGCCTTTCACGTTCTTTCCGGTGGCACTATATGCGGAGTATTCGCTTTGACTTCAACGTTTACGGCTTCTAACTCTTAGCCTATTTCTTTGGCGCTTCTTCATTTTCGTGGCGGCTTTTGAGAGAACCTTGATTACTTTTGGTGTGGCTATTGAAGTGCGAGGAAAGAATCCTTTTCTAATTTTAAGCCAGTGAAAGTAGGGCAGTTCAGTGCGTTTTTCTTCTAGTCAACTTTCGCCTTTCATTCGGGGTAAAGTTTTGTAGCTGCCCGTCTCACTTCAGTGTTCAAAGCCTTTCATATCATCTCAATTTTCAATATCTTGGAGCGCATAAATAGAAGTAGCGCATGTACTAACAAATTGCTTAAGAGTGATTCGTAACGCGTGGCATTTTTACTTTGCGGTGGCTTATGGTGATTAAGGCGCTGTGCGGTAGCTTTTGTATTGCGTTACTCACACCTTAGCAAGGCGTTATACCACTATGTGAGAAACTGAGTTTCTGCATACAAGAAAGTAGTTTACGATTCGGCTTTTTGAAGCGGTTCTATATATGTCATATGCAGTTAAAGCTGAAGCTCTTGCTAAAGCTATTCTAGTTCTTGTCGATGGTGGAGTTGATGATTCTCATTGTTATCGCAATTTAGTTGATAATTTGTATGCGTATCGTGTCGGTGCAGTAAATGGGACAGGTAAGTGGGATACAAGAAAGATAAAAGAGCAATGCCAATGGACAATCTCAGCTCGGAATAGCGACAAAGTTGAGAAAGAGCATGTTGTGCCCATGGCTGAGGTTGTGCGCATCTTACTATCGTTAACTAACCCCCAAGTCTCTGATGTATATGATGTTATCGACAAGTACTGTGTCTACTGTATTGTCACGCCGAAAGAGCACAGTATTTTGAATGTAAAATACCAAAGAAAAATGCCATCAGAGTTCTGGGACAGTAACAGTGACTACTATATGGATGCTTGGGCAAGATACAAGTTGTCTAGTTTAGAGGTCGTATTTTAGTAGTGGTATAACAAACTGTTTAAGAGTGATTCGCAACGTGTGGCATTTTCACTGTGCGTTGGTTTTAGTGTTTAAGGTTGTATGCGGCGGCTTTTGCATCGCGTTGCTCACACCTTAACAGGGCGTTATAAAGATTAGGAGACTTTCACGATAAATGGACTTAGTTGTTGAGTTACTAAAAACTGGTGATTACTGGATTGCGATTGTTGTAGTGATCGTAACTATTGCTATAAATGCTCCTAGAGTAACCGAGTACTACTTCTTACTTAGAAAAAATAGAATGGCTCAGATTTTGTCTGCTTTACAAGAACCGAGTGTTTCGGAAGAACTAAAGACTCATTTGAAAAATGAGCTCGATATTGAGTGTTTTAAAGGTATTCATGGTATCCGCGTTAGTCTCCCAATGTTAAAAGCAGTTTATGTACTTAATGAAAGGGTTGGGGCGACGGTCTCTTTCAGACATGTTTTGAAAACAGTCCAACTTTTACCTGATATTTCAGATGTAGAGCTTTTGTCGTACCGGATTAGATTAAATATCCTAGATAAGGTTATTGCTTCTTATAACCTGGTGTTTGGATTGCTCATAGCTGGCTTTGGGTTCATAACATTTTTACTATCGATTTACTCGATTGTTACTGGATTTGAGCCAAGTCTTCTTATTTCTGGTGTTATCTTCCTACCTTTAGGTTTTTACATGCTCAATGATGGTAGTGCCTTGTTTTCTGTGTATCACATCAATAGAGCACTCAATGACTATGAAAAGGCAACTGAGAAAAAATCTTTATAACAAATTGTTCAAGAGTGATTCGGCACGCGTGGCATTTTTACTATGCGTCGGTTTTAGTGGTTAAGGTGGTATGCGGAGGCTTCGGTATTGCGTGCCTCACACCTTAACAAGGCGTTAAGTTACTTTGAAACACCTCGCATTATGACGTAATAATATTTCTGTAAATGCTGTTATCTGAGTTGAAATCATCCAATTTGTATAAAAATTGGAGATGACATGGATTTTCAAAATTTATGGAACAAGCATCCTACTATTGTGGATGATAGCGTACCTTGTTCAACAGATGGCAAAGCAAATTTTTCAGATCAGTGCGCAATTCGTTTGGGTGTTGCTCTTGCTTCTATAGGGGTTGACACAACCAGTCTTGTCCCGAAAGCAAGGCATTGTTGGTACCATGATAGCGGTTTGGGTCACGTTTTAGCAGCGGAAGAGTTAGCACAAGGGCTATCAAGAATGCCTATTTCGGGTGTTAGTAGACTTCGAAAATAGATCCTAAGCAGTTCGCTAGAAAACTTTCAGGTAAAAAAGGCATTATATTCTTTAAAGACTTTTGGTCTAGGGATGGTGAGAACTTTCGGAATCGAAGTGGCGATCACATAGACTTATGGAATGGCTCAAGGCTCACAGATTGGAAAACTTGGTTTATGATTTCGGGTTTATTCAATGCTGGAGGTAACTACAGTAAATCAAAAGAAATATGGTTTTGGGAAGTTAAGTGATGAGTGGGGTTAAATATACATTGATAATAATGGTGGTAGGTGTGTCGGTATGGGCTGCTTCTCTATTTCTTATCGACCCCTTGCTCAATCACCTCGAACCTTCACTCCCACCAGATGAATATAATCTATATTGGTTCATATGTTTTGTGGCATTAGAAGCGCTAGTCCTCACTATTGCGACATGCTTATTTGTAAAGAGAAAACAGTAACTTAACAAAGCATTTAAGAGTGATTCCCAACGCTTGGCATTTTTCATTCCATCGTTGGGTTTTGTGTTTAAGGTGGTATGGTTAAGTTTCGTGGTAGCGTTGCTCACACCTTAATGCGGCGTTAGCTGACAAGAGGTTATATTGAGAAATTTAGATGTCTTTAATTGTGCTGTTGTTGAGATCTTCCACCTATGCCTACACAACTTTCCAGTCGATACAGATATCGTCACTGGAGATTTGGCGGTTAAAGTCAGTGAGTACTTTGAAGAGCAAGATGGCGAGGATTTTTTCTATCAGTTTTTGGAAATTGAAAAAATATGTACTTACACGTTGAGTTGGCTTCACAACGAAGATTACATTCGCTTCAACAGGTACAGCGCTACGGAGTCTAGAGCTGTATTAACTGAAAAAGGTCTAAACGCGGTCAACTCTGTTCCAAAGTCGATTAAAGGCGAGAAAACTTTTAAGGACATATTCTCAGGCGGCATATTAAAACTGTCTCAGCCAATCTTAACTGGCGTTGTTGTAGAGTTTTTTAAGCAGCAGTTGGGCAATGTCAGCTAACAAACTGTTCAAGAGGGATTCGCAACGCGTGGCATTTTTACTATGCGTTAGCTTTAGTGGTTAAGGTGGTATGCGGCGGCTTCGGTATTGCGTTGCTCACACCTTAACAGGGCGTTAGTACGGGTTTGACATCAAAGGTCATAAGTTTTGGTATTTATCTGTTTTGGCGCTCGTGTTTACACCTTTCAGTTAGTGCCTTTCACGTTCTTTCCGGTGGCACTATATGCGGAGTGTTTGCTTTGATTTCACCGTTTACGGTCTCTAACTCTTAGCCTATTTCTGTGGCGCTTTTTCTCTTTCGTGGTTTTTACTAAGTCAGAATTGTCTTTCTTTGGTGCTGCCGTCGAAGTGCGAGGAACGAATCCTTTTCTAATTTGAGGTCAGTAAAAGTAGGGGAGTTCAGTGCGTTTTTCTTCTAGCCAACTCTAGTCTCTTAACCGAGTTTAAGTTTTGTAGCTGCCCGTCTCACTTCAGTGTTCAAAGCCTTTCATATCATGCCAGTTTTCAATATCTTGGAGCGCATAAATAGAAGTAGCGCATGTACTAACAAATTGCTTAAGAGTGATTCGTAACGCGTGGCATTTTTACTTTGCGGTGGCTTATGTGATTAAGGCGTCGTGCGGTAGCTTTTGTATTGCGTTACTCACACCTTAGCAAGGCGTTAGGTGATAAGCTAGTTCTTTTAGATTGAAGCCACAAACACTTACTTCATTTCGTAAGTGGTCATGGAGTTTTATTAAAAGTTTTCGTTAATCTTTTTTAAACATGGCTGAATCCGGATCAAACCAAGGGCGGTAAGCATTTTCACCAAGGCCATCCCATGAGCGGATAGTTCTAACTGTATCGCCATCAGGATATATATCTTTATCTGGGTCTAATGAACTTAACCATGCCCAATCCTCATCCCATTTAAACTCAATTTCAAAATCACCATCAGGATGAACAATAAAACGGGCTTTATTCCAAGGCTTACTCTGTTCCTTACTAGACATTAAATCAAATAAGTCACTAAAGGCATCGTCAAGTTCAATGTTGTCAGAGCTATAGATGTCGAGATCCTTCACATCATCTGAGTTAGCATCTACCAAGTAACGATCGTGAAAATACACCGCTCTAGTAGAAAGGTTCATAGCAATATCAACCCAAGCTACACACCACTGTTCGGGAGCCACCTCCAAGATAGCTCCTCCAACATGGTTATAAATTTCTTCTGCTGTTGAAAACATAAATTTACCTTAATTCTTAAATACCAAACGATTGGTGGAGCCACCATCTACAGTCCACATAGCAATAAGCCTAGAAGGCGTCGAACCCTTACTATATTTGATACGAATATCCACTTCTACGTCTTTTCCTTCATCAAGTGCCTGTGACCACCTCTTTTCCATCTGCCGCCACTCACCATGCCGATTCTGCTCCTTCAGTTGAGGCACTAGATTCACTTTTTCAGCTGGCCCTTGGAATAAAGTAGCAATGAGGTGACCACCATCATAGTTTGGGTCATCCCCTCCATACTTTGATTGAGTAGATGAATTACGGTGCAGTTTATCACGCATAGCTTGATTTTTAATGGGAGACTTTTGCAGTTTCCCCGTTACTCGTATTGTTCTACCTTGTGCATCGGTTTCGTAGGTGTACGTTACTGGGCTTCCTTCATGAGTTTAGGTTACCTCATATAAGGTATTCGGTGCAGGAGGTTCTAGTTCGCTCGCCCACGATCCCTGTTTCCCTTTTATACCAGAAGCTTGTCCTGCACTAACCTTAACAATTGGTTTCTGCTCACGGGGAATATTCCCAGCTGAATCATTAGTTAGTGAGTTTGTCTGTGTCGCAGAGCCTGTAGCACTTTTAGGTTTTGGCGTAGAAGCTTGACCGCCACTGTCTCCTATGAGCACCGTTGGGTTTCCAATCACTATTTTACCGCCGTGAGCTGTTCCGTCCCCCATACGAGCTGCGGGCTTTCCATTGATAAACAACGAGCTAGAGCCTTGGCTTATCATGCCACTTTTCAATATTTTGGAGCGCATAAATAGAAGTAGCGCATGTACTAACAAATTGCTTAAGAGTGATTCGTAACGCGTGGTATTTCTACTTTGCGGTGGCTTATGTGATTAAGGCGCTGTGCGGTAGCTTTTGTATTGCGTTACTCACACCTTAGCAAGGCGTTAGTTTGCAAGAGGAAAAACGCAGCTATATCGCAGGATCTAGTGGTAAAAGCTCAAAGTCGGAATTGTCGTATCGGCGTTCAATTTCAGTGTTAACGAGCGTGGTGAAAATCCAAAATTGGCATCTTTTTAACGGTTGGTTTGTTCTTTGTTGTGGCTACTTTTGGGTTAATTGAGCTGAACTCTTTTGTTGAAACTCTGCTCGTTAAGTTTGCTGGTACAAAAGCCGATTTACTCGCTGAAATAACGTTTTCTCTGAAGTGGTAAATTCATGTGGTTTCAGTGACTCTGTTGAAAGTCCGCATTGTGATATTGGTTTTCCAAAAGCGCTTTTTGGTGTTGTGAGTTCGTTTTCTGCGACGTTGTTTGTTCCATGTGGTTTCATTGATTAGCCGCTTTTAGACTACGCCTGACTTAAGTGCATCAAAACACATAAAGTTTATTGTTTGCAAAGTCTAAAATGACTTAAAATCAACGCTTTGGGTTTGAAAACTAACAAACTGCTCAAGAGGGATTCACAACGCGTGGCATTTTTACTATGCGTTGATTTTAGTGATTAAGGCGGTATGCAGCGGCTTCGGTATTGCGTTGTTCACCCCTTAGCAGAGCGTTATGTTCTAGGAGGAGTTTCATGTTCGGGAAAATATTTGGCAGTAATAAAGATAAAGCACCGAAAGAAAACGAAGTCCGGATAGTTCTTCCTGAAGAATCTTATACTTTACTTGAGTGGAAAAAAGATGATTTACCATGCGTTGGCATGTTGAACTCTGGACTCATTGGTTTTGAGCATCGCGAAATTTTTGGCTGGCATCTTTCTGTAATAATTGATTTTGATGACTTAGCCGAGCATGGAATGCCTTCGGAAGATGAGCAAGCTATCGTTGACCCATTTTGTGATCAATTGGACGAAGAGATTAAAGCGGGTGGTAACGCGCTCTTTCTTGTGAGAGAAACATGGAATAACACTCGTCGCGTAGTATGGCGAGTATATGACCCTGAAGTTGCGCATCAACATCTTCAGTACATAGTTGACCATTATCGTTATCCGCGACAATTTGATTGGCACATGGAACAAGATCTAGAGTGGGAGCAAGCTGATTGGTACTTCAAGCAGTTACGAACATAACAAACTGTTTAAGAGTGATTCGCAACGCGTGGCATTTTTGCTATGCGTTGCGTCTAGTGATTAAGGTGGCATGCGGGAGCATCGGTATTGCGTTGCTCACCACTTAATGCGGCGTTATACGAACGGGGAAGTATGAAGAAAATCTATAAATATATGCCTTTCCGAGAGGAGTTTTTTTCCAACTATTGTCTACGAGCAAGCCAACGTGGAGTTTTGAATGATCCATTTGAATTGAGTCCAGCACAAGATTTAGTGGATAAAGTTCTTCGTGAGGGGCTCGGTGAAGACTTCTTTGAACAAGCTGAACAATTTGTGACTGATGGTAATTTCAATGAAGTTGGTGTTATATCATTTACTGAAAACTACAATAACCTTTTGATGTGGTCTCACTACGCTCATGAACATAAAGGGATTGTTGTAGAGTTTGACTATGAAAAGTTAGATTACTTTTTCAATTACAAGCTTTCCATGAGAGATACGATTGAACGAGTACTATACAACAGGGAACGCTTTTCACCCTTACAGACTGAAGTATGTGTTAAAGACTTACTTCTAACTAAAAGTGATGATTGGATATACGAAAAAGAGCATCGTATCTTACCAAAGTTGAGACTAGCTGATTATGTTCGTGTAGAGCGTGAACTGTTCGAACAGCTTCATGAGTTTTACGATAACTTGTATGTAGACCTGTTTAATATCGTTGCAGAGGACGAACTGTCGGTCACTTTTGAAGTTGATCTTGTCGAATACGAACAGTTCAATAATCAAGACTGGGACGGTAATTCTACTGATGATCGTGAAGAAATGAAGTATAGCCATAGTGACGTGATTCTGAATGAAATCTATGGCTCTTTAGCTGTCTTACCAACATCTGTTTTCTTGTTTAAGTTGCCACCCGATTGTATATCTGCGGTTTTTGTTGGATGTCGTGCTTCTGATGAGGATGCTAGGTTAATTCAGACTCTCATCGGTAGTAAAAATATACCTATTTTCAAAGCTCAGTTAAGTAAAACTCATTTTACTTTGGGTTTCGAAGAAATGTTCGTATAACAAACTGTTTAAGAGTGATTCGCAACGCGTGGCATTTTCACTGTGCGTTGGTTTAAGTGTTTAGGGTGGTATGCGGCGGCATCGGTATTGCGTTGTTCACCCCTTAACAGGGCGTTAACTCACAATGCGTAGTGCAAATGTTGTTGAAATATGCTTGTTGTCAGTTTCATTTACATTGTATGTGAATCGCACAGTTTCATCCTCGAATGTGAAAATGTCGACAGATATGAATTGGCAATGCAAGAATGGCTTTCATTTAATTTGAGTCCTTGAGATGAAACCACTAATAATTCTCCTGCTAATTTTCACATCAAATATGTGTTATGCGAAATTAGAACAGTTGCATTTATCTAATAAGGTTGTAGTAGATATATCAATACCAGAAAAGTTATCACATTCAGACAATATGCTTATCCTGAAATATGATGATTGGTACTTCTCTCATGAGATAATAAATCCCAAGGGATTTTACACAACGATTGATTTAACTGACATTCAACATGAATTTTTAAAGTCAGTCTTTTATCCAAATCTACGGACAAGTTTACCTAATTGGTTAGGTGAACTTGCAAATGAGCAAGCAATGTCATTTGGTCTGTCAAAAACTAATGTAATTAATCGGAAGTTTGGCGACGTAGAGTTGTTGGGTGGTTATGACGATGCATCAAAGCAGGGTAACATTTTTGTTTTTGAAAAGTATCAAATTCATCATCTCAGTATTGGAGGAGAGGGTGAATATTACATTGAACTGCTAAATGCAATTAAAAGGAAGTGATATGTCTTTATCAATAGAAGAAAAGCAAGATCTAAAGTCGTTTCTTGTCAATGTATATGGTCCACAAGCTAGGAACTGGGCGATAAATGATGAAATGTTTAATCTTACATATAAAATGTTATCAGAGTCGGGAAAATGCTCTGACCTCATGGACTTAGTTCCTAGACCAATATCTGTTGGAGAGAACCCCGCAAAATGGTTGAGCAAACAAGTACGTTCAATGATCCTTAGAAAGTTGAAAGGTCGAAAAGGGCATTATGCTGTTTGTGTTAAAACGTCAGCAATAAAAATGAAAACGAACTTCTTAATGATCGACGCAGGGTTATAACTCCCCCAAAATTGTGAGTTAACAAGGCATTTAAGAGTGATTCCCAACGCTTGGTATTTTTCATACCATCGTTGGGTTTTGTGTTTACGGTGGTATGGTTAGGTATCGTGGTAGCGTTGCTCACACCTTAATGCGGCGTTAGAACTTACTACTGAAAAATCATAGAGTGAGAAATGAAAGAGTTACTTTTATTATCAACTTTGCTATTTGGAGCAAACGTTTTAGCACAAGAGAAAATCGACCTTGATAGCTCCTATCGGGAAATCGTTCCTAATGGTCATACCATAATTGAGGCTATTCATGGTGACCTAAATGGAGATAGTCGAGACGATATTGTTTTGATGATACAAGGTACAGATCAAAACAAAATTGTCACTGATGAGCTCCGTGGTCGGTTAGATCTCAACCGAAGAGGAATTATTGTTGCTTTAAGAGGTAACGACAACTACGACGTCGTTGTTGAAAATGACAATTGCTTCTTTTCTGATGATGAAGATGGAGGTGTATACATGGTTCCAGATATCTTAATGAGTATAACAAAAGGAAACTTATATATTGATTTTTTACATGGTCGATATGGTTACTGGAGTTACAACTTCCGTTACCAAGATTCAGATCTTGAATTAATCGGTTATGACGCAAGCGACAATCGAGGTCCGAGAGTGGAGGTGGTTACTAGTATTAACTACCTAACAAAAAAGATGCTTACTAAAAAAAGTGTTAACGAGCTTGACGATGATGACCCAATATTTAAAGAGATGTGGTCAACCTTTGTTCTTGAACATAGATTTAAGTTAAGTCAAATCAGCGACTTTACTGAATTTGGTGATGGTGTACGAAATAGATAGACCCGCACTGAGACGTAATTCTAACAAACTGTTTAAGAGTGATTCGCAACGCGTGGCATTTTTACTATGCGTTGCGTTTGGTGTTTAAGGCGGTATTGCGTTGCTCACACCTTAACAGGGCGTTATAAGTAATGGGAGGTTTTGTGGGTAGTAAAATTCCTAGAGCAAGATTGGTAACTGGCAATAAAATTGATGTGCTTGCCTACGAAAGGCGAACTGATGAAGCTAAAATTTGGTGTGAGACTTCAGGTTGCGAAGCAAAGCTATCTTTTGTTAGCAGGCATAATCGTAAATGCGCATCTAAAACTATTGAAATTCCTCCTTGTTTTAGATTGAAACCACATGAAATACACGCTGAGCATTGCAAGTACAATATAGCTGGTTCATTAAACATTATCGCTAAGACTTCTGAATCTGAAGTTTTTAAAGCCATAGCGGAAAAGAAGTTTGAATTTCGTCTGCACATCTTAATTAAGGCTTTACGAGAGTTATCTGCGTTCGAAGTTGGCAAGGTGAGTGAAGGATGGGGCTCAAGTGTTGAAAGTAATAAGTCGTTTAATAACAAAGGAAAGTTAAGTAACTATCTTCGCACGCTTAAACAAATTATAGAAATTAGAACCTTATTTGAGAACGACGGCGAACTGAAATCACTTATTGTTCTTAAATTTAAAGGAAATAAAGTTCCATGGTCTAGGTTCTTCTTTGACGATAGTAATATTGAAAAGTTTGCCAAATACTATGGTTCTGAAAAATATACTATTCCACTAGCTATCTCAGGTAATCTTTACAAAATAAATGAGCCAATGGAAAACTTTTCGTACCATGTGGCAGAACTGCATTCACCATTTGTTCAGCCAAATGAGAAAGGCGAGATAAAGCGAACTGTAGTACAGGTAGTCTTAAAAAAAACTAAGCTAGTTGATTCGTTAACTGTTGGAGAAGACTTTGTGTTTTTTGGACAGTGGTCAGTAAACACCAAAGAATCCAAGAAAAAGATCGGTCGTAATAACAACACGATGATTTATCAGAACATCAAGATGTACATAAGTAATTCAGATCATTTTGTTAGGTGTTAATTACTTATAACAAACTGTTTAAGAGTGATTCGCAACGCGTGGCATTTTTACTATGCGTTGCGTTTAGTTTTTAAGGTGGTATGCGGTGGTATCGGTATCGGTATCGGTATCGGTATTGCGTTGCTCACACCTTAACAGGGCGTTAAGTACAAGGAAAAAGGTGTGCAACCACATGATTTTGGGAGAGATACGACGTTTGGTTTTCCCGAAAAGCTTCGATTATCCGGGTTGCGACATATACATATAAAAGATAAAACGTCCAAGCGTGGGAACTTGAAGAAGTTTGCATTTGATAAAACTAGCAATACAGCTCTTATCTATTCTAGTAACTATTTTGATGACAATTGCTATTTACTTATTGGTTTGCTAGATAATGCTCATCACGCCTACAAAAATAACCTATTATATTTATTGGAAATGTCTGATATTGCTGATAGCTTTAGCAATAAAAATTTATAGGAACAAATATGAAAACCACTTTAAACTGGAAAAAAGGCACACCACCAACTCCCGGCATTTACTTTGTAGCACTGAAGTTGGGGCAATCTATAGGTAGATATGACTTCATGCTGTGGAGTGGAGTGGAGTGGAGTGGAAAGGTGTGGGAGACAGATCAGCAGGTTGAAATTATAGCCTATGTAGATGCCGATGATATCAAAATGGCGTTATCCCCAGAGTGGCCAGAGAATTCTGATAGAGAATTGCCTCAAACCAATAAAAAAGATCTCCCTAATGATATTTGGGTAGAAGATTAAAACTAAAGGCTAACAAAGCATTTAAGAGTGATTCCCAACGCGTGGCATTTTTACTTCATCGTTGGGTTTTGTGTTTACGGTGGTATGATTAGGTTTCGTGGTAGCGTTGCTCACACCTTAATGCGGCGTTAGCTTGACTCGGAGGTACAATGGAATTACCAACATTTAAGTATCATCCAGATCCCATTAAAACGGGTGCTTTAGAAGTTACAGATGCAAATTGTGAATGTTGTGGTGTCAGTCGTGGCTACAGGGCAACTTCTACTATTTACTCTGAGCATGACATAGAAACTATTTGTCCCTGGTGTATTTCTGATGGCTCGGCGGCGAAGAAATTCGACGGAGAGTTTGCTGATCCACATCCATTGATGAAAGCTAGACTTGATAAGTCTGTGGTGAAGGAAGTTTGCGAGAGAACTCCAAGCTATATTTCATGGCAGCAAGAAGTGTGGCTATCGCACTGTGGCGATGCTTGTGAATTTCATGGAGATGCAGAGAAGTCTGATCTATTACAGGTAAAAGACGCTGAATTAGAGGTTTTACTAAACGATCAGCTAATAGGTATTAATGAGTGGCATCAAATAGTCACTTACTATGAAAAAGGTGGAAACCCAGCAATCTACAAGTTCAAGTGTAGATCATGTGGCATATTTACTTATTCGCTGGACTTTGCGTAAAGCTAACAAACTGTTTAAGAGTGATTCGCAACGCGTGGCATTCTTACTATGCGTTGCGTTTAGTGTTTAAGGTAGTATGCGGAAGCATTGGTATTGCGTTGCTCACACCTTAACAGGGCGTTAACTGGATTGATGACGAGGTAAGTCCGATGAAAAGAATTGCGGTCATTGGTTCCGGTGGTTCGGGTAAATCCACATTTTCGGCACTATTAGGTACAGAGTTGAATTTGCCTGTTCATCATCTCGATCAGCTATATTGGAAACCAAATTGGGTTAAAACTCCAAAAGATGACTGGATCAAAATTCAAAAAGGTCTTTGTGAAAGCGAGTGTTGGATTATCGATGGTAATTATCAGAGCACCCTTGATATAAGATTTGAAGCTTGTGATACAGTAATATTCTTAGATGTAAACCGATATACCTGTATCTATCGAGCACTAAAGAGAACATTATTAAGTAGTAAGCGTCCAGATTTAGCTGAAGGTTGCGATGAAAGGTTTGATATCGAGTTCATCAAATTTTTATGGGACTATCCCAAAAAGTCGAAACCCCTAATAATGGACAAACTCAAGACGCTTACAAGAAATAAGCGTGTAATTATCGCAAAATCGGGAGAGCAAGCGCTCCGCCTTTGCAAATCCAGTTAACAAACTGTTCAAGAGGGATTCGCAACGCGTGGCATTTTTACTATGCGTTGGTTTTAGTGTTTAAGGTGGTATGCGGCGGCATCGGTATTGCGTTGCTCACCCCTTAACAGGGCGTTATGTAAATCGAACAAAAGGAGGGGTTTGAAATTGTATAAAATCATTATATCAGGAGTATTTTACTTAGTTTGTTCTTTAAGTGTTCAGGCTATGGAGCCTGAAGAATTGTTGACAAAAATAAGCCATTTTAATTTTGACTCAACAAAAAACAGGTTTGTTTCCGACAACGTAAACAACCTAAATCGCGACCTGACATTTGAAGAGTTAATAACACTCGTAGAGTATTTTGATTTTGATTCTTCCAAAGTGAAAGCAGTTAAAACATTGCGAGGTCACCACGAAGAATATTCTGATTTAGAATTATCAGAGTTGATGGAAGTTATCAACTTTGATTCAACCAAAGAAAAAATGCTAAAAGTACTTGATGCAGAGGCGGTAGAATTCTCGGAAACTACAAGCTCCAAGAGTTCTTCAACTTCAGTTACATCGACAAAGAGTACAACTCTTACTATTAGGTGTGATGGATTCGATTGTGAAACAGAATACGTAAGTAAATAGTTTTAACGCTACCACAAAAATTTACATAACAAAGCGTTTAAGACGGATTCCCAACGCTTGGCATTTTCGGTTTGATTCGGCTTTAGTGTTTACGGCACAATGGTTTAGGTAAGGTGGTAGCGTTGCTCACCACTTAACGCAGCGTTATGTTTCTTCAGGAAATACTTAGCTTTTGCGGCGACTATCTCTAATTTCCCCTTTTATTTTCCAAACATTGATACGTTCTAGCTGAAATTTATTGCCATCATTTGCATATCAATTTGTTGTATATATTGTACGCAAACGGCATAAGATACTTTGGGAAATTAAAAATGGTCAGAGGTTATAGTGAGCAGACTTTAAAAACTGAACCTGTAGTTCAGTTGGCAATACTAACGGGGTTAGATGACGATCTGAACTTTGTTCGAGGCAACAGAGAAAGTGTACTTCCAGTTCTCACGGGAGTCATTCTGTATCGACAATTAAGTAAAATCGAACAAAGAAAGGTCATGGAGCAAGCTTAGGCTCTTGGGAATCGGAGGTTTTTTGGTAAGGTGCAAATGCTAGTTGCGCAGAGTATTGCAAAACCAATGTGGAATCCTTGGAGTTTATCAAATCGCGAATTACAAGAGTACTTTAAAACACATAAAGCAGTTGCTGACTTTCTCTCAACATGGTTTATAACAATAGAAGTTAAGCTCGAAGTTGGTTTTGCCGCAGCCATAATTTATTCTTTATCAAAAGGTGGTGGCGCTTCCTTGGTGAAAGATATGGCATCTGTTCATATAGCTGAGGAAGCATTAAATAAGTTGAAGTTATCTGCTTCCGCTCAACAAGTTAGCTCGAGAGCGTTTTTCGTAGCTGTTATTCTTGCCAGTGTAATAAAAGGTTTTAATGAAGCTGACTCCATGTCCGCAAAAAAGGAACTTGTGCGTCGTAACTTACTTAGACCAGAGGATTTATAGTTAATGTTTTGGATACTGGCTCTATTTATTTCTCTGTTTGTCCTTTATTCGGATTATGCGTATTATTTTTACAGTAGGCGGAGGGGAGCAAGGTTAAAAACAACAAAACTAGTCAGCCTCGCTCTCACCGTAACATTGCCCATGTTGGCGGCAATCGAGATATTGAATGATTTTAAGGTAACAGGGGCGACTTATCAGACCGTTGTAGTATGTGTTGCGGCGTTAGTCGGTTCCTTGGTTTGTTTATCTGAAAGGTATCGTTTTAAGCACGAAAAGTAGTGTTTTAGATATCCATTGAACCCAAAACATAACAAAGCATTTAAGAGTGATTCCCAACGCTTGGCATTTTCGGGTCAAGGTTGGGTTTTGTGTTTACGGCGGTATGGTTAAGGTTCTGTGGTTGCGTTGCTCACACCTTAATGCGGCGTTATATTAAAAGAGAGCATTTTAAAAAATTGTGAAACTGTTTATTGTTCTCAAGAATTCTATGCTCTGTTCAAAAAATACAGACTGATTGGTATTATTTGGTATACCGAGTTGGAATTTGTAATAGTACCCTTTGTGAAATATTTTGAATATTAAAAAATTTATATTTTTTGAGTGTTTGTGAATTTGGTAGATCCCATTTCCATACTTATGGTTTATAAGAAGCGCACTTACATTAAAGTCATCTATTGTGTTTATCTCAGCTACGTTAGATTCGTCAAATGGCTTACATGACTTACACTCCGATTTTATTATTATTAGAGTCGATGAGCTTTTATTAAACCCCCATTCGTAATTTACTTCACTAGTACCAAACTTTTCGAATGAGTATTCACCCCAATATTCTATATTATTGATACTTATACCATTGTTGTGTAATGGGCTACTTAAGGACGTAGATGATAATAAAATGAGTAATATCGCAATAAATAGCCTTTGCATTTGTCTTTCCTTAGGTTAATCGGTTACTACCAAAAAACATAGCTTGTCAGTTTATACTGAGTGCTATCAGATTTTTTGGGATTCTGATTGTTTGTGTATGTAAGTAGCTTTTTGGAACTCTTAGTTCTGATCATTTTCTGGATCTTAGCCCACACATGTTTACCGTCAATGTATGATTGACCAAACGAAGGCTTTGTCATAATACAACCATGACTCCCTGTATCGTCATGGTAGCCAAACCGTATACCATCACGCCACTTGCCATCATGTAAAAACTGATCGTTTATATTGTCATCAACTAAAAATAGACCAAAATAAGATCAGAAACCGCTTGGGTTTTCTGTAATTACCCAGTTACCTTTAGGTAGATGCTTGTAACCATCCCAACCACCAGATGTTGCCTGCATAATGACTTTTTCGCTGCTAGCACCAGGTATAATTTTTTCTACAATAAGCTGACGTTTTTTGATTGAAAACGTTATTTTTAAACTCATGGTCACCTCTTTTTTATGTGTATGTTAGTTTCTAATCGTTGTTAGAGGAACAAAACCACAATAGTTATGCGATAGCCTAGAGTCGGTTCTCATTTTAAATGCAACTTATTGTTTAATTGGGCTAGTTTAGTTCGGTAACTGCTTTAATATAACAAAGCATTTAAGAGTGACTCTCCACGCTTGGCATTTTTGGTTTAGGTTAAGATCAGTGTTTAAGGTGCTCAAATTGAGTACCGTGGTTGCGTGGCTCACACCTTAATGCGGCGTTCTACGCTTAGAAGTAAACGATAGGTCTTATATATGATAAAAGGAAAAGTTAGGCGGACGAATAGATATGCGGATGGCAGTGACTACCTAGAGATTCACCTCAAAAAGAGTGATTGTTCAAATCTTCCTTTTATTGAAGGCGAGAGGGTTAATGTTGATTCGTTCATCGGTAATGCTCGTTATCAAGTCGGTTTGAGAATGACTCGTGATAACGACTATGCCTGGGTATGTCCTGATGCTTATGCTCAAGGGGAAAAGGAAAGGCTTGCTGACGTTTTAAGCGCTATTGGGCTAAGTGCAAATGATGAAGTGTTGGTGGAATACCGTAATTGTATACTTTACGTATATGGCAGAAGCGACTTTATAAGCAATGTTGGAAACACCCTTCCAGAAGAGGTTGATGCATTTTATTACGAAGGAGCAAAAATAAGGATCTCTGTTAACAAGTACGAGAGAAACCAAGGAGCTAAGGTTGCTTGTTTAGAGGAGCATGGAGCAACTTGCGTAATCTGCGGATTTAATGCGGAAGACACATATGGCAAAGAAGCGAGAAACATTATTCATGTTCACCATCTTACTCCTATATCTGAAGTTGGCTGCGAATATAAAGTCGACCCGATAGCAGATCTACGCCCCGTTTGCCCCAACTGTCACGCTGTTATCCATAGAAATAATGGTTGTGATGAAATTGAAAATGTAAAGTTGATGCTTATCCAGCAGCGCGCGTATAACAAAGCGTTTAAGAGTGATTCGTAACGCGTGGCATTTTTACTTTGCGGTGGCTTATGGTGATTAAGGCGCTGTGCGGTAGCTTTTGTATTGCGTTACTCACATCTTAGCAAGGCGTTAGCTTGCTATCGAAATTTCCAACCAAGAAAACCACAACCGGTGAACTTAACATAAGCCCTTTTGCAAAGAGGACGGACTGCCACTTTTTCAACTACTTCTGCTAAGCAACTTTCTATTGAATGTATCAATAGACCTTTTTGAAGTAGATCCGCTTCGAATAGTTTGCGTGTTTGTTGCGTTTTATGTGTCTTTGACCTTTATGTTGGACGAACAGGTATGGTTTAAATCAAATACTGAAAAGCTTTTAGGATGGCTAAAAACATTATTTGTTAGTTACATAGCATGTGAATTAACTTTGTTTACTAATTTTGTACACCTTTTGGTCAATAAGTACAATGACCCTTCGATGTCTTGGTATTTACCTAGTTTGGTGTTGCTAGGTTTATGGCTGTATGGAAGGTATCAAAGAGCCAGTTAATATCAAGCTAACAAATTGTTCAAGAGGGATTCGCAACGCGTGGCATTTTCACTATGCGTTGGTTTTAGTGTTTAAGGTGGTATGCGGCGGCTTTGGTATTGCGTTGCTCAACCCTTAACAGAGCGTTAGCAGTCAGAAGTAATAAGGAACTATAGATGGAATTAAAGTATCGTTCAGCTGATTTTGAAGATTTGGAAAGTCTTGTTACTTTGCTTTCAAATGACCCGCTTGGTAGCAAAAGAGAAGACGCGTCTGTCCCGCTAAATAGTGCGTATATTGAAGCGTTCGATGCAATTGCACGAGATCCAAACAACGAATTACTTGTTGTTGAACTGGAAAACTCTTTAGTCGGGATGCTTCAAATTACTTTTATTCCTTACCTAACCCATATCGGTAGTTGGCGTTGTCTTATCGAAGGTGTTCGGATCCATAGTGACTATCGTGGACAAGGTTTCGGTGAGCAAATGTTCTCACATGCTATCGAACTGGCAAAAAGCAAAGGCTGTACAATTGTTCAGTTAACAAGTGATAAGCAGCGCCCTGATGCAATCAGGTTCTATGAAAAACTTGGATTCAAAGCAACACATGAAGGGTTTAAACTCGCGTTGTAAGTTGCTGCTAACAAAGCATTTAAGAGTGATTCGCAACGCTTGGCAGTTTCGCTTCGCTCAAGTATAGCCAAGCGTCGCTCACACCTTAATGCGGCGTTATATGGCTATGGATGGCAACTGCTTGAAATCTTAGAATTAATACAGATACTTAACGACAAAGAATGTAGTGTGAATAAAGTTTGAACTACAAATGGCGAATAAAACATGAAAGATGTCATAATCCCTATAGTTTTTCCTGACTACAAGATCACTGTACGGACTCCGAGACAAGAGGTTGACTTATTACCTTGGATAACATTTGACAATTTTACCATTCCCAAGACGGAGCAAAGGTTGTCATATCTTGGGCATGCAGGAATCCTAATAATTAATGGAAAATCAGGTCTTACTAAATATTATGAATATGGTAGGTATGATTACCCAGAGCAGAAAGGCATTGTAAGGAGAGTTCCATTGCCTGATGTAAAAGTTAACGAGTCAGGCGTAGTTTTGAGTTCCTTAATACCAGTTATGCACAAAATTAGTCAAGTTGCAGGTAGCGGAACTCGAATAGAGGGTGTATACATTGAAGCGCTTGACTCTTTTGATAAGTTAAACCAGAGAGCGCAAGCAATAAAAGTAAGAAACTCAGATCCAAATCGAACGCCTTACAATTTAACCTCAAATAGTTGCATTCATTTTGTAAAACGATTGGTCGACCTGTCTGGGAATGAAACACCTTGGCTGATTGACCCACGACCTGCTTCCTACATCGGTGAATTTCGTGATGATTACAACGACCTAGATTATTTACCTAAAGTGCGCACGCTCAAAATAGAAACAATGGGAGAATTTAACTAATGAAAGTTTTTTTCATTTGCCTGTTATTTCTGCTAGCTGGTTGTGAACCTATCGATACCACAGAGGAAAAAGAGAGACCAACGCTCGTCCCTATATCAGCACACTGGGTTGGAGGCTTAGATGGTGGTGTGTACTTAGAGGTGTATGCAGAGGGGGATAATTATTCTGGGACTGTTTATTACCCGAATTCTGGTGAGACTTGGTATCAAGGTGGCTTCAAATATAGTGGAAAAGACGCTATTGATGTGAATAATAGCGAGTTGTTTTCTTCATGGGATGGCGACACAATCTATTTGACTACTGGTGAAAAACTATCCGTAAAATCAGATTAGCTCGCCATATAACAAAGCGTTTAAGACGGATTCCCAACGCTCGGCATTTTCGGTTTGATTCAGCTTTAGTGTTTACAGCACCATGGTTTAGCTAGCGTGGTCTGCGTTGCTCACCACTTAACGCGGCGTTATGTTTATTATCAAAGTGATGTATATGGAACTTGTTCAAGATCTACTTTTACCCGTTGTGTTATCGACGTTATCAGCATATGGAGCTGCTGTATTTGCATTTCGCAAGTATAAAAATGAAAAGCGTTGGGACGATAAAAGAGAAAAGTACTTTTTAGTCATCGAATCAGTCGAGTATATCGCAGCTTGGTATGAGTCGAGGCGTAATCAGATGGGAGCAGAACAGGGGTTAATCCGATTTGGTAATGATACTAGTCAGTTGGAAGTTTCAGAACGTGTTATCCAGAAATACGCAGCGATAGGTAATTTATATTTTTCCAAAGATTTTGTATCAGTTCTATCTCAACTTTATCTAAATCTTGAGCAAAAAGTATATTCTCGTGGCGAAGAATATGAGTGCGCTAATGATGATCCTGAACAAGAGTTTTGGATTGAAAATCGATATTACGCGTCGGTATCACATACTTCTTCCGAAGCACTGAAGAAACTACTTAAACTTTCGGAACGAGATTTGGTGAAAAAATAAACATAACAAACTGTTCAAGAGTGATTCGCAACGCGTGGCATTTTTACTATGCGTTGGTTTTAGTGATTAAGGCGGTTTGCGGCAGCATTGGTATTGCGTTGCTCACACCTTAACAGGGCGTTAGCTTACTGAATTAGCTCTGGAAGATAAGATAAATGTGTAAAAAATGAAAGAAATAGCTAAAACGATAGGGAATGTTAAGTTTTGGAGTATTACAGTATTTTTGTTTGTTGTGCTAACTGCCGTCAGCTATTGGGCTACAGGATTCGTGACTGAGGGTAATTATATCGAAAAGTATCAGAAACTAGATCCCTTAGTGAAAGAGTTGTTTTCTCTTGAAAGTTGGTGGACCAGAAATGCTTATTTCTGGCTGCATACCGATGTTCTTATTATTTAGCATTCAATTTTATTTGTTGAAGTTTGATCCTAAAAATGAGTATAGGGATATGTTTAATTCAGTTCTTCCATTTGTGCCAATGCTTAAATGGCTGACGAATAAGCCTATCTATTTTATGCTTGGTACAGCCTCAGTATTTCTTGGAGTGACAATTTACTTAGCTGTAGAAGGCGGGGTTGCTTATCTAGCAGGTCTGATTATTCCTGTTCCTATTTTTATTTTAACTTTCTTGCTTAAATATGCTTCTGCTCAAATTGCTTCTGGTGAGGGGTTTACTGAATGGACGTACGATAACAATAAATCTGTTGGGACAGGTTGTGCAACTATATCTTTGGCATGTTGGTTATATATTAACGTTCTCTCTCCATCGTGCGAGTTATGGACAGTCTTTAGCGCGCTCAGCGTAAGCTAACAAACAATTTAAGAGTGATTCAGCACGCGTGGCATTTTTACTATGCGTTAGTTTTAGTGATTAAGGTGGCATGCGGCGTTAGGGCTATGATTTACGAAGTTACAGCGATTGTTTATAAGAGGTTACTTTGAATTACAACAACGAATATTGGATACTTTGTCCTAGCTTTCAAGATGAAAAGTTTCATGTGGTGCCAAGTGAAGAAACTGGCTTACGCCGCTTTCACGTCCAAGAACTAGTCGATGAAGAAAATAGGGCAATATTTATTTCTGATGAATGCGGTTTAGTTGCATCACCTCCTACTATCCTTCATTGTAAACCAAGCTTAATAATTCATTCTTCGATAAAAGAACTATTTAAAATGGTATACGGTGGGAAGCTCTTTCCGGCAATAGTCGAGACGCCTGACGGCAATATGATGGACTATTACTTGGTGAATGTTTTCGAACTATTAGACTGCTGGGATAGAGATAAATCTGCATTTAAACAAAAAGACCCAGAATATTTTCCGAGAGTTTATGAATACAGTCTAGATACGTGCGTACTTGACCACATAAAAGAGAGTGAGCGATTAGTCTTTAAGATGGGGGGAACTGATTTATCTCCAATGGTCGTCCATGAAAAAATTAAGAATCGACTGGAGCCTCTTGGGATAGGAACCAATTATTTTAGGGTTGCTGACTATTGTTTTGGTGATGAGTTTGAAGAATAGCTTTTTACCCAAATCAATCATAGTCCTAACAAACTGTTTAAGAGTGATTCGCAACGCGTGGCATTTTTACTATGCGTTAAGTTTAGTGTTTAAGGTGGTATGCGGCGGCTATTGTATTGTATTGTGTTACTCACACCTTAATTGGGCGTTATGTGTCCGAGTAAGTTCGAAGATGTAATTGATAATCATGCAACTGTGCTTTCCTTCTCAAGGTCTTATTTTTAATCAGTTTTTAGTAATGTGGATTTGTTTTAAAAGTGTAGGCTAGTTTGTGTTTAAATGCGGAGGTCTCATGGTTAAACATATTTATCAACAATACAATTCTCTTAAAGAAGGTGAAAAAGAGTGTCTTAAATTAAACCCTCACCATGCTATAGCAATAAAAGAAGCGAAAGATGTTGCTTTTTTCGAAACAGAATCTCGCTTTGGCATCAATGGACACAATGATAAAAGCGATGCATTTCGTCATTGTTTTTGGTATGCGATGCTAGCTCGTGACATTGGATACAAAAATGCTCTCGAATTTACGACAGCACATGAAGACTTTCCGTAAAACCCAGAAAATGAAAAGGTCATGGATTTACACAATAATAAAGTTGGTATTCGGTTAGGGTTATCGATGGCGAGTAATGATAAACTTGCACATTATTGTCACACTTCATTGCTAGCAGGTCGTCTTAAGGTAATAAAGAAAGAGAAGAAAAAATGAAAAAATTGGTTATGATTTTCTTTATTTTACTTCAAGTATCCTGTTCAGATACAAATGAGATACAACTAAGATTAAATGACAGTAGTGTCGATTTTTCTGAAGTTGTCGAAGGTGATTGGAATCGAGTCTGTTTTTTAGGTCCGTACTCCAATAATACTGCTGCTCGTTCTTTACTGGGATTCGACTGGGATGCTGAGAATCTAAGTAGAATATCAGATTTAGATAGTATTACACTTTTATTATTTTCTAATGATGACGAAGTTATTAAATATAGTGAATTATCAAGGGAAATTGATTTTTCACTTTTTAGTAATACATGTATAAAACGTACTAAGGCAAAATTTAGCATTGGTGTGAATGATGTAGTCAATGTAGGAAGGTAAAAATAAAAGTCACCTTAGTTGTAACACATAACAAACTGTTTAAGAGGGATTCGCAACGCGTGGCATTTTTACTATGCGTTGCGTTTGGTGTTTAAGGTGGTATGCGGAAGTATCGGCATTACGTTGCTCACCCCTTAACAGGGCGTTATAGCGCTAGGCGATAGTGTTGCATTGCTCGCAATTTCAATTACCGCCTGTCTCTGGCATAAGATGCGATAAATTAAACTAAAAACATACAGTTTAATTCGTTATTCGTTTGAGTGAGTATTTGCCTTTTCAAAGTGAAAAGGAGTTACACATGGAGAGTTTGGCTTATACAGGAACAGAGCTTAAGTGGCACTTTAAAGCGACTTCTGGAATGAAGGGTTATCAATACCCTGAAGACCAGTGTGTTCCAGATAAAGGTCCTGTCCCAGAGGGAAAATACTATATTCCTCTTATATTGGGAGCTTTGGCTGAAGATGATGGTTCTGGCTTTTGTGTGCTTAAACCATCATGGCAGGTTCAAGAAATACCGCGTGGAGAAAGCGCAGGCGAGTGTGATCCTTACTGGGATAACTGGGGCTATAATCGGGTGCGCTTTGAACCATACGACGAGGTTACCAAAAAAAGATGCAGACCTTCGAGAAGTGGCTTTTACCTTCATGATTCAACTAAAGGATACAGCCATGGCTGTATCGAAGTGGAAGGACGCTTCTTCAATGAACTTAGAGCGTTTATCAAAAAAAACAGATGCTCGGAAGCTTATGTTAAGTATCAAATACCAACCGAATGTAAAAACTAATGGTGGAACTTATGTTGGCTAGAATCTGTATTTTATTATTTTGTTGCCTCCCCTTTTTGTCGTTCGCGCAGCAGACTGCAAGTAGTTTCGTTGACTTCGAGAATACACTTTCAAATTGTGTTTCTATTGATACTAGCGATACTTATGACCGTAACAATCTAACTCTAGTAGATATGAAGCTGACACTAGAAAAAAATATAGGTAGCTGTGGGTGCAAATCTGCCATAGCATCTATTACGCTTGAAAGCATGCCTTCTGGTAGTTCAAGCTTTGACTTTGCTTTGATCAAGTCTCGCATTATATCAGTTCCTTTATTGCTCGATAATACATTGAAAAATGTTAGCAGCATCAAGGGTGCTTTGGCTTGCGGTAATAACTAGCGCAATAACAAAGCATTTAAGAGAGATTCGTAACGCATGGCATTTTTACTATGCGGTGGCTTATGATGATTAAGGCGCCGTGCGGTAGCTTTTGTATTGCGTTACTCACACCTTAGCAAGGCGTTATGTGCTTTGGTGTTCGTGTTGTTTAGATGTGCATGTAAGTCAATTTAAATTATTAAAAGGCATTACTATGTCCAAAAAGGAATCGGATAAAAGTACAGCACTTAAGTTAGGATTGTTCATGGCTGGCTCGGTATTTGGTGCAGTCTTGTATATCTTTTTTGCAATTCCAGCATCTTGATTGTTCGGGTTACTAGGTGTCGTCGGTTGGGTAGCCACG
This sequence comes from Vibrio sp. NFR, assembly GCF_027587095.1. Classification (NCBI taxonomy): domain Bacteria; kingdom Pseudomonadati; phylum Pseudomonadota; class Gammaproteobacteria; order Vibrionales; family Vibrionaceae; genus Vibrio; species Vibrio sp. NFR. Next base: position 36,534 of record NZ_JAPPTN010000017.1, read on the forward strand.
GTTGGGCTCAAGCTACATGTAGGGATAGAATGTTAGTTGCCATCGTATACGTTATTGTCACACTTCTTATGGTTAAAGTGCTTTTAGAGAAGAGAGTCTCCAAAAGTGTACTTTTTTATTTCGCACTTGAACTCTATTTTGGTGCAGTTGCGGTCGCTTCTTATATCGATTAGCTGTTCTGTGAGCAAAGGTGTTCAGTTTAAGCACGCACATAACAAACTGTTCAAGAGGGATTCGTAACGCGTGGCATTTTTACTATGCATTGCGTCTAGTGTTTAAGGTGGCATGCGGGAGCACCGGTATTGCATTGCTCAGAGCTTTACAGTGAGCGTGCATGGTTGCATATTATTGGGATTACTATGATAGGGACTTCAATATGCAAAATATCCAGGACAAAAGAGAGTTTGAGGCTGCGATTCAAGCTTCAGAAGCGCAAGCAGTGAATGTTGGTCTTTGTATGGTGGTAGATGCATAAGCTAGGCAGCTTTACTCGAGACAAATAAAGCGTTTCTCTGAAGAGTTAAAGTTAGAAGTAAAACAAGGAAAAATTAGTTGAGAGGAAGCTGCAAAAAAGGCGAATGAAACTCGAAATGTAATTATGGAGATTGTAAGGGGTAAAAGTACCCCCGTCGGAAACGCATATGCTCAGCGGTTGAAAAGCAAAGGTAGAACGCTAAATGAACTGGTCGCGAAGAAAACAAACGAGATTTATCTTACCAAGCACTTCAACGATCTTACTTTAGAACAAAAGAACAAAGTGTATTCGGAAATCGTAAAGTCATCTGGCAAATCTAATCCAGATGTCAATAGGCTAATGAAAAATATTTCAAGTGCAGGACGCGGTTTGATTGTTTTATCTATCGGTCTTTCTGTGTACACGATTACCTCCTCTGAAAAGAAACTTGAGACAGCTGGTCGCGAGGCTTTAGTTGCAGGTGCTGGTATTGGCGGCGGTATTGCTGGAGGGGCAATAGCAGGTTTAGCTTGTGGTCCGGGAGCTCCAGTATGTGTAAGTGTGGGGGCTTTTATAGGTGGAACATTAGCTGCATTTGGAGTGAGTATTGCGTGGTAGTTGATATGGAACTGTTATCAAAAGATAAATTGGAAATACGTGACGTTGAGAAAGGCAGTGAGTACATATCTTACAAGATATTATTGGCTATTGAAGGCAGGTCCGCAAATTCTTTTGTCAAAGGTGTACAAGTAGAATATGGCGTAAAGTATGATAACTGTTACGTTATCTTTGTCACTGATGACATCCTTAATGAAGAAACGCTGAGAGTATATTTGTTTGATCTTAATGCAAAGCTGATCGATTACTTGTATATAGGTAGTGCTTATTCAACAGGGCGTTTACAAGACTTGACCCTTCAGAAAGACAGCTCAATATCATTTTTGTTTATAGGGGATACACTCTGGAATATAAAAGTATTATCCAAGGCAGAAATGATTATTCCTTTCGTGTCTAACCCGAAAGGGGTCAGCAGAAAAAGCGTCTTTAGTAGCTTTTTACATGTACAAGGCTCGCCAAAAGCAGAAACCTAACAAAGCATTTAAGAGTGATTCTCAACGCTGGGCATTGTCACTATGCGTTGGTTTATGTGATTAAGGTGCTTGCAGGGACATCGGTATTGCGTTGCTCACACCTTAACAGGGCATTAAATGACCTTTCAAATCGGTGCAACTTAATGTAATCGAGGTATGATGTATATTGAGTTAGCGCGAACTAAAAATATTGGTAAATCGCATTTACGCTTTGAAATTCCATATTCACTCACACTCATACTGGGGCAAAAGGGCAAACTATGGAATTTGAGTAGGACGAGAACAAAAACTTAATAAATTTGGCAAAACATAGAATTGATTTTGCTGATGCTGTACACGTTTTTCTTGATGCTAGCAGAATTGAAAGAGAAGATACACGCTACGACTATGGTGAAGCTAGGTTTCAAACGATTGGCAAGACAAAATATGGTATCTTGTTTGTGATTTATACAGAGAGGCAATCAAGTGGTAATATTAGATTAATCTCAGCACGTAAAGCTAACTCTCGTGAAAAAAATCTTATGAGAGAGATTTATTAAGCCATACTCTCAGGTGGTGTAATATGACAATCAAAAAGGTATCGATTGAGAATTTGAAGTTCTCTCGCGGGCAAACTGACAAAAAGCAACTTGAAGCGCTATCTGATAGAGAAATTAATGAGGCAGCCCTCAGTGATCCAGATAGTGTCGTTCCAACCGAAAAGGAACTTGAAGCGTTTGGTACACCAAAGGAGAGAGCATGACAAAGACAATTAAACTTTCAGACGTTCAATCACTCAACGGAAAAACGAACTGGCTCTATTTAAAAAAGTCAAATGAAAGTAGCAAACCAAGCCAAATAGCACCAGAGATTCGTCAGCATCATTTAAACCAAATGAAAAGACCGAAGTCATAGGTCATTTAACAAACTGTTTAAGAGCGATTCGCAACGCGTGGCATTCTTACTCCATCGCTGGGCTTTATGTTTACGGTGGTATGATTAGGTTTCGTGGTTGCGTTGTTCACCCCTTAACAGGGTGTTAGAACTACAAAGGCGCATACAACGACTTGAAATTAATAGACTTATAAATATCGATATGAGTCGACAAAAAGACGTACTCATATTTAACAACATATTTGCATATGTGAGTATTCCCTTAAGCTCACACCAATAAAGGCTAAATATGAAAAAGCCAAGTTTCAGCAAGCTCAAAGTAAACTATAAAACTCTTCCTACGCAAATCCATTCATGCTCAATGGCATTTCCCAATACTTGCGCAATTAGGATGAGCGAAGCTTTAGTTAAAACAGATAGTGACTTCCTTACAGCCTTGAAGAATTCGTCAAAGAATAAATGCTCGCATGGTTATTTAAGGGGGGCACAAGATCTAGCTGCAGTGCTAGGTTCTCCAAAAGTCTTAGGAACACGTACACTCGGTTGGACAAGCCAAGCAAATGGGCAACCGCCAAGCAATGCTATCGGTAAGAAAGGTATTGTATGTTATATGAATATTCCTGACTTTTCAGGGCAAGGGCATATAGATTTATGGGATGGGACTAAAGCTGTAGGCGATGCCTATTGGGAAGCGAAAACTATATGGATGTGGACATTAACATGAGTAAGTTCTCTATCTTTATAAGTATTTTGATCTCGTTTTCCGTTAGCGCAGAGCAATTCTCGATTTTTGAAAGAGAAATTAAGTTAAATGAAGATTGTACCGTAGACGTTATTAACGCTGGGAATCTCTCATATTCTCAAGAACTGAGTGATATCGGGGAAAAAAAATGTTCGTTTATTAAGTTTGGAGAAACTAGTTTAATTCATCTAGAGCGATTCAATGATAAATATGTAGTTTTGGTTGAATCTCAATCTTTCGACAACAAAGAATGCACTTCTCGTTATGGAGCGTTAATTTTCCGCCGTGATAAACCAGTAGAGTTGATCAACTGGTTTAAGGAAAGTGGTAGTTGCGGGGCTGATAGAGAAAGAAGGGTTTTTGAATACTTTGTATCAAAGTCCGTGCAAAAGTAATTCTAACAATCTGTTCAAGAGTGATTCAGCACGCGTGGCATTTTTACTATGCTTTGGTTTCGGTGTTGACGTGCCATGCTTCGGCTTGGTCATTGCGTGCTTCACACCTTAACAAGGCGTTAGCCGTCATAGAGCTTGCTATACTTAAAGTGATAGAATAGTATCACTTTAGTATTCCTTTGGAGCAACTCTCATGAAAGTAGAACTAGTTACATCACTCAAACGTCAAGCAACTAAGATTCTCGCCGATCTCCACGACACCAAAGAACCAGTGTTAATTACTGAGCATGGTAAGCCATCCGCGTATCTCGTTGATGTTGATGACTACGAGTTTATGCAAAATCGTTTAGCTATTCTTGAGGGTATTGCACGAGGTGAGCGTGCACTAGCTGACGGTAAAGTGGTAAGTCATGATGAAGCCAAGGGCAAAATGTCAAAATGGCTGAAATAATCTGGACTGAGCCAGCGTTATCTGACCTCAACGATATCGCTGAATACATCGCACTTGAAAATATCGTAGCTGCAAAGCAGTTAGTGCAAACGATCTTCTCCAAAGTCGAACGTTTACAAACTTTCCCAGAGTCAGGTCGTATTCCACCCGATCTAAAACATTTAAGTTATCGTGAAGTTGTCGTTAATCCATGTCGTGTTTTCTATAAACAAGACGGTGACAAAGTGTTTATTTTGTTTGTTATGCGCGCAGAGAGAGATTTGCGTAAGTTCTTGTTAAATAAGCAATAACCTTTAGGAATGAGCGCTTAGTATCAAGCTTGAAGTGCGACACTTAGAGTAGCTGCTCATAAATATACTCCGTTGGTGTCTTGTAACCAAGCCTTTGGCGTGGTCTGTTATTCAGTTTATATGCTATCTGGTTGTGGTTGCACAGTCTTTGTGTCACATAAGCCATTGAGGTTTTCTTAGGTAAATATTGGCGTACAGTTCAAAGGTTACAAGAAAACGGGTGTTCTTCACGAATCATTTGGTTAAGACACTACTTATAATTTTCCAAGTCAGGTCAAGCAGGCTGGGATGTTTCACATCCATATTAGACATTCTTCATCCAAACGTTGGCATTTGAAGAAGCTTTCATATCATAAGACCAGTAACACCGCGTTGATCTACTGCGAGGGCTTTTTGAATAAAAATTACTTTTTACTCTCAGGTTTTATTGAAAATGCTCTTCAATTATTTAAATTAAAACCACTTTACTTAATGGAATTGGCCGACGTAGCTGAACGCTTTCGTGAAAAGTTTTAGGAGGTAGTATGAGTATTGAGTTGAATTGGGAAAAAGGATTGCCATCATTTGTTGGTATGTATTTTGTTGCGGTAAAACTAGGACCCGCTGCTGGCGTCTACGATTTTGCTCAGTGGAATGGCTCAGCGTGGGAGTTACAAATAGAGGGTGATATAATTGCTTATGTAGATATTCAAGAATTCAAGAATTCCTTGGATATCAAATGGCCTGAAGATGTATTTATACAAAGAGAGCTTCAACAACTATCAGAAGATGACTCTGATCTTTGGTCAGAATCCTAGGGCTAACAAAGCATTTAAGAGTAACTCTCAACGCTTGGCATTTTTACCATGCGTTGGTGTTAGTGATTAAGGTGGTATGCGGTCGCTTAGGTATTTTGCGTGCTTTATACCTTAACAAGGCGTTATGTGTATGTAGCTTAAAAACGTATAGCTAATTTGTCGAGAAATATATGAAAAGGATTTTGTGTTTATTTTTAATTGTTGGATTAGTTGGATGCGCTACAGCTCCAACAGCACCATCTGATATTAAGCTAGCGTCTCATAAACGATTATATAATCAAAATTTATATAAACCTTCTGAACTTAGAACTGTTCCAGTGACGATAACACGGGACACTGGTGTTTTAGGGTCTTTGGCTACTACATTCTTGAAAATAGATGGAGAATACGTGGTGTGGCTTAACGTGATGGAGGAAATTACCATTTACTTAGCTCCAGGAGGATACGTATTCGAAGTAGAAAATGGAGTATGTCCTGATATCAAACAGTGCAAAAAATCATTAGACGTAACTATAAAAAATGGATTTAGCAATAACTTTAGGATTGCCGCTGACGACGGTTTTGAGATCATTCGCTCCAACACATAAACATAACAAACTGTTTAGGGAGGGCATCAAGCATAGCATTTTTATCATCCCTTGATTTTAGTGACTAAGGTGATGTGCGACAGCTTTTGTTCTGTGTTGCTCACTCTTAGCAGGGAATTATGCGATTGGTGGACAACTCATACCTATTGAGGTTAACATTCCTCCTCGCGGCTGCACATGGATTTCAGTCAACTTTAGAGAAAATACGATGATTGTAGAAAATGTGCTTCCTGAAAATTACGCAGAAATGCTTAGTGTTTGGGAAAATTCAGTCCGAGCAACTCATGACTTCATATCAGAAGAAGATATTGAGTTTTTTAAACCAATTATCATTGAGCAGGCTTTTCCTGCTGTCACGTTAAGATGTGTGAAAAATGAAAGTGGTTCAATTTTAGGTTTCGTGGGTATTCACGACTCAAAGGTTGAAATGCTGTTCATCTTAAACGAGGCAAGAGGGCAAGGTGTTGGTAAGGTGCTACTGCAATACGCAATAGAGCAGTTAGGCGCAACCAAAGTGGATGTAAACGAACAAAACCCGAAAGCCGTAGGTTTCTACGAGCATATGGGTTTTAAAGTAGTTTCTCGCTCACCGCTTGATGATATGGGAAAACCTTTTCCAATTCTGCATATGGCACTTTAGAGCTCGGTTTGTCGTAACCAGTTTGCTAGAAGAAACGCCCAAAGCTAATAACTTTGGGCGTTTCCGTATGTGGTGAAAAATCACATAACAATAAATTTAAGAGTGATTCGTAACGCTTGGCGTTTTTACTCCAAACCAGTTCAGTGTGCTATTTGCTTGGGCGTAGCATGACAATACCGCAGAATATTGGTTAAAATATCAACTACTATAAGAACACCATAAATTTATAAAGCCTTATGCGTTTGGGGCGTTGTGTGGCGAAGCGGGAACTGTAATGACTTATGCTGAGAAAGCACTATCATTGTATTGTATTCTTCGCCAGACATTAAATATTATGGGAAAGCCTGTGGTGGTAAAAAGCCGCAGATAATACACGGCATATGCAGAGTTCGCACAGTTGATAGCCTCACACTTTCCGATATCAGAAATTATTGCAGAATAGTAATTAGTGCCCGTGGCGTTAACTTATTAAGTCAAGAATCTAATTTCGGGATTAGTGTTTAGTTATGTTTCTAAATTAATACAAAAATGTAACTTACAACATTATAACTGAGCCATTGATCTCAAGGTGTCAATTATATAATGGTGAGGCTTCTTTATTAGGGTGATATGATTTATATTTTTACTTGAAGCATATAGGCAAGATGAAACCTGTCTAATGTATCAGGAGGTAAAATGGATTGTTTGCCGAAACTTATGGCTAGGAAGTTTGAGTGGGTTGAAAATGTGTCAATGCTCAGGATATGGATGATACTTATCTCTATATTACTAGTTTGTCCTTTCCTTGCTGTAGTGCTCATTAAAATCGACATAAGTTTGTTATTGTTTGTATGTGGCATATATTTTTTGCTTTTATTTGGTTTACTTTACGCTAAATACTATTCGTCAGAAATTATGTTATTAAAAGCATCCAAAAGCAGAAGTGGACTTATTCAAAATATGTTTTTACTTATGATTTTTCCTAGTTTAGGTGTTAATTAAAAATGGCTGGGTAAGTATTTTTATATATATTTATTGGGTGTGCGTATTCAATATGTTTTTTATTATGTTGACTATAATGGCATGTTCTCATCCAATTTTATTGGAGATAATACGCTGAAGTGTAAAACTACTAATTAATTCGCAATTTACGCCTTATCACCAAGCCTAATGGAACGTACTTTAAAACTTGTTTTTATCGTTTTTCATATAAACAGTAAACCTCCCTAAATGGACAATTATCCTGAACAGATTTTAGAAGGAAAAAGTGGAAAACATTTCAATAGTCAAGGTAAAACATCTTTTTGGATACATATTAAAGATACAATTCAGTGACGGACACATATCTATTGTTGACTTCTCATCATTTATTTTTAGTGGAAAACACCCGGATTATGAGCAGTACAGGGATACTTGTTTCTTTGTTGACTTTGACATTGTTGATGGGAATCTGAACTGGCATGATTATAATATGATTTTTCCTATTGAAGATCTTTATAAAAATAATATTGTTAATTAATGATTCTTCCTTGTTTTAAAAATTTTTAGTTTGCGAAAACTTAATTATAGACGGAAATGTTCATGGAAAAAAAAGTCTTACTATCATCAAGTCAAATAGAGAAAAGTCACATAACATATGTTAGGGAATTAAAATGTAGCTTTGTTGATTGGGAAACTAGAATAATATTAGAATCTACGCTTAATGAGCTTGAAAGGCTAAGGAGTATAAGTGAGTTTTCCGATGATGAAAATGTTCGCGCTAATGCTGCTAATGATTATATAAAGGTTCAACTACTCAGAAAGTCACTTGAGAGTGAGGCGAAGGTTGTATTTGGGGAACAAATACTTAATTTTAACCAAGAAGACTTATGATACTCGCTTTGCTGATAGGATTCCTTAGATGTATTGAAAGTGAAAACCTTATTCAATGTTGCTCCATTGGAGGGAGAAGTGAAACGCAAGTCACGAAATTTACTCGCATATGTTGAGTTACAAAATGGAGATATCTTGATAGATCTGATAACACTAACTCGCAATGGTCAGTCTTACTACTTTCAAGGAAAGCGATGGCAGCGAAACCAATGTTGTCTCGGTGAGGACGAGTGCACTGCAGATGATGGAAGTACGATACATATTTAGCTTCTAAATAGGCGACAGCGCCCTATATGGGTTGAGAGTAAAGAGTGTTACGTTTTGCCAGCTGCACAAAAACGTTATCAGCTATGGATTTCAAAGCAGCGATAAAACAGGCTTGGAGCTCTATGTTTGATGATAAAGAACTGAGGTACATAAAGATTTACTTAATTGAGAAGTATGAGCGTGATTTAGCTTTGTTAGCTAAATTAGATGAAGACAGTGATGATTATATCGAACTTGCAAACGATCTCATGCTACTGGAATGTTTAATCTTTAAATTTACTAAAGTATAAGTAAGGTTATTTCCACCCAATACGGGCACTAGGATCTACAAACTAAAAACGGAAAGAGTGACCAAATTCTCTTTTGGATTTGGAAGATTTTAGAAAAATTATTACTTCTTAGTGAAAATGATAAAGGGAAACATGAAAACATTATTAAGACAAAACAAGTTGTCCAATATTAAGCTACTTCATAGTTTTATAAACAGAGTCTTTTTCTTTAGTATTTTAGCTTACTACTTAGTGATCATTTCAGAAGAACCATTGCTTACTCAACTCAGCTTTATAGCCTTTGGTTGTGGTTTCTCACTACTTATCGATTATTCAGCATCAAAACCACGACAGTCTGTCGAGGTCTCGTTTGATGGCACTAAGTTGAGGTTTCTCAATATGTGTATCATGACATCTGATGTAAAAGAAATTCTGTATGGACAAACCAAGAGGTTTGAACACACGGTTCGTTTTCGCTACAAAAATCAGACTTACCAAGATTTTGAACTTGCTTCGAAAGACTTGATCGAGGATTTGCGATTTTATTACTTTCTCGTGGATAACCAGTTACCAGTCAAAATGTTAGATTGTAACGAGCGCTTGATTTAATGCTTCTGTAAGAACGAGGAAAAAATGAATCAATTTTGTTGTTTATATTGCGTGGGGATAATGAAAACACTCGTTATCAACGTGACGCTACTCATTTTAGTTGGATGCGTGTCAAAAGTGGATAAACTGAGCTACTTGGAAACATGGAATGACAAGTGGCAAGAGTGTGACAAGGTAGGCAAGGAAACGACTATTGTATTTCCTCAGTCTGATTGGTTCAAAAGTTTGACGCTAGATAACAAAAGAAAAGTATTCTTATACATACATTTTCTTAAGGATTACGAGTGCACTCAAGAAGAAGCCGAAAAACTTAAAAGTGTTTTGAGCGAATATGACATTACAACGCTCAATGAGGTTCTGAAAGGATTTATCTACTTCGACATGCCAAGCAATGTTGATGTTAAACATTTAGATGAACAGCAGCTTATCTTTCTCTCTAATCAAATTTTGGGGCCTTTCAATGCTATAACAACAGCAGAAGCGATGGGATTAATAAAACACGAATGAACCTAAGCTGTGAGAATTATATTGTGTCAACATCTGATGATGATCGGTATGGCGATGGACTACGAAAAAGTGAGTTATTTCGTTTTAACCATGCTTTCTAATTCAAGAAGCTTGAAGGTGCATCGCAGTAAAAGCCATGATTACTGGCGTAATTAGAGATAGTTATACCGAAGCAATTGAACTCATGTTAATTATTGGTTTTATTCCTCACAACTTTTCCTGTTTAGGGGAGCAACGTGTGTCAAAGGAGGGCTTTGTGGAGTGGATGTTAGGCATATTAGCTTTTGCTGTATTTTGGGGACAAAACGAGTTCTCTTCGATTAAGTATCGACAAAAGATAATTGAGCGCAAGATAGATCTCTTATTGGAACAATCAGGTTTAGAGGTCGATCAACGGTTTGGTGTCTCAATCGAGGTGTGTGATGCGGTTAAATCCGGGGCTAAATTAAAAGCTATTCGTCTTTATAGAAAAGAGATGGGGGCTTCGCTGAGAGATGCTAAAAGGGTTATAGAAACATTGGAAAAAGAGATTGCTTGAGCCTGTCGATATAGAACTCAAGAGTATTTAACTCAATCATATTTACTTTGAATTTGGGTATAAACACACTATTTAACTTGGTATAGTAGTCTTTGTTGTGGTTACGTTGTCACTCGACTCTCAAGGTTGTATTCTGAAGGCCTGTCCTGTCTTCACATTGGTTCGAAGCTGAACAATGCGTTACTTACGAAACATTTATTAAGTTAGCTAAATGCAAACGAATAAAAACAAAAACCCGCAATGTGCGGGTTTTTTAATCGAGACTATACTGCCAGTAAACGGCAATGGGTAGCTTAGTCAATTAAGCCATAGTCTTTACTTAAAATCTCTATGATTTCAGCTTTAGGGTTTTGGCTTAACGTAATTGGCTTTCCGGTAATTTTTTCTGCAATACCAATGTAAGTGCGAGAGATATCCATTAAAGATTCGACTGGCAATTCGTTGTTGCGAGCCAATGCTTCACGTTCTGACATACGCTCTTTATTAAGTAAAATATCTGGGTCAGGGAAGTGGTTTAGCAGGAATTGACGGAAACCTTCTTTCGAGTTTTCGACGATTTGACCTTTTTGATACGCTTTGGTATCCCAAATTCGCGATGAATCAGGTGTGCCAACTTCATCCATATAAATTAGTTTTTTATTACCTGCGGCATCGTGTACGTAACCGAACTCGAACTTAGTATCAACAAAGGTTTGGTCGATGGCTTCCAGTGCATGACTGATCACGTTAAAGCCTTCTTTGAGTAGCTTCTCATACTGCGCTATGTCCTCTGCATGAGAGAAGTTGAAAGCTGCAAAGTTGTCCACGATATTTTCGCGAGTGATGTTCACGTCATCAGCTTCAGGGACGTCAGGAATGCCTTTCAAGATACCTTTGGTTGAAGGTGTCATTAGTAGCTCTGGCAACATTTTATCTTTTTCAAGACCTTCTGGAAGCTGAATACCACAGAAGTTGCGTTCACCATTTGCATAAGCACGCCACATAGAGCCTGTAATGTACTTACGACAGATAGCTTCAATCTTAACTGGTTTGGCTTTTTGTACAATCCAGACAAACGGGTGGGGGATATCTAAAATATGGCTATCTGCAAGACCGTTTTCTTTAAACAGTTTAAACCAGTGATTTGAAATTGCGTTCAGCGCTGCTCCTTTACCCGGAACGCCTTTTAGTCCTCCTTCTCCGTGCCAAATACAATCGAATGCTGAGATGCGATCGCTGATTACCATAATGGCCAAGGGCGCATTTGGGGCGACGTCGTATCCTTTTTCTTTGATCAGTCGTGCGCTGTCTTTTTCTGTTAACCAGTAAACAGAGCGAACTTTTCCGCTGTGGACGGGCTTGTGAGTGCGAATTGGCAGGTCGTCATTGACGGCAAGTACTTGATTAGCAAGGCTCATTGCGACATTCCTATCATCTTAATCAAACGTCAGAAAGAGAACTTACTCAGCGCACAGTGCGCACTGAATAAACCGAATGAGGGCATCATACCAGAACTATTTTAACTCGCCAGAGAAAAAGCAAACGTTTGCCTTATTTTGTTTTGGTATAAAAAAGCCCCCTTAAAAGGAGGCGAGATGCAGGATGGATAACGTCGATATTATTAGTGGTATTGGCTTGGACGGCCTTCGACGAAAAAGACTTCGCACTGATAACGCTGAGCGATGTCACGAAGCATAGATTGATTGATAAGAGCAATCTCATTCGAAGCAACAACTGCGCTAGCATTGCCAGATTGGATGGCTTTAATAACGATTTCCACTTCAGAAAGTTGCTGAGATGGCTTCATCTGAATGATGTTTTGACAGCGAATATTAGAAGCAGCAAGTTGCTCAAAATCAGGACGCGGGCACTGAGCAGTAAACAAAATCCACTGCTGTTGCTGAGATAATACTGCCAACTGAGAAAGAAGTTGGTCAGAGACATCCATCGGTTGTGTTGCTTGCGCCAATACGTTGTAGCGAGAGTATGTATGAGTTTGACTTTGTAACTGCATCTTACTGTTCCTTTATACATGCTGTATGTGTATACAGTAGTTTGTTTTCGAAGTCTGATCAACCCATTTTTATCGATGACTTAGAATAAATGTCGCATGTTTATAGCTTAGGATTTTGTTAAGTTGTTGAATTATAGAAATAAAGTTATTATCGAGTGTAGATTGGCAGTGTGAGAAAATGTGAACTCATCGACATTGCGCTTCCTGTCTATACAGTGTTTTTCTACTGTATAGACAGGGGTTGCACAGTAGGATTTGACTCGGAGACGAAAAGGCAGGATGGAAAATGGTAAGCTGATACGATCAAAAAAGCGCCTTAAACAAGGCGCCTTTGAAAATCAGTTCCATTGATTTGTTGTGGTTAGCTTGCTCGCTGAACCATACGTTCACGCATTTGCAATTCACCTTGGTTAAAGAGGCGCACATCAATTTTGGCGATGTCGTAGCAAGATTTGCAAGAACGATGGTATTTACCATCTAGGTAATCATGACGAGTAACAAAGCTAGGTTTTTTGCACCAGTCACAGGTGCCTTCTTCAGTGAACATTGATTTTCTCCCCACCTACATGAATTTTGAGTCGCTAGGTGTTATTTTTCGCCAAGTATTATGGCATACAAAAGATAGCTAGGTTAAATGTCTGTTAATTTGTTTGAGAGGGAGATCGATTGCGAGCCTTTATTTTAGAGGCAGAAAAGCTCGCATGCTAAAGGGGTTTGACTTGGTTTTACTATTTTGTAACATTCTGTGAAATGGTTTTAAACGCCTGATTTAAACGCTTCATTTCTTCTTCACTTCCTCTGGAATCAGGATGATAGAGCTTTGATAGTTGTCTGTAGCGCAATTTCACTGCTTTACTGTCTGGGATACTCTGTGGGGTATAACCGAACATGGCGCATGCTACAGCCAATCTGTGTCCTTCCGATTGACCTTTGATCTTCCTAAACTCTTTGAATACCTTTTCAAGTTGACGTTTAAGCTGCTTATTTGCAAATTCAAGTTCTTTAGTTTGAGTTTCTAACTGCAGCGTTCTGGATACTTGGTGGGCGGTATTTGCATTGATATTCTGACGATGTCGACGAGTTGCGAATGCGCCTCCAGCAATTACTAAAGCAGCACCTAGGGCGCCAAAGAAGTACCAAAGTGTGGACTCTTGTGCTTGTTGCGTGGACTTCGCTTGTTTTTGGTCTTGTTCTTCTTCGTCGGTGGCTTTTTTGTCTAACTCGACGATTTCCGATACTTGTTTAGCTCGTAATTGGTTAAACCGCGCTTCCAAAAATTGATTGTACGCTTGCTCTGCTTGCGGGTTTTTTAAAGCCGAAAGTTGATACCAGGCTTCAACCAAATCGGCGTTTGATACTTCTTGCTGATGATGTTCTACAAAATCAGCCAACAAGAACCCGCGATCGTTTGGATCATCCAGTGCCACTGATGTAAACCAATACACTGCTAAGGTGTAATCTACGTCTCCGGTTAAACCTCTAGCGTAGTCTTCGGCTAACTGCTTTTGCGCTGGAATATACCCTTGATGTGCCGATTGTTCTAACCAATAGCGTGCGTCATTAGGTGAAGTTGGATTAGGGGATAGAGCCAGTTGCTGCGCTAGTTCGAATTGCGCCTCAGGCTGAGTTGGGTTTTGGGAGGCGAATGCTGCGCCCGTCAGACTGGTCATCAATACCAGAGAAAGGGCAAAAGTTTTGAAACACATGAGGTATGTCAGGTCTAGCGCTTATCGCTAGACCTGCTCCGGTAATTTTAGTTATTACCGATATGGTGCAACCAAATTACTTCAGTGGCAAGATCTGGATTTCAACACGACGGTTGCAAGCACGACCTTCAGAAGTTTGGTTTGAGCAAATTGGGTTACGCTCACCGTAGCCACGTGCGATTGCACGACCTGCTGCGACGTTTTGTGATACTAGGTATTGACGTACCGATTCAGCACGACGCTCAGATAGCGTTTGGTTGTAAGAATCGCTACCAGTACTGTCGGTGTAACCATCGATCACAAGGCTAGTGTCTGGGTATTCAACCAGAATGCGCGCCACGCCACGTAGTGTGTTATGGATGCTTGCGTCTAGTTGGTAAGAGCTTGAAGAGAAGCCAATGCCGTTTTCCATGCGAAGAAGCAGTTTGTTTTCACCTACGCGTTCAACTTGCACACCTGAATTCAGTAGTGCACGACGCAATTCTGCTTCTTGTTGGTCAAAGTAGTAACCAATGCCAGCACCAGTTGCGCCACCAGCTGCAGCGCCAATTAATGCATGTTGACGACGTTCTTTTGCATTGTCGCCCGTCGCAAGACCGATTGCTGCGCCAGCAATCGCACCGATAAGCGCACCTTGTGTGGTGGAATTTGTTTCGTATTCACCTGTGGTTGCGTTTTGGCGTTGGGTTGCTTGACAGCCTGTAAGAGCCAGCACTAGCGCAAGTGCAATAGACATCTTTTTCAAAGGAAAATCTCCGTATAAGCCGAGGCGCAATGGCGCCTCATAATGGGATGTGAATTATGGAATAGAAGGTATTGATATTTGTTATGTGAACGTCAGATTGATAGGACGTTCGTCAGCTTTTTCTGATAGTTGGCGATTGAATAACCAGTGATAGGCTCACTTCGATGGGTTATCCAACATTTTTCTCGCTTGCTCTCCGCCCACTCCGCGGTTAACTGAGACCTTACGACCCTTCTTTAGGCCAACTTCATAATCTGCTGTGAGGTTTTTCATCGCTTCTTTGAGTTGTTTCTTGAACGTCTCTCGGTCGATGTTTTTAAATTCTTTATCAATGTAGTTATTGATCTTATTTGCGGACTCTTCATCAGGGGAGATCACTGGTAGTTTCTCAAGTGCTCCTTCAACCCAACCTGAAACAAAAGAGTTCACGCGACGAGTGACTTCCATTGATGAGGTGCCTGAACCGGCAAAGCTGTTACGAAACTGACCAGTACTTTCGTTCATTTCACGATAGATAATATCGAATGCAAATGCAGCAAAAATCGCACGGTCTGCTTCACCGATAAACTCAACTCGTTTTAATCCTTTATGGTTTAGAAGTACTGCCTCGACACCAAATTTAGTGTTAATACCGCGGATCACACGCAGCAATGTTGAACTGATGTTGGCTGGCAGCAGGTGTGACGATTGCGTCTTACCCATCTTGATAAACTCAATGTCATCTTTATCCAACCCGTATTTAAGCATCAAACGATGCGCCATTTTGATGGCGTTTGCAGCCTCATTGACGTTGGCGGAATTACCCAGTTCTAAACATTTGGCGATTTTCTTCAGAGCTTTTTGTTTATCCATCGATGAACAGTACCAAGAGCAGAAAATTTAAGAAGTCGGACATATTACCTTTTTCACACTAAAAACGCCAGAAAGGCGAACTGTGAGCAAAAAGAAAGCCCCTTATTAAAAGGGGCTTAATACGGTGTTAATAGCGATTGAAACGTTATAAACCTAACTGGTCTAACAGATCATCTGCGTCATTTTTAGAACCACTTGATTGTGACGCTTGCTTGTCTTCCATACTTTTGCGAGTCGCTTCTAAAATGTCGTCTGGACTCTCGTCTTCCGCCACCTCAAACTCTTCAAGTTGAATAAACTCGGTTTTGTCCATCGCAAGCTCTAAGTAGAAAATGTTGTTATTTGCCGTAGAGAAGGTCACGCGACGCGCTTGAGGTCGGTCGAGGTTGGTGTCTACTTGCAAAATTACCTGTTTATTCAGAGCCAACATTTTGGGTTGATTTTGAGTAATGTTGGTTTGTAGCTCTTTGCGGATCTTGTTGGTGAAGTCGCCAACCAACTGATTCATCAGCTCACCAAGAACATCACCTACTTCGTCAGAGGTGTGCGAGATCGCTAACTCCTCTTCTGGCATGCCCATGTTGCGCATGTAGTTGGTGTAGACCTCCAGTGCCGCTTTAGCAGTAAAGTTAATGACCACCAATCCAGTAAACCCACCGTCAAACAGTACAAAGCAACCAAAATCCGGCTTGAGGCTGGTTTTGTTGATCTTTTGCACCATTGCTGAGTAGTTAACTTGAGAGGAAGTCGCCGAAGTAAGAACGCCAGAAACCGACTGGCAAAGTTTTAGAAGGATATCTTCAGTGGTTACAACTTTATTTTTTTTCATCCTGAAAGCTCATATTAAAGGGCTATTTCCCTTTCAATGTAAGGCATCAAGCCTCAAAAAATAAAGCATAAGTTTAATTCTTGTTTGGAGATTCTGATTTGAACGCCTTTTTAAATGTTGTAAAGTGACGTAATTCAAAGAATATTACCTCATTCATGTCTCTGTCTTCTGCTGTTGACGGTGTAGTTCCGAGGCGTGGGTGCTTAAAAATTACATAACCCGCAGCTGATTGGATCAGCGCAGTAGGGGCAGGAAGCAAATGTTACCAAGATTACACTCGCAAACGGATGTCGATCCTCTTGTTCTGAGTTTTCTCAAAGAACTTGAGCAATCCGGGTTCACTGGCGATATTGAAAGCCAGTATTCTAGCCGCCTTGCGGTAGCCACCGATAACAGTGTCTACCAGCAACTTCCTCAGGCTGTAGTTCACCCAAAAAACACTCAAGATGTCTCCCTTATTGGTCGGTTGAGCAATAAGGAAGCTTATGAACGTATAACGTTTTCACCACGTGGAGGCGGAACAGGTACCAATGGACAGTCGTTAACCAAAGGCATTGTGGTCGACTTGTCGCGTCACATGAATAAAGTGTTAGAGGTTAACGAAGAGCAAGGTTGGGTGCGTGTTCAAACGGGAGTGGTCAAAGACCAACTCAACGATGCTGTGCGCCCATATGGTTACTTCTTTTCACCAGACTTATCGACCAGTAACCGAGCAACGATTGGTGGGATGATCAATACCGATGCATCTGGTCAAGGTTCTCTCAAATACGGTAAAACGTCAGATCATGTTTTGTCGCTGCAAGCGGTGTTTGCTGACGGTTCCATCTTAGAATCGGATCTGTCTCATGGTATGCCCATTGAAGGTGAGTTTGCCCACAACGCGATGCGCATTACCGAAGCGGTGTGTCGTGATAAGCGTCAGCAAATTAATGATAAGTTTCCACCATTAAATCGATTTCTAACCGGTTATGACTTAAAGAACGCGTTTGATGAGCAGGAAGATCGTTTTGATCTTACTCGCGTACTGTGTGGGGCTGAGGGTTCGTTGGCATTTATTACCGAGGCAAAACTTAACTTAACTCGCATCCCTAAAGCTCGAACGTTAGTGAACGTAAAATACAACAGTTTTGACTCTGCATTGCGTAACGCTCCATTTATGGTTGAGGCAAATGCTCTATCAGTCGAAACCGTCGACTCTAAGGTGCTTAACCTTGCCAAACAAGACATTGTCTGGCACACCGTCAGCGACCTGATCACCGACGTTCCCAACAAAGAGATGCTTGGCATCAATATGGTGGAATACGCAGGTCAAGATGAAGAGGAAGTTGCCGCGCAAGTGGCCTCCCTGACGAGCAGACTTGATAGCATGCTAGAGACCGAAGAAGCGGGTATTATTGGATATCAAGTATGCAATGATGTTGCGAGCATCGGGCGTATATACAACATGCGTAAAAAGGCTGTGGGGCTGTTGGGGGCCGCGAAAGGGCGTGCTAAGCCGGTAGCGTTCGCGGAAGACACTTGTGTGCCGCCAGAGAATCTAGCGGACTTTATTGTTGAGTTCCGTGAACTGCTGGATGCGAAGTCACTCAACTACGGTATGTTTGGTCATGTAGACGCTGGCGTACTTCACGTCCGTCCTGCATTGGATTTATGCGATCCTCATCAAGAAGCCTTAATGCATGAAATCTCAGACGAGGTTGTTAAGCTGGTAGCCAAATACGGTGGCTTGATGTGGGGTGAGCACGGAAAAGGTTTTCGTTCTGAATATGGACCTGAGTTCTTCGGTGAGGAATTGTTTACCGAGCTACGACGTGTGAAAGCGGCGTTCGACCCGCACAATAAAATGAACCCTGGCAAAATCTGTACACCGTTAAACAGCGATGCAGAACTTGTGAAAGTCACGGATACGAAACGTGGCTACTTCGACCGTCAGATTGACGTTCAGGTGCGTGATAGCTTCAAGCAGGCAATGGAGTGTAACGGGAACGGCTTATGTTTTAACTACGACACGAGCTCGCCGATGTGCCCTTCGATGAAAGTGACAGCAGATCGTCGCCATTCACCAAAAGGGCGAGCAGGTTTGGTGCGTGAATGGTTACGTCAGTTGACAGAGCAAGGCATTGATATTCTCGACTTAGAGAAGCAGACGCTAGAAAATAAAACGCCTATCAAAACCATGATCGACCGTGTACGTCATTCAATCAATCGTCGTCATGAGTATGATTTCTCTCACGAAGTATACGAAGCAATGAATGGTTGTCTTGCATGTAAAGCGTGTGCGAGTCAGTGTCCTATCAAGGTTGATGTGCCTAGCTTCCGCTCTCGTTTCCTAAACATCTATCACTCGCGCTACCAACGTCCGGCAAAAGATTACTTGGTGTCGAACATTGAGTCGATGCTGCCCTTAATGGCAAAAGCACCAACGCTTGTGAATGGAGTGCTTAAGCAGTCTTGGGT
Source organism: Vibrio sp. NFR (assembly GCF_027587095.1). Classification (NCBI taxonomy): domain Bacteria; kingdom Pseudomonadati; phylum Pseudomonadota; class Gammaproteobacteria; order Vibrionales; family Vibrionaceae; genus Vibrio; species Vibrio sp. NFR. Next base: position 55,477 of record NZ_JAPPTN010000017.1, read on the forward strand.
GCAAAGTTTAACGGCATCTACTGTGGGTTATGTCGATGCACCGTTACTGTCTGTGCCTACTTTGAAGGATCGTGTAGACACGTTAACGACGGCTTATGATCTTCAAGTGCTGAGTGGTTTATCAAGTGAGGACAAACAACAGCATGTACTGATTGTACAAGACCCATTTACCAGCTACTACGATGCTGAGGTGGTGGAAGACTTTATCAAGCTGGTTAAGAAGTTGGGTATGAACCCTGTTCTTTTGCCATTTAAGCCAAATGGCAAAGCACAGCACATTAAAGGTTTCTTACGCCAGTTCAAGCACACCGCTCAAGATACCGCTAAGTTCTTGGAGATGGTTGCGGATTTAGACATTCCAATGGTGGGTGTTGATCCCGCGCTAGTGCTTTGTTATCGCGATGAGTATGCTGAGGTATTGGGCAGTAAGCGTGGTCAGTTTGATGTTTTAACTGCTCATGAATGGCTTTATCCAAGACTGAGCGAGTTCGAGGCTTTAGATACCAAAGAGCAAGCACCTTGGTATTTGTTTGCGCATTGTACTGAGAAAACAAAAATGCCAAATGCTGAGAAAGAGTGGGGGGCAATCTTTGCTCACTTTGGTGCGATCTTGAATACTGTGCCTGTAGGCTGTTGTGGTATGGCTGGCACTTTTGGCCATGAAGTGGATAAGCTAACTATGTCTCGTGATATCTATGATCTAAGCTGGAAACCAAATTTAGATAAGCTTGATAATGACCGATGCTTAATTACAGGGTATTCCTGTCGAAGCCAAGTAAAGCGTTTTGAAGGCATCAAACCTAAACACCCAGTGCAAGCTTTGCTAACCTTGTTATAACGTTTACTCAAGCCCAGTTTTACTGGGCTTGTTGTCATTAGTGCTATGTAACTGAACATGAATTTGTTTTTACTTTCATAAGGATATGAAGATTGAAAAAGCTTGAGCTTAAAGTGCCGCCTGTCGCTCTATTTTTCTTGATGATACTGCTGATGTATGGGTTAAAAGAAGCGATGCCTGAAATGAAAATTACAGTGCCGTTTGTTGAGTTCGTTACGGCGGGGCTCATTATTCTTGCTGGTTTTATCGGTATTGCTGGTGTTTATGAATTTCGCAAAGCAAAGACGACCGTAAATCCGGTTAAACCAGAGACGGCTTCACTAGTGGTGGATTCCGGCGTTTTTGCCTACACGCGTAACCCAATGTATGTGGCGTTATTATTAGTTATTGTCGCTATAGGTTTGTGGTGGCAACACTTAAGCGTCATTTTATGTGGTGTATTGTTTGTGGCCTACATGAACCGTTATCAAATAAAACCAGAAGAACGTGCGTTAGAGAGGTTGTTTGGCGAAGACTATTTGGATTATAAAAACCAAGTGCGTCGCTGGATTTGACGCAAAGATACCGAGTTACAGATGAAAGAAAGCCCAGCAATACGCTGGGCTTTCTTTTTGAAATCTGTCGGCAGTGGGATGATTATGCTGCCTTAGCAAACTTTGCTAGGAAGGCATCCTTGCGCTCGTTAAAGCGTTGAACCAAATCGTCCACTGCATCTTGGTCGTATGGCTTAAGACCACTCGCAACCATGCGCTTGATGCCTTTGCCAACAACTTCGCCATCTTCTTTGAAGGCAAAGTTTAGTGTTACTACGCCGCGCTTACCTTCAACATCGAACGTCGCACCAGTGAAATCTACTTCTGGATGAGTTAGGTCTAAACGACTGAATTCTACTTCCATGCTTTCGTAGATCACTAATGGTCGTTGGCAGTTGATCATCATTTGTTTCTCTTCCATCAGAGGAACCATGATGTGAGGGAAGTTCATGCCAGAGAATTGAACGTAGTTAGTCACCACGTGTTCAATGAACTCAGGGTTGAGGTTAGTTTCGCCTTCACGAGACATGTGCAGGTATTCTTTACCTGCTTCATCGACTACGGCACTTTCTTTTTCACACTTATTCTCGATATGAAGCGCTACGCCATCGTTCACCATTCCGGAGAAATCGAAACGCATCTTTTGGCTTACCCCTTCTTTGCTTAGCAATACGGCAAAAAGTAAATCGCCCGGCACACAAAAGCGTTTGTTGTCTTCATCATGGATAGGGTTGTAATCACCAGCGACGCGTTTAGCGAAGTGACTTGCTTGCTCACGAGTGAACTGAAATTGGTGATTAGTGTTTGAAAAATAAGGTGTTAGAAACATAATTTTTACGTAGTAACCAAAACTGTCAGGGATTATATGCGAATATCTGCGTAGCAATGGTCCATCCAGTGAAAACTTCACTGTATCTTAACAATGAAACGATAACGCAGGGCAATTAAGCATCAAAAAGAGTGCTTTTGTGTCACATTATTCAGTATGGCTATAAATCAGGAATTTACCATTCGCTTCGGGCGATGAGTATATACCCAAGTGACTTCAAGATGCAGGATTCAGAGTGTTGTCATTGGTTCCCTATTTGCCGAAAACAAGCAAGGAAAACAACGCAGCGTAACAGCCAGCTATTTCCAAGTTGTTTGACTTAGCCATTGGTTTAATAGAAAAGCGAGTCAATGACACGCTTCCAAAGGGTACTCTTTACAAATAGTAAGGACCTTGGCTTGTATATTTTATTGGCGATTCTTGATTTAGATCCACTAGACCTTTAAATCGCCGCCGCGTCTACAAACCAAGTCATTCTCGCTGAACCTAGCATCTCGAGGTTACTTGGGTATATATAAATACAATAAAGGCTCCACGCAGGAGCCTTTAAAGTCATCACTCATTATGTATTAATGCACGCTTGGTAGTAAGCTTTCTGGCATTAATGCGTTGTGCAGAGCGAGTTTGAGTAGTGCATTGGCTTGCTCGATATCTGGCGCGAAGTAGCGGTCTTTATCGTAGAACGACACTTTCTCACGCAGCATTTGCTTGGCAATTTCGATACGCTCTGAAGATTTGTTTGGTGCACGGAAATCTAGCCCTTGAGCAGCTGACAAGTATTCAACCGCCAAAATGCCACGTGTATTCTCTCCCATTTCCTTTAAACGACGAGCAGCAAAAGTAGCCATCGAAACGTGATCTTCTTGGTTTGCGGATGTTGGCAAACTATCGACAGAAGCTGGGTGAGCCAATGTTTTGTTTTCACTTGCCAATGCTGCCGACGTCACCTGAGCAATCATAAAGCCGGAGTTCACGCCGCCATTGTCGACTAAGAAGGGAGGAAGCTTAGATAGAGCGCTATCTATAAGTAGTGCCATGCGTCGCTCAGACAAGCTACCAATTTCAGCAATCGCAAGTGCAAGGTTATCCGCCGCCATAGCGACTGGCTCTGCATGGAAGTTACCGCCGGAGATGATGTCATCATCTTCCGCAAAGACCAGCGGGTTATCCGACACAGAGTTGGCCTCCACTTGTAGAATGTCTGCTGCATTGCGAATTTGCTGCAAACAAGCTCCCATTACTTGAGGTTGGCAACGCAGTGAATAAGGATCTTGTACCTTCTCACAGTTGGTATGAGATTCACCAATCTCGCTGGTCGCCTCTAACAGGTGGCGGTACGCCAAGGCGGCATCCATTTGGCTACGATGACCACGAACACGATGGATACGTGGGTCGAACGGACGACGACTGCCTAAAGCCGCTTCTACTGACATCGCACCACAAACCGTCGCTGATGAGAACAGGTCCTCGGCAATGAACAAACCTTCTAGTGCAAATGCTGTTGACGCTTGAGTACCATTAAGCAGTGCTAACCCTTCTTTTGGAGCAAGAGTGATTGGCTCAAGACCGGCGATTTGCAGTGCTTCTAGACCTGAAATCACTTTGCCATTATGGCGAGCTTGACCTTCACCAAGAAGAACCGTACTCATATGAGCTAATGGCGCTAAGTCACCAGATGCGCCTACAGAGCCCTTCTGAGGGACGCATGGGTAGACCTGAGCATTCACCAAATCAATCAACATGTTGATGACTTTTAAACGTAAGCCAGAGAAGCCACGGGCGAGGCTGTTGATCTTTAATACCATCATCAAACGAACGGTTTCGTCTGACATGAACTTGCCGATACCAGCCGCATGAGAAAGCACGATACTGCGCTGCAGTGTTTCCAAATCTTCTGGTGCAATGCGTGTATTTGCTAGCAAACCGAAGCCGGTGTTAATGCCATAAACCGTCCGGTCTTCTGCAATCACTCGATCGACCACTTGAGTGCTTTCTTCTATTGCTGGAATCGCGTTTGGATCCAGAGTAAGGTTTACGGGTGAGCGGCTCACTTGGCGTAGTTCGTTTAAGCTAATATGACCTGGCTTTAGCGTTAAATTGAGCATGTCTTTCATCCTTACTTCAGCTTTTTCAGTTCTTCATTGAGCATTGGTAAATCCAGTTTTTGCTCAGCTGCACATTGTTTTGCGATGTCGTATCCTGCATCAGCGTGACGCATAACCCCCGTTGCTGGGTCATTATGTAGAACACGTGCAATGCGCTCCGACGCGTCATCACTGCCATCACAACAAATCACCATGCCAGAGTGTTGTGAGAAGCCCATACCTACGCCACCACCATGGTGAAGAGATACCCATGTCGCACCCCCTGCGGTATTCAGCAATGCGTTTAGTAGTGGCCAGTCTGAAACGGCGTCTGAGCCATCTATCATGCCTTCGGTTTCACGGTTCGGGCTTGCTACAGACCCTGAGTCTAGATGGTCACGACCAATGACGACAGGGGCTTTGAGCTCACCGTTTTTCACCATTTCATTAAAGGCTTGACCTAAACGTTCTCGATCTTTTAAACCAACCCAGCAGATACGTGCTGGTAGACCTTGGAACTGAATGCGTTCGCGTGCCATGTCTAGCCAGTTATGTAGATGTGGGTTATCTGGGATCAGCTCTTTCACTTTTTGGTCGGTTTTGTAGATGTCCTCTGGGTCTCCAGATAATGCTGCCCAGCGGAACGGTCCGATGCCTTCACAGAATAACGGGCGAATGTAAGCTGGTACAAAGCCAGGGAAGTCAAACGCGTTCTCAATGCCTTCTTCTAAAGCCATTTGACGGATGTTATTTCCGTAATCAAGCGTTGCAGCGCCTCGGTTTTGAAGCTCCAACATAGCTTTCACTTGAATCGCCATCGACTGTTTGGCTGCTTTAACTACGCTCGCTTCATCTTGTAAACGCATGTCTGCTGCATGTGGCATGCTCCAACCTTGAGGTAAGTAACCATTCAATGGATCGTGCGCAGAGGTTTGGTCTGTTACTACGTCTGGTGTGATGTTACGTTCTACAAGCTCTGGGAAGATATCTGCTGCATTGCCCAGTAGACCAACTGAAATTGGTGCGTCAGATTCTTTGATCATCGCTAGTGCCTCATCCAAAGACGTTGCTTTTTTGTCAACATAACCGGTACGTAGGCGGTAATCGATGCGTGATTCGTCACACTCGACCGCAATCATGGAAAAGCCAGCCATGGTGCCAGCAAGAGGTTGAGCACCACCCATGCCACCAAGGCCCCCAGTTAAGATCCAGCGACCTTTGGCATCACCCTTAAAGTGCTTTTTCGCCACAGACACAAAGGTCTCATAAGTACCTTGAACAATGCCTTGTGAGCCAATGTAAATCCAGCTGCCTGCGGTCATTTGACCGTACATCATCAAGCCTTCTTTATCGAGCTCATTGAAGTGTTCCCAATTCGCCCAATGTGGCACTAAGTTTGAGTTCGCAATCAGCACGCGCGGCGCGCTTTTATGCGTCGGAAAAACGCCGACAGGTTTGCCTGATTGGACGAGTAAAGTTTGGTCATCGTCGAGTCTTTCTAACACTTCAACAATCTTATCGAAGCATTCCCAATTTCGTGCTGCTCGACCAATGCCACCATAGACGACAAGCGAGTGAGGGTGCTCGGCTACATCTGGATCAAGGTTGTTCATCAGCATACGAAGTGGCGCTTCCGTCAGCCAAGATTTGGCGCGCAGTTGTGTACCGTGTGGAGCACGAATTGTTCTGCTTGTATCAAGTCGTGGATCTTGTCCCTGGCGCTGTGTCATTTTAAGACTCCTTTAGTTTCACGTTTATATCCAAGTCTCTGCTTGGCTACTTCTCCTCAAATAACTTGGCATGAGAACTAACCATTATTCGAGTTAAGTGTTATTGAATTCGATTATTTGGGTTTATGGTCTTTCTCTGCCATGGCATTGGCAATATCCCAGCACAGACGTGCTGCCAATCGAGCCGTTTGGCTATCGACGTCATAAGTGGGGTTGTACTCTGCAATGTCTGCCAACATGAGTTTGTTCTTGTAATGCAGTATTCGATCGAGAAACGGTGCAAGGATGTCGTAGCTTACGCCTCTCGCTGCTGGCGCGCTTACCCCAGGTGCAGTTGCCGCTGGAAATACGTCCAAATCAATCGTCAGATAGAGATAATCACAGTCATCGATAAAGTGTTGGAGCTGGGTTAAATGATAGCTGTGGTTCATGTAACAAAGCTGATTATCCTCCACGTACCAGACGTTGAGTTGATCTGCTTTTTGAAAAAGAGCCTGAGTATTGCTGCTGCGGCTGACACCTATGCAGGCGTAATGAAATGCCCAATCGTTACGCTGACAAAAATGATGGATCTGATTGAATGGTGTACCAGAACTTGGCTTTACCTCTGCAATGGGGCTTTCAAAAGCGCGTAAGTCAAAGTGTGCATCGAAATTGATGATACCGATTTTTGGCTGCTTATCTGGGTGATGGGTTTTGAAGTATTTGGCCAATCCAGAAAATGAAGCCCACGCAATTTCGTGCCCTCCACCCAAGACGACGACAGGGCTATAGGGTAGGACTTGAGCAATAGTATGCGCGCACAGATTCTGACTTGACTCTAGTAAATCGTCTTCACAAACGACGGTTCCTATATCGTAAAGTGGCGCGTCCTGATGCCATGCAAGATTGGCTAAGGCACGACGGATTAAATCTGGTGACTTCTTCGCACCAATGCGACCTTTGTTACGCGCCACACCTGCGTCGGTAGCAAAGCCAAGTATTGAAACGCCTTCGCTTAAATGTGGTAGTTCTTCGGTAGAGATATTTTTGATCACGTGGTGGACACGCTTTCCTTGTTCTCCATCTTCGGCATCGTGACGACCTTGCCAGTGAAAGGGTGGGTGATTTACATCGGATTGAGACATTTTAATGCCCTCCGTGGGAAACGTATTCACCATTCACTATACGACCTACTAAGCGTTTTGCCCCGACTTGATAGCTGAGGTCTGCTGGATGCTCGATATCCCAGATGGAGAAATCGGCGTCACAGCCAATATCAATGACGCCACGAGATTCTCCGTAACCCAATGCTTTTGCAGCGTTTTGCGTAACACCACGCAATGCCTCTTGTGGTGTTAAACGGAAAAGTGTGCATGCCATGTTCATCATCAAGGTTAAATCGGCAAACGGGGATGTTCCTGGGTTGATGTCCGTTGCAATCGCCATTGGAACCTTGTGCTCTCTAAGTAAATCAATCGGTGGTAATTGGGTTTCACGTAGGAAGTAATACGCGCCGGGGAGCAGCGTCGCAACCGTTGGAGAGTTGGCTAAAGCTATTACGCCTTGTTCATCTAGGTATTCGATGTGATCGGCAGACAGACCATTGTATTGAGCGGTTAAAGCGGTACCGCCAAGCATAGAAAGCTGCTCAGTATGGCCTTTCACTCTTAATCCGTGTTGGGTAGCCGATTGAAAGACGCGTTCGGTTTGCTCTAAGTTAAAGCCTATCGATTCGCAAAACACATCGACGCTGGTGGCGAGATTTTCTTGAGCGACAAGAGGAATAATGTCGTCACAAATATGCTGAATATAGTCGTCAGCGCAATCTTTATATTCTGGAGGAAGCGCATGAGCAGCGAGTAAGGTGGTTGTGATCTTAACCTTACGTTCATGTTCCAAGGCTTTGGCTGCACGTAGCATTTTTATTTCATCATCCAGAGTTAAGCCATAACCGGATTTGACTTCAATCGACGTGACGCCGCTTGCAATCAAACCGTCAAGGCGTGGCAAAGCGAGCTCAATTAGTTGTTCTTTAGTTGCGGTTCGTGTGGCATAAACGGTAGAGAGAATACCGCCGCCTTGCTTGGCGATTGTTTCGTAAGGCACATCATTGAGGCGCATTTCAAATTCGTTGGCTCGATTACCCGCGTATACGAGGTGGGTGTGGCAATCTATTAATCCTGGCAGTAACAACCTGTTTTGAAGGTCAAGCGTTTGTTCGTAATGATCTGGATTCAGAATGGATTCGGTTTGTGCACTGTCTTTGCCTTTTTCTGTGGTACTGATGGCAACGATTTTTCCCGAACGAATGCCAACGCGGGCAGGAGGAGAAGGCAGGTAACCATGTTCTCCTTCTTGCATCGTGACTAAACGGGCGTTCTCAATCAACAGATCCATTCTTGTCGTTCCTTTCAATTCGTATTCTTTAAATGTATATACAAATAAATAGGAGAAAAAAGCATCACTGACAAGGCTAATGTTGCGGAAATGTGATCGAAACGAAGAAGTAACGTCCAGTTTATAACAGGATCTTAGAGCTTAATTTGTACTTGTTACCAGGGTGATACAGAAGGGCTGTACTGACCAGTTTATCTTGGCTCCAAGTCCGGCGATTGAGGAGTAAGCACGGTTCATTGGCTTGCATTTTCAGGTCTTGCTTAACGCGTCCATCCGGTATAATCGCTTCGACCGTATGCTCTATGGCGCTCAGTGGACAATTGTCTGATAGGTATTGGTTTGGCGTCTTACAAGTGAAGTCTTGTTGTAGATAATTTGGCGCATATTGGCTGTTGACCCAACGCAATTCAAGTTGAATCGGGTTGTTATCTTCAAAGTGTATGATTTCACTATAAAATACTGTTGTGCCTAACATCACGCCAAGCTTGGTTGCAATAGCGTCATCGGCTTTTATAGCGATTTGTTGTAACACTGCGCTGCGGTGTTCTCGTCCGCGATTACTGATTTCATCGGCAATATTGCGAATGTCTAAAAGGGGCGATTCTGATTTCTCCGCCGGATCACAAACAAAAGTCCCAAGGCGAGGGCGACGTTGCAGTTTCCCCTCGTTGACTAAGTCCCGAATGGCTTTGTTGACGGTCATTCGACTCACACCAAACTGCTCAGTCAACTTGATCTCTGTCGCAATACGATGCCCAACTATCCACTCTCCCGAGTCAATTTTATCGAGGATGAATTGCTTGATTTGCATGTAGAGTGGCGCAGACATAAAGATTTCCTTTTAATTGACTATACAAATAGTGCGTAATCTATGGACAAATTGCAAACAAACATACCTATTTTGTGTAGTGATAAAAGGAATTAGTCCGCATTCTTGTCGTCTATTACTTGCAGGAGTTTCTGCAGTTGTGTAAACAGAGACTTATCAAAACAATGAAAATAGACAGTCACAAAGGAATCGCATGTTTAAAAAACTCAAAGCGTCGCTTGGGATCGGCTCAGCTAAAGTCGATACGATCTTAGATGAAATGAGCGTGTACCAAGGGGCAACACTGCGCGGTCATGTTCAAATCAAAGGTGGTGACGTAGAGCAACAAATTGATGCCATTACCATCAAGCTCAACACCGAAATGAAAGTGGAAGTGGATGACAGTATCAGTTACCAAACTTTCACGATAGACCAACTTAAAGCGGTCGAACCGTTTGTCATTCAACCGAATGAAGAAAAACAAGTGCCATTCGAGCTCAAACTTCATGACGAAACACCAATCACAGCTGTGAGTGCACAGAAAAATCAATGCCATGTTTGGGTAGAAACTACGCTAGATATTGGCTTTGCGATTGACCCGCGTGATAGAGATTACATCGAGGTTAAGCCGTTACCAGTTGCTTCGCGTGTAATCCAAGCCATCGAACAAGCAGGTTTTACTATGGTGAAAGCGGATGTCGAGAAAGGCTTCTTGCGTGGCAATACGTTCTCTTCACGCTCCGGTATCTATCAAGAACTGGAATTTCGTAATAACGGTTTTGTGTCAACTAAAGAGATCGAACTCTCATTTATCTTAGATGGTGGGATTATCCACTGTTTAGCAGAGATCGACCGTTCATTTAGTATGTCAGGCGATCAATACCGTTCTTTCTCGTTACCGATTGGAGCTTCTGATTCAGAAGTTGCGGCAGCAGTTGCGCCGACATTGAATCTGTAAACATCTAACTTTCCGTTTCTGGAACGAATAGGTACCGATATCCAAAAGTGAAGGCGATATCGGTACTGTTATCCATGTTTCTCGCATTCTCAATCGCCATGATTTCAATGGCAGAGTTCTCCATCAAATAGCGATACCCAATCACAAACTCATTCGATGCGTCAGCAAACTCGCTTGGACCTTCAGTGGAGCCCTGATACCAATGATATTCAAGGATAAAGTGGTGATTGTTGTTTAACGCATAACGATATCCGCCTGCAAGCGCTGCCGTGTTGTGCCGGTATGGGAAGTCAACAAGCGCTCGATCACTATTTCGAAACGTCATCCCCGCCATGGAATAGAATACATTGGTTGCATTGAGTCGGTAGCTGTAGTTAATTTGTACTCCTTGCTCAAAACTGCTTCCTTTAAAGGAGCCGTGAGCGACATCGTTATAGTAGAGACTACCACCGACAGATAAACCATGATGTTCATTTTGTATTATTTGGTATTGGATATACGTTGAGAGGTTGTTTGCCAGTGTTTCACCTTCAAAATCCTCTATTAAAATGTCGTACTCGGGCATCGACATATAAAAGCGGTTCTTGTCGACTTCATCTCGTCCATTTTGTCCGATACCAAATAGGTCGTGAAAGCTTTCGGTCAGTCCATCTAAATGGTTGTCTGCAGCAAAGACCCAACGATAGTTCAGTTCCCATTGCCACTGGTCATTGATTTGCCATTTTCCACCGAGTTCAAGTTGGTTGTGATAGTAATCGAGAGAATAATCGCTTGTGTGAGCCCAGACACTTGCGATGGTGCCCGAACCATATGCTTCAACGTAGCCGGAGGGAAGACTATACCCAGAGCGAAGTACGTTAGTATGACTGACCACTTGTATTGGAGATTGCGCATAAGAGCGCAGTGGACCATACAAATCGGATGCGCTGAACGCTGGGGTACTTAGAAACAAGGCGCAACTCAAAAGAGTAGGTTGCCATCTTAAATCCATCATGATGAAAGCCTAAAATGAGATTACTCAATAAATTAACTATAGTGTCTTCATGTTTTGAATGCTGTTCAATTGCAATAATTATACAATTTGGGCTTAGTGTTGAATTGGTCGTAATGAAGTTTAGATGACATTTTGAAATCGCTCTTTGCATTCTAAATGTGAGCTAGGTACAATCCTCGTTCTGATGAAGGTCCGGTATTCGTGTTACCGAGCGACCGTCATCAACTTTCGAAATATCTTCTAATTTGAATAACATGTGTTGCTTGGTGTGCAACACCACTGTAAAGGACATAGCATGCCTATTATTACTCTTCCTGACGGCAGTCAGCGTCAATTTGACAACCCAGTTTCTACTATGGAAGTTGCGCAATCGATCGGTCCTGGTCTTGCAAAAGCAACTATCGCTGGTCGTGTAAATGGTAACCGCGTAGATGCGTGTGACCTAATTGAAGAAGACGCAAGCCTAGAGATCATCACAGTTAAAGATGAAGTGGACGGTCTAGAAATCGTTCGTCACTCTTGTGCTCACCTTCTTGGTCACGCTCTTAAGCAGCTTTACCCTCAAGCTAAAATGGCGATTGGTCCAACAATCGACAACGGCTTCTACTACGACATCGACCTAGACGAGTCTCTAACGCAAGACGATCTTGAAAAGATTGAAAAGCGTATGAAAGAGCTAGCGAAAACCAAGTACGAAGTGGTTAAGAAAAAAGTAAGCTGGCAGGAAGCACGTGATACGTTTGAATCACGTGAAGAACCATACAAAGTGGAAATCCTAGACGAAAACGTATCTCGTGATGATCGTCCAGGTCTTTACCACCATGAAGAATACATCGACATGTGTCGTGGTCCACACGTACCTAACATGAGCTTCTGTCAACATTTCACACTATTAAATGTGGCAGGCGCATACTGGCGTGGTAACAGCGACAACAAAATGCTTCAACGTATCTACGGTACAGCTTTCCACGATAAGAAAGCTCTGAAAGCGCACCTAACTCGCCTAGAAGAAGCGGCGAAGCGCGACCACCGTAAGATTGGTAAGCAACTAGACCTATTCCACATGCAGCAAGAAGCGCCGGGTATGGTGTTCTGGCATCACAATGGTTGGTCTATCTTCCGTGATCTAGAAGTATTCATTCGCGCTAAGCTAGATGAGTACGGTTACCAAGAAGTAAAAGGTCCGCTAATGATGGACCGCGTTCTTTGGGAACGCTCTGGTCACTGGGACAAATACGCTGATGCGATGTTCACAACTTCTTCTGAAAACCGTGAATACGCGATTAAGCCAATGAACTGTCCAGGTCACGTACAGATCTTTAACCAAGGTCTAAAATCGTACCGTGACCTACCGCTACGTATGGCTGAGTTCGGCTCATGTCACCGTAACGAACCATCTGGTGCACTACACGGTATTATGCGTGTACGTGGCTTTACTCAGGATGACGCTCACATTTTCTGTACTGAGAGCCAAATTCAAGAAGAAGTAACAAACTGTATCAAGATGGTGTACGATACGTACCAAACATTTGGTTTCGACAACATCGTAGTGAAACTGTCTACTCGTCCAGAAAAACGTGTAGGTTCAGACGAAATCTGGGATCAATCTGAAGAAGCATTGAAACAATCTCTTGAATCGATGGAAATCCCATACGAAATTCAAGAAGGTGAGGGTGCGTTCTACGGTCCTAAGATTGAATTCACGCTATACGACTGTCTAGACCGTGCGTGGCAGTGTGGTACTGTTCAGTTAGACTTCAACCTACCAGGTCGCCTAGGTGCAACTTACGTAGGTGAAAACAATGAACGTCTTGTACCGGTAATGATTCACCGTGCAATTCTAGGTTCACTAGAGCGTTTCATTGGTATCCTTATCGAAGAATATGCTGGTTTCTTCCCAACTTGGTTGGCGCCAGAACAGGCAATTCTTATGAACATTACTGATAAACAGTCAGATTATGTTCAGGAAGTAGTACAAAAACTACAAAAAAGTGGAATTAGAGCTAAAGCGGACTTGAGAAATGAGAAGATTGGCTTTAAAATCCGCGAACACACTTTGAAGCGTGTACCGTATATGCTTGTTGTCGGTGACCAAGAGATGGAAGCAGGCGAAATCGCAGTACGTACTCGTAAAGGTAAAGATCTCGGTAAATTTAAAGTGGATGACTTTATCGCATACATCCAAGACGAGATCTCTAGCCGTAAGCTCAATCTGGAGGAATAAGCTATTAAAGGCGGAAGACGCGGCCAACAGCCGGTAAAACAAAACCCACACCGTATGAACGGTGAAATTCGTGGCGTTCGTGAAGTTCGACTAACTGGCGCTGACGGTGAATCAGTTGGTGTTGTATCGATTCAAGAAGCGATCGCAGCTGCTGAAGAAGCAGGCATGGATCTTGTGGAGATCAGTCCTAACGCTGAGCCGCCAGTCTGTCGTGTTATGGACTACGGCAAATTCCTCTTTGAAAAGAGCAAATCTGCTAAAGAGCAGAAGAAAAAGCAAAAACAGGTTCAGATTAAGGAAGTAAAATTCCGTCCTGGAACTGATATTGGAGACTATCAGGTAAAACTACGCAACCTGACGCGTTTCCTTGAAGAAGGCAACAAAGTGAAGGTAACAATTCGCTTCCGTGGCCGAGAAATGGCACACCAAGACATCGGTGTTGACGTTCTTCATCGCTTGAAAGAAGACACTGTAGACTTTGCTGTAGTGGAATCTTTCCCAAGTAAGATCGAAGGTCGTCAGATGATCATGGTTCTTGCCCCTAAAAAGAAGTAATTAACGGCTCATCAAGTAATTAAGACCTAGCCGCCTTTCCTTCTAATAAAAGGTATAGCGGCTGGGTTTTGTTCGCCCTAATTACGTTGTTTATTAAACCTACTCAATGCGGAGTTATTCATCATGCCTAAGATGAAAACCAACAAAGGTGCTGCTAAGCGTTTTAAGAAAACTGCTGGTGGTATTAAGTACAAGCACGCTACAAAACGTCACATCCTGACTAAGCGTACTACTAAGAACAAGCGTCAACTACGTCCAAACTCAATCCTTCCTCGTTGTGAAGTGGCTGCAGTTGTTCGTATGATGCCATACGCTTAATTCTTTTTAGTTATCAATCGTTTAGTTTAGGAGAAGCATAATGCCTCGCGTAAAACGTGGTGTACAAGCTCGTGCACGTCATAAGAAAGTTCTAAAACAAGCTAAAGGTTACTACGGTGCACGTTCACGTGTTTACCGCGTAGCTTTCCAAGCAGTTACTAAAGCTGGTCAATACGCTTACCGTGACCGTCGCGCTAAGAAACGTCAATTCCGTCAACTATGGATTGCACGTATCAACGCGGCATCTCGTCAAAATGGTCTATCTTACAGCCGTTTCATCAACGGTCTTAAGAAAGCATCTATCGAGATCGACCGTAAGATCCTAGCGGACATCGCAGTATTCGACAAAGCAGCATTTGCTGTTCTAGTTGAAAAAGCGAAAGCTGCTCTTTAATTAGCAGTTTAGGATTAAGAGAAGGAGAGCATTAGCTCTCCTTTTTTATTGCTTTTTGTTTTGTTATCCGTAAGTTTTCTCACTTCTCACTTCTCACTTCTCACTTCTCACTTCTCACTTCTCACTTCTCACTTCTCACTTCTCACTTCTCACTTCTCACTTCTCACTTCTCACTTCCATCTCAGTGCTTGCTAAATCATTTTGTTATTAATCTGTGGTAGGGTTTATCGGCATAACGAGCAAAAGAGCTAGGAAAGACACCAAGGCGCAGCCGTTAGAGGACATCATTAAGGGAACTATGGCGTTGCTCCACGACTAGAAAGAGCAACTGAACAAACGAAAACTTAACCGCTAGGGAAGGAATGTATGGTTCAACGAATCAGTTATGAATTTTTGCCACAGGTTTCAGGTCCTTATGTTCATGCTACTAGACACTGTGAGACCTTATATGTTTCAGGGTTGACTGCGTTAGGCTCTTCGAGCCAAGCTGAGGGGCTAGTAGATCAAACAAAGACAGTTTTATCTTATCTATCGCAAATACTGGCTGAAGAGCAACGAGAGAAGCGTGATCTGGTGAAGTTGACTGTGTTTATTACTGATATGAGTCAACTCGCGGCGATTCGTTCAGTACTATTTGATTTCTATGAGGGCTACTTGCCGGCGTGTTCGCTGGTGGAAGTAAGTGCCTTGATCCATGCTGATTTGGCAATAGAAATAGAGGCAGTAATCTCAAGCGAGGCGTTGTAATAAGAGGTAGGGATGAAAATAAATCGATTAGACCATTTGGTTTTAACAGTAAAAGACATTGCAACCACGGTGGATTTTTATGAGCGAGTGCTTGGTATGGAAAGCATCACCTTTGGTGAGGGGCGTGTTGCACTTGTGTATGGAAGGCAGAAGATCAATTTGCATCAGCTTGGCAATGAATTTGAACCTAAGGCAAGTCAAGTAGCTTCTGGGAGTGCTGATTTATGTTTTGTATGTGATACACCAATTGCAAATGTGCTCTTCCATTTAGACTCCCATTCTGTCGAGGTTATTGATGGTCCTGTTCAACGGACAGGTGCAATTGGTAACATCCTATCGGTTTACATTAGAGACCCAGATGGTAACTTAATTGAGTTATCTAATTATCTTGCTGAGGTATAACATGATTTATTCAACAACCGAGACGATTCCAGGGCGTGAAATTGCGGAGATAAAAGGGGTCGTGACGGGCAATGTGGTTCAGTCAAAGCACATTGGGCGTGATTTCATGGCTGGCTTAAAAAGCATTGTTGGTGGTGAGATTCGTGGCTACACCGAAATGATGACTGAAGCCCGAAATATCGCTATTCAACGAATGGTAGAGGATGCCGCGAACCTAGGAGCAGATGCTGTTGTCGGTATTCGTTTTACCACCAGTTCGATTGTGGACGGTTCATCAGAGATTCTTGCCTTTGGTACGGCAGTAAAGCTCGTTTAATAAAGTATGATTTTGCACAGCGTGTTGCAAACTTATGTGCAATAAAGATGAAATCGTTAGAGGTAGCTCGTTTCTCCATTTTTAACTAAGCGTCAATGGCTGTTTTTATCTCATAATTCGCCTCCTAAAAAAGGAGGCGAATTTATGCGTGATACAGTTTTAAATAATGCAATTGTGACGTTCTGCGTGTGCTTACTGGTAGCGACGCTAGCAGCTAAAGGTAATTTACTCGTGACCATGTTGTCTTTTCCTATCGACTTCTTAGGTCTACTTGTTCTTTTATTCTTGTCATTATTTGTATCTTGGAGTGCTGTCGGGCATTTGAATGAAGGGCAATGGAAAGAATCTATTCTGTTGTATCTGATGTTGTATTACCTTGCTTTTGGTATTTTTTCAGACGGGAATACAGAGGGCTGGTCTCATTCAGTTGGCGTTGTCGGTAAACTTAAAATGACTCTGATCTACATCGCAAACTCAATAACGAGTATCTATGTTCCACTCATCATCGTTGGGATTTCTATTATCCATTTACGTTTTTTGCGCTCCCATATAGTTGACACTGAACAGAATGTGGCAGAGAAAGTTCAGCCTTAAGAAATAGAACTATTTTGTTGCATATATATGCAGTTTTTTGGCGTGTGCGTTTTAATGTGATCATTCTAAAAATGAACGTCTTTCAAAGTCGAAAGTATTCGAGTAGTTTCCATAAATCAGCATGAAATGCGACGGGCTATGGATGTTATACCGTATTTATGATGTGTTTAATTGATTAGATATAATGAAACTGAATGCATTTCTGGTGGCGGTATTGCTCATCTAAATGTGATGTTGGGTATATTAATTCACTGTTTTCTTATAAAAATATGAACTTATGGCTTGCCAATTGGTTCTAAATTGTTACAAATACCATTCAGTTGTAACATTGCCATAAGGAATTGTAGATGAGAGAACTCACTCCCGAGTACTTGTTAGCCGCATTACGACAAGCGATCAAAACCAAAGGGCTAACATATCGAGAGTTATCTGAGAAAATGGGCATGCCGTTGTCCACTTTTAAACGTCATTTAACTAGCACTAACCTAGGTCTTGATAAGCTACTTGAGTATTGTCGAGCTGTGGATTGTACCCTCGATGAGCTTCAAAAGCTGGCAAATCAGCTACAAGCTGAGGATCAGGACTATTTCAGTCGTACGCAGGATGAAGTCTTTTTCCAGTTTCCGCATCTTTACGATTTTTATCGAGAACTTCGAATGCTGAGGGGGAAGGATGGCTACACCATTCTTATGAAAAAGTATGATCTCTCAAAGCAAAGCATGTCTGACTACCTTGGTGCTCTAGAGCTGCTTGATTTGGTTTATGTGGACGAAGATAACAACATCACGCTTCACGGTCCGCTTTATTACAGCTATGCAGAAAACTCTAAACTTAACGAGAAGTACACCGAGATCCTTAAAGAACAAACGACTACACATGAGAAGTGTGTACGTGTAGCGCTATCGCGAATGAAAATCACGGAAGAACAGCTACTTATCTTAGAAGAGCAGATGGCGAAAACCGTGTTAGATTTTCATTCTAAAAACGTCGTTGCAGAGAACTTTAATGTGTCAGACTTTACCAATGTTTTGCTTATAGCAGGTCCGCATCAGCCTGTAACGTTTTCTGATGGTATTGTACAAACAGAAGTCAACTTCATTGATGACATTCGCTACGCTATCGCTTCGGCTGGGGATAAACCAAGCCTTTCGATATAGCTTCTAGTTATTTTTAGTGATTTATAGATTCACTCTTGAAATGTTTATTTAATGAACTAATATGACGAAGTGTCAATTATGACGATTCGTCAGAAATGTGGTGGCGTTTCTGCAAACCATATTCGTGTTACAATTCATTTGAGTTACACAGGGATACGGGACGAGGAAGTATGTTTAACTTTGGTTGCAACAAAGATGACAAGCAAGAGGGAGGCCGAATTGCTTCTGGTTTGACTAAGAAACAGCAGGCGATCGCTGATCGCGAGGTCGAATTAGTTCAACTGGCTAAATCTTTAGTGCAAGAACAAGGCTTTGCTAATCTCACCATGGATAAGCTAACGGCTACCAGTCCGTATTCAAAAGGGACCATCTATAACCATTTTTGCAGCAAAGAAGATGTGATCCTTGCACTTTGTATACACTCACTGAAAAGTGAGGCGGTGTTTTTTGAGCGTACGGCAAATTTTGATGGCAACACGCGTGAAAAGATCATTGCAATGCATGTTGGGTATCGTATTTACGCCCGTATGGAACCCGTATTGTCGACTTGCGCTATTGTCGCCAAAACTCCTTGGGTGATAGAGAAAGCTTCACCCGCTCGACTGAATGAATTGAACAAGCTGGAAGAAGAAGTAATATCTGGAGCGGACGCATTAGTAAACCACGCCGTGGAAATTGGAGATTTAAAATTCTCTCCTGCTGTTGGTGCTGATGCGATTGTTTTTGCCAATTGGTCGATTGCGTTTGGTTCTAATGCTTTGGCGCAAAATGCATCTAACAGTCGATGTATTCAGCGTTTGCAAGACCCGTTTTCGGTATTACACAATGCGAATATGTTACTTGATGGATTAGGGTGGTTACCTCTCTCAACAGATTGGGATTACCGCAAAACCTGGCGTCGAGTTGAGCAGGAACTATTTAGCGAAGAAATTGCTTACCTTGATTCAGTCAATCGCTGAGTAGGGTATAAACCAATCGGTTATTCGATTGGTTTTTAAGTCACACTATTTGACGGATCGTCAATAACGATTGTTTTGGTATCAGGATTTTTAATCCCTAGAGTGCCAAAACTGCGTTATTAACGCATCTGGAATTAGAGAACAGCGTAAGCTGCTTTTTTAACTCCGTTTTTTGACGAAACGTCACAAAGGGAGAGTGTGATGAAACACCACCAAGCTCAACAAGCAAGCCCCGGTCAATGGGGGAAAATACCAACCAAGTACAGTCTTTGGGTTCTGCTGGCAACAGTATTACTCGTTATTATCGCAACGATCGGAGCAAAGAATCTCTATTTTCGGGGCGACTATAATATCTTTTTCGATGGCAGCAATAAGCAGTTATTAGCTTTCGACGAAATTCAAACCACCTTCGCCAAAACAGACAATCTTGCTATCGTGATCGCTCCTGATAGCAGAGAGGTGTTTACTCCTGAGATCCTGAAACTCATACAAAACTTAACAGTGGATTCGTGGCAAGTGCCGTATTCGAGCCGAGTAGACTCTCTGGCTAATTACCAGCACACGGAAGCGGTTGAAGATGATCTCTTGGTCGAAGACCTGCTTTACGAAGAGCATGAGTTGACTCCAGAGCGAATTGCGAAAGTAAAAAATATCGCACTAACAGAGCCAGTGTTAAAAAATGCGCTGATCTCTGCAAAAGGCGATGTCACTGTCGTGAATATCACCGTTCAATTGCCGGAGGTTGATAAAACAGCGGAAGTCCAAGAGGTGATGGCTCACATTAATCAGATGCTGGCGCAGTATCAGCAAAACTATCCAAATGTTGAGTTTCATAAAGCTGGTATTATCGCCATGAACTATGCCTTCATGACCGCAGCACAAGAGGATAGCGCTACCTTAGTACCAACGATGCTGTTGGTTATTTTGTTGTTCTTAACCATCATGCTGCGTTCATTCTTAAGTGTTGTCGCGACTCTTATTGTGATTATTGGCTCGGTGATAGCAACGATGGGGTTGTCTGGTTGGGCTGGTATGTTTTTAAGCACTGCGACGGTTAATGTGCCAACCTTGGTCATGACATTGGCTGTAGCGGACTGCGTGCATGTTATTGCAACTATGCGCCAGTCGATGCAAAACGGCTTTAGTAAGGCACATTCGATAGAGCGCAGTATCTCTCTTAACTTTATGCCCATCCTAATCACGTCAGTTACAACCGCAATTGGATTTCTGATGATGAATATGTCGGATTCTCCTGTGCTGCGAGATTTTGGTAACTTATCGGCATTAGGGGTGATGATTGCCTGTTTTCTATCAGTGACGCTGCTTCCAGCGTTACTCACACTATTACCAGTCTCAGTTAAGCAACCTGCCTCACAGAGCGGGACCGACTTCATGGACAAGCTAGGAGATTTTGTCGTTTTACGTCGTAACGTGTTACTGCCAATATCAGTGATCGTTATTGCAGTGAGTGCAAGCTTGATACCGTTAAATCGAGTCAATGATGAATCCGTAAAGTATTTCGATAATCGCAGTGATTTTCGTCAAGCTGCCGATTTTATGGAAGCACGTATCAGCGGCATGACCAATCTCAGCATTGCCATCAAAACCAATGAGTCGCAAGGGATTGCTGATCCTGTTTTTCTTACCGCTATAGGCAACTTTACCGATTGGCTTCGCGAACAACCTGAGACAGATCATGTTGCAACGCTCGCGGATGTATATAAACGCCTCAATAAAAACATGCACGCTGATGATGAGCGTTACTACTTACTACCACAAGATAGAGAATTGGCGGCGCAATACCTTCTACTCTATGAGATGTCTTTGCCGTACGGCTTAGATCTTAATAATCAGATTAATGTTGATAAATCTTCGATCAAAATGGTGTTAACCGTCGATAATTTAGGGAGTGTTGAATTAGTTGACCTTGAGAACCGAATCTACGCGTGGTTTGCCGACAATGCACCGCAATATGATGTGGTCGCATCGAGTCCATCATTGATGTTTGCTCACATTGGTGAGACCAATATGGCAAGTATGCTCTCTACGTTACCAATTACATTAGTTTTGATCTCTGCATTACTCATCTTTGCGCTGCGTTCGCTAAGGCTTGGTCTCATCAGCTTGGTTCCAAATATTGCCCCGGCCGTGCTTGGTTTCGGTCTTTGGGCGCTGATCTCCGGTGAAATCAATCTAGGACTGTCAGTCGTGGTGACCTTGACGCTTGGCATTGTGGTCGACGACGCGGTTCATTTCCTTTCGAAATATCAAAGAGCACGAAAAGAAGGACAAAATGCTGAACAGGCCGTTCGTTATGCCTTCCACACTGTTGGTCGTGCACTGTGGATCACTACCGTCGTATTGGTAGCAGGTTTCTCAGTATTGGCTATGTCGAGCTTCCGCTTAAATGCAGATATGGGGCAGCTTAGTGCGATCGTGATCTTTATCGCCTTGGTCGTAGACTTTTTATTCTTGCCAACGCTACTCATGCGTTTTGATAAAGCAGCATATGTCGAGCAAACAAAGACTAAAACGCCAGAAATACAAGCGAAGAAAAACATTACGGCATCGTTGTGATTGAACAGTGCCCTCAAGGAAAACAAGACAAGGACTATATGATGAAGTTATTTAGCAAACCTCTGAATGTCGTTACATTATCGATTTCTCTGTTAATGGCTCCTCTCACTTGGGCTGACGAAGCTAAAGGGTTGGAAATTGCACAAGAGCGCAAAGCGCGTGACCAAGGCTGGGGAGATTCTGTTGCCACCATGCAAATGATACTTCGCAATGCTCAAGGAGAAAGTAGTACTCGCTTGATGCGCCTAAAATCACTGGAGGTCGCTGATGATGGCGATAAAGGGCTAACTATCTTTGATGAACCACGAGATGTTAAAGGAACCGCATTTCTTAATCATTCACACACGGTGGGCGCTGACGACCAATGGCTCTATCTACCCGCGCTCAAACGCGTAAAACGTATCGCTTCACGCAATAAATCTGGTCCATTTATGGGCAGTGAGTTTGCTTATGAAGACCTGAGCTCATTCGAGATTGAAAAGTACCGTTTCAATTACCTTAAAGATGAAACGATGAATGACCAACAGACGTTTGTATTAGAGCAAATCCCGACAGATAAAAACTCCGGTTACACCAAGCAGGTGGTTTGGCTAGATCAAGCACATTATCGTCCTCTGAAAGTAGAATTTTATGACCGCAAAGGCGCGTTGTTAAAGACGTTAGAGTTTTCTGATTACAAACAGTATCTGAATCAATACTGGCGTGCCCACACTATGGCAATGACGAATCACCAAACGGGCAAGAGTACAGAACTGACAACCAGTGAATTGACGTTTCAGACCGGTCTTAAAGATAACGACTTCAACAAAAACATCCTCAAGCGTGTTAAGTAGGGAGGTTGAATGATTAGGGCAATCGCTGCTGGCCGAGTCTTGGCTAGCATTATGGCTGTGCTTTGTTCTTCGTCTTTGCTTGGCGCTGAATTGGCTGGTCAGGTTAACTTCGAGCATCGACAATTTTTCTCTGCCGGTGCTCAAGGGCAGAGCAAAGGGCAAACATCGCTAGTGTTGCAACCAGAGCTCTACTGGGATCTTCAAGATGGTGATGCGAGTTTCACCTTTACGCCTTTTTATCGTTGGGACAGCATGGATGATGAACGTACGCATGCTGATATTCGAGAAGCCTTGTATTTAACCTATTGGGATGACTATGAACTTCGTGTTGGTATCAGCAAGGTGTTTTGGGGGGTAACAGAATCTGCGCACTTAGTGGATGTTGTAAACCAAATTGATGCGGTAGAAGCGGTCGATGGCGAAGATAAATTGGGACAACCCATGGTGCATTTTACGTCCATCAAAGAGTGGGGAACGCTGGATGTGATGATCTTGCCTTATTTTCGTGAACGAACATTCGCGGGTAAAGATGGGCGTTTGAGGTTCGATCCTGTTGTCTCCGATGATGCGTTGTACGAATCGAGTCGAGAAGAAAAGCATGTAGATGTCGCGTTGCGGTATGCACAAATGTTTGGCGATTGGGATCTCGGCTTGAGCTATGTCTATGGAACGAACCGTGACCCGTATTTTCGATTCGAGCAAGGCGAGCTAAAACCTTACTACGCATTGATGAGTCATGTTGGACTGGATGTGCAGGGAATCGTGGGAGATTGGTTATGGAAACTTGAAAGTGTTTATCGTGATAGTTTTGATAATCATGTCGGTGTTGTTACCGGATTTGAATACACGATAGTGGGGGCTTTTGAAACGGTATGGGATGTGGGTCTTATCGGTGAGTATTTATATGATAGCCGTGGTAACAACGCGCAGAACATTGGTCAAAATGATGTCTTTGCAGGTGTTCGCTTAGCGTTTAATGATGAAGATGGCACCGAAATCCTAACTGGTATCACGCAAGATCTCGATAATACCGATGTGTACAACGCAAAACTTGAGGCTTCCAGCCGCATTTCAAATCATTTTAAGTGGCAAATTGATGCTTGGTTGTTTAAAAATGATACGCCAACGGACCTCTTGTATTTCGCAAGAGACGATGATTTTATCGAGCTATCTATCCAGTACTATTTTTAGTGCGGGAGATAAGTAAATCGAAAATTCTAAGGCAAAGAGATCCATGTCATTATTTTGACTGGCTGCTAGAGCCGTAAGGAAGATTTATCGTTACTATTCCTTATGTTTGTTGTGGTTTTGATAGCGATGCGATAAGCAACTAACAAAACCCTCCGGTTTTACTTAGGGGTAGTAACGTTGAATTCATTTCGCTGGGACACTTATTTTGAAACAGGCATCGAAGAAGTCGATGAACAGCACCAATATCTTGTTGGATTTATCAACAAGTACGGCGAACTTTTGGCGCAAAACAGCATCACTCTCACGGACATTCAAGTAGCATTATTTGAACTGTCTCGCTATGCCGAGTTCCACTTCAAAGAAGAAGAGAACTTGATGCGAGAGGTCGAGATCCACCCAGAGCACCTAGAAAAACATATCCAAGTACACCGCGCATTTATGAGCGACATCATCAGTATGCAGAGCTTTATCAGTGATGCCAATAAACGCGCTGCTGAGCAGTTATTGGATTTCCTCATTCATTGGTTGGCTTACCACATTCTTGGTATTGATCAAAATATGTCTAAGCAAGTGGCTGCCATTCAATCTGGGATGTCACCGAGGGCGGCGTATGCTGAACAAGAAAAGCAAGCCAACGCATCCACTGCGCCATTGTTGGATGCGCTAAATGCTCTGTTTTCACAAGTCTCCGAGCGAAATCGTGAGCTACTCAAGCTGAACCTAGTTCTAGAGGAAAAGGTGGATGAAAGGACGAAGCAGTTATCGAATGCAAATAAACAGCTAGAAGCCTTGTCCTTAACCGACTCATTAACCCAGTTACCGAATCGTAGAAGCGCGATAAAAACGCTTAAGAAATTGTGGAAGGATGAGGACGCCAAAGACCTGCCTTTGGTTTGTATCATGATCGATGCCGATTACTTCAAACAAGTGAATGATACCTGCGGCCATGAAGCAGGGGACTTAGTCCTAACCGAACTCGCGCAAGCATTGAAGCACTACTTCCGCAGTGATGACATTGTGTGTCGTTTAGGCGGCGATGAGTTTTTCGTAATTTGCCCAGATACCGGATTAGAGGGTGGTTTGCATGTGGCAGAGGCGGTGAGAAAACAGGTTTCCCATATGCTTGTTCCTACTTCGTTCGAACCTTGGCGAGGGAGCATCAGTGTTGGTGTCGCAGAGCGTCGAGACAATATGGAAACCTACACGGATTTAATTCGAGTTGCCGATGAGAGCGTTTACTTGGCAAAACAAAACGGTAAAAACCGAGTTCAAACCGTACAAAAACTGACGCCTTTAAACTAGACTGCTTCTCATATTTAATCGCCAAAGAAAACGGTCTTCTCTTCTCGCTTGATAAGAACAAAACCAGTGACTTTCTTTGGCTTCTTATGCAAAAACAACCTCGATAAAATGGGCGTTATTCCTAGACAACGCTGCTTTTTTTACGTTTTTGTGTTCTTTTTATTCAATAACCTCTTCTTTTCATAATTCAATTTGGCCTTGGTGGCGGGTTTGGCTACTATGTACAGCTATCAAAAAACCAATCACTCCCTTATGGATACTACCAATAGGTAGATGAGGAAACGATGCAACATCTAGAAGAGATCATTGCTAACGCGAGTGCAGCAATTGAAGCTGCAGAATCGCTAGTCGTACTTGATGAAGTGCGTGTTCAGTATCTAGGTAAAAAAGGTGAGCTAACTGCTCAACTTCAAAGCCTAGGTAAACTACCACCAGAAGAACGCCGTGAAGCGGGTCAAGAGATCAACAAAGCGAAAGGCGTGGTTCAGCAAGCTATCGCAGCTCGTAAAGACGCACTACAACGTGCAGAGCTTGAAGCGAAGCTAGCGGCAGAAACGATCGACGTAACATTACCAGGTCGTCGTATCGAGAACGGTGGTCTACACCCAGTTACTCGTACTGTAGAGCGTATTGAGAAGTTCTTTGGTGAACTTGGCTTTAACACTGAGTCTGGTCCAGAAATCGAAGATGCATTCCACAACTTTGATGCACTAAACATCGCAGCTGATCACCCAGCGCGTACTGACCATGATACTTTCTTCTTCAACCCAGATTTGATGCTTCGTACTCACACGTCAGGCGTACAGATCCGTACGATGGAAAATGGCAAACCACCATTCCGTTTCATCGCACCTGGTCGTGTATACCGTAATGACTACGACCAAACGCACACGCCAATGTTCCACCAAGTGGAAGGCATGCTGGTTGATGAGAACGTAAACTTCGCACAGCTGAAAGGCATCCTGCACGATTTCCTATGCAACTTCTTCGAAGAGGAAGTGGAAGTACGTTTCCGTCCATCTTACTTCCCGTTCACTGAGCCTTCAGCTGAAGTTGATGTGAAAGGTAAAAACGGTAAATGGCTAGAAGTACTAGGCTGCGGTATGGTTCACCCGAACGTACTACGTAGCGTAGGCATTGATCCTGAAAAATACTCTGGTTTCGCATTCGGTATGGGTGTTGAGCGTCTAACAATGCTTCGTTACGGCGTGAACGACCTACGTGCGTTCTTCGAGAACGATCTTCGTTTCCTAAAACAGTTCAAGTAATCCAGGGGATAAATCACTATGAAATTCAGCGAATCATGGCTTCGTGAGTGGGTTAGTCCTTCGATTACCACTGACGAACTAACTCACCAAATTACAATGGCGGGTCTAGAAGTTGATGACGTGCTACCTGTAGCAGGTTCGTTCAACGGCGTTAAAGTTGGTCACGTTGTTGAATGTGGTCAACACCCAGATGCAGACAAACTGCGCGTTACTAAAGTAGACGTGGGTGAAGAAGAGCTTCTAGACATCGTTTGTGGCGCACACAACTGTCGCCAAGGTCTGAAAGTAGCAGTAGCAACGGTTGGTGCTGTTCTTCCAGGCGATTTTAAAATCAAAAAAGCAAAACTACGTGGTCAACCATCTCACGGCATGCTTTGTTCGTTCACTGAACTAGGTATCGATGTTGAGTCAGATGGCATCATGGAGCTAGCAGAAGACGCAGTAATCGGTACCGATTTCCGTGAATTCCTAGGTCTAGACGACGTAACAGTAGACGTAGACCTAACAGCAAACCGCGCTGACTGTTTCAGCATTCGTGGTCTAGCTCGCGAAGTTGGCGTACTAAACCGCGCTGACGTAACTGAGCCATCAGTAGAAGCAGTAGCAGCTTCAATCGAAGATAAAGTGTCTATCGAAGTGAAAGCGCCAGCTGCGTGTCCACGTTACCTAGGTCGCGTTGTTAAGAACGTAAACGTTCAAGCTGAAACGCCACTATGGATGCAAGAGAAGCTGCGTCGTTGTGGTATTCGCTCTATCGACCCTGTAGTAGACATCACTAACTACGTTCTTTTAGAGCAAGGTCAACCAATGCACGCATTCGATCTAGCGAAGATCGAAGGTGGCATCGTAGTTCGTATGGCTGAGCAAGGAGAGAAGCTAACACTTCTTGACGGTAGCGAAGCAGAACTAAACGCAGATACACTAGTTGTTGCTGACCACAACAAAGCACTTGCAATCGCAGGTATCTTTGGTGGTGAAGAGTCTGGTGTAACAACGGAAACTAAAGACGTTCTACTAGAGTGTGCATTCTTTGCACCTGACCACATCCGTGGTCGCGCACGTAGTTACGGTCTTCACACTGATTCTTCAATGCGTTTTGAACGTGGTGTGGATTACGCACTACAAGTGAGCGCAATGGAGCGCGCAACTCAGCTTCTTGTTGAGATCTGTGGCGGTGAAGTCGCACCTGTTGTTGCTGTAGAGTCTGAAGCAGACCTACCTAAGCCAAACAAAGTTGCTCTACGTCGTACTAAGCTAGACAACCTATTAGGTCACCACATCGCTGATGCTGACGTGGTAGAAATCCTAGAGCGCCTAGGTTTGACAGTTGAAGCTTCTGAAGAAGGTTGGGTGGCAGTAGCACCAACATGGCGTTTCGATATCGCTATCGAGCAAGACCTGATTGAAGAAGTTGGTCGTATCTACGGTTACGACAACATTCCTAACCAACACCCAGCAGCAGCACTTAAGATGCACAACCACGTTGAAGCGGATCTTCCACTGAAACGCGTTCGTGATCTTCTTGTTGACCGTGGTTACCACGAAGCAATCACATACAGCTTCGTTGAGCCTGAGCAACAAAAGCTAGTTGTACCTGGTGTTGAGCCTCTAGTGCTTCCAAACCCAATTTCTGCAGACATGTCAGCAATGCGTCTTGGTCTTATCCAAGGTCTGCTGAACACGGTTGTTCACAACCAGAAGCGTCAACAGCCACGCGTTCGTCTATTTGAATATGGTCTACGTTTCATCCCATGTGAATCTGCAGAAAACGGTATGCGCCAAGAGCCAATGCTTGCCGGTGTTATCGCAGGTACTCGCGGTGAAGAGCATTGGGATATCGAAACTAACACTGTTGATTTCTTCGACCTTAAAGGCGATCTAGAAGCAATTCTAGAGCTATCTGCTAACGAAAAAGCGTACTCTTTCGCTGCAGCTAAGCACCCAGCACTTCACCCAGGTCAATCTGCGGCAATCATCGTAGATGGCAAAGAAGTGGGTGTGATCGGTACTGTTCACCCAGAACTTGAGCGTAAGTTCGGTCTAAATGGTCGTACTATCGTCTTCGAAATCGAATGGTCTGCAATCAACAGCAAAGTGATCCCAGAAGCGGTAGCACTTTCTAAATTCCCTTCAAACCGTCGTGATATCGCGGTAGTCGTGGATGAAGCTGTTGCATCTGGTGATATCGTTAACGCTTGTCTAGAGCAAGGTGGCGAGTTCCTTAAAGATGCGAAGCTGTTCGACGTTTACGTAGGTAAAGGCGTTGAAGAAGGTAAGAAGAGCCTAGCAATCGCTCTGACTCTACAGTCACTTGAGCGTACTCTGGAAGATGCAGATATCGCTGGTGCGGTTGACGCTATCGTTGCTCACGTTTCTGAGAAGTTTGGTGCGTCTCTACGTGACTAATCTCATGTAACGTATCTTCTTAAGAAATGGAAACCCTGCCAGTTTGGCAGGGTTTTTTTATATCTTGAGAGATAGGAGATAGGAGATAGGAAATAGGGAATAACTAGAGCCAAACTGTCTCTACCTTCATCCTCTCATCTTCGAGGTGAATCTTATTCACGCCAATCTTTGTATTGCGGTTGTATTCGTCAATACTGTGGTCAAAACCGTAAGCAGTAGCGGGTGCCATATGTTGAGTGACTTCTTGACGCGTTACAGTCAGTGCATCATGACCATGCCCGCAAATAACATCTTGAACCCGGTACTTAGCCAAAAGCGCATGTAAGCTTGCATCGTTTTCCAAGCAAATGGCTTGTATCCAATCCGAGCCTACGGGAATAATAGGGTGATGGATAACAACAATCGGATTGATCGCATGGCGAAGTTGTTTATTGAAGCGTGCTAGCCCACGGTTATCGACACGACCAGAGCCTAAAGGGTGGCGCTTATCCAAAGGTTTAGCACTCGAATCTAAGAACAGCATGTCACGGTTATGAATTTTGGCTTTATTCACTACGTTAATAGAGCTACCGACCAGTTCCCGCTTCATCAATTTGGTGTCATCATGGTTGCCTGCAATTGCGAATATTTTCTTATCGCGAATGTGCTTTTCTAGGAAACTTAGTAGTACACGGTAATCACCCGGTTTGGGGTTGCAACAAAGATCGCCTGTGAGCAAAAGGGTATCGCATGATGAATCTTTTTGAGCATAAAGAAGCGCGCTACGTAGATTCTCAAAGCTTGAATCGTCACTTAAATGGCAGTCGCTGATTTGAATAATTGATGTCATAGAGTTGCAAAGCAAAAACGTTAGTTGTTTGACGTTAGTCTATCATTCAATCTTTTGTTTTTGATATGCCTCTACCATTAAAAGGTTTCTCTAGGTCATCTGTTTAAAAGCGCAGTGCCACAGCTTAATCGATAACTGAAGAACACCAGCGCCTTTCTTAAACGTTAACTTGATAGGTAGTTCGTGCTTGCAGGTTCTACTCTCTAGGACTGATTAATATAGCTTTGAAAATACAGTAAAAATGCAGAGATCTTCTGTGCATTCACTTGTTCACCCGCGCAACCAAGTTCTAACCAAAGTTTTTTAATATTCTTCTCTATGAGTGAGCCCCTTTTAGCTGCTGGTGGCACAGAGTTAGACGGCGGTTCTCCACAGCAAAGTTCAATATCGATGTTCTGCGATACATCTTTTAGGCATATACGTAGCCACACTTTTTGTCCTTGTTCTTGAGCTTTCGTCACAATAGCGTTTATGGTTTTCGAGTTGCTCTCTAATGAATCAATGACTACTCCACAGCAATCAATGGAAATAATTAATGCCACTGCTTATCCTTTTTTAGCTTTTCATCACTCTCACGTCTCTGACACCCTTCGAGGTAGCGGATAAAATCACATACGCCCTGAACGTTAACGTTCCCACCTTCGCACCGGAACATAGACCAGAGATCCGTCAGCTTACTTTCGAGCTGGGTTAGCGGCTTTCGTCTTGGGCTGTTTGTGGTTGTTGCTATTCTTGGTGCACTACCGCATGCAAGCCGAATGTTAATATCTTGCTTCAAATCTCGGACAATCACAGACACCCATACCTTAGATTTGCGGTCTTTTGCTCTGTTAACGAGTCCGGTTACCCATTCCCTGTCTATCTCTCGTGTTGTTGCTGAGACTCCACAAATATCAATAAATACTTCTAACGCCATTATTCACCACCAATTTCAAACCATTTTTTATCAATAGAAAGTTTCACCATATTTTTCATTTCTCTAATGATGTCTTCACTCAGTTCAGTGTGTACATAAAAGAAGATTCGAGGTGTATTTCCATATCCATTTGGCATGAGGGTATATTCATCATTGCCAAATTTTATTGTTGAAGAGAATTTGATGGCATCAAGCGTAGTTACAACTTTTGCTAAGTGTTCATAGCCACCTAGAAAAATTACAAGGCACTCTTTATCCATATAATTACAACTCCGTTGCAAGTGTTGAGAGATTTTAGGCTAATCGATAAATTGCTCAAAAAGCGAGACTCAAAAAAGAGACATGGTTAATTTAGTCGTAAAATTTAGATTGCGAATTTGTTAAATAAACAATGTCAGCGATAAAGTTTGCTTCAATCTCCTTTGAGCAATGCTTGCATTCTTTCATTTAAAAATACTTCTGGAACATCTTCAGAGGCGTATGCGTGGACGGTCTTCCCGTCGGAAAACTGAGTGACTAATTCATAGGAATTGGTTATTAGATTATCGAGGACCTCACGAGTTCGGTTCACCCTTGTAGGTATCCACCCCAGAATTCTGTGTTCAAATTCTCGATCCCAATGACCACCAATAAATTCGACTTTAACAATTTGAGGAATATACCGTTCTGCGATTGAATACTTCGTACAGTATATTTTGTAAGGTTTGTCATAGTTAGGGTCTGTTAAGCCAAATAAAGAATATTTTTCTCCATTTTTATCTACCGTTAAGGGTAGAGAGTTGAGGGAAATATTTTCACCATGGCTCTCACCGCCAATAAAAATAACTTCGTACATTATCTGTCCTCCATTAAGCCTCTATTTATTTTTCATCGGAATTTCGATTAATTGAATCAGTTCATTTTGTTCTTCATCTGTCAAAGTGGAGTGCACATAAATGAAGTTTCTAGGTGAATTACCAACTCCTTTTGGGAGTAGAACGTATTCGTCATCGCCAAAGCACACTGTTGGTGTAAATTTGATTGTGTTGAGTGTTGTTGTGATTTCCTCTAAGTGATGAGCACCACCGAGAAAAATCACACGGCATGTCTTATCCATAAAATTACAACTCCTTTGTAAATTTGCGGAGGGTTCAGGCTAATAGATAAAACACTCAAAAAGCGAGGTATAAAGGCTAGATAAGGTGAATTTATTGTTAAAAATTAGATTTCAAATTTGAAGCGTTACGTTGTGATTTGTTAAACGTTGCTTGATGTTGATGGATTATGTGGAGGCATGGTTCAAGCAAGTGATAAAGCAAACGTTAGTAGCAGCGGTAGAGTAATAATGCTTAAAAAGTTGCCAAACAAGACCATAGAAGCAACGTTCAGAGGTTCGATATTGAGTCGTTCAGCAAACAAGTAGTTCATTACAGCTGGTGGCAACATGGTAAACAACACCATCATCTGTAATTGCATGATTGGCAATGGTATCAAGGTATAGATTAAGGCAAAGGCGAGTGCTCCGGTACCGAGTGATTGAAGTGTGCACCAAAGACCCACTCGAAGACCATCCCATCTTAAATGGCACATTTGTGCTCCCAATGATAACAACATAACTGGGACGGCGGCTTGCCCAAGTAATGTGGTCGCTTCAAAAAGAGGAGACCAAATACCAATACCAGAAATGTTGATAAGCAACGCGAGCAAAGCGGATAAGAAGATCGGCATTTTGACGATTTGTTTAAGCGGATTGCCATTACTCAGTAGCATGACGCCAAGGCTTATATGTAGGCATGCTGAAACGACAAAAAGCAATACTGCGGAGGGAAGGGCGATTTCCCCGAAGGTGTAAGTAAACAGCGGTATCGCTAAGTTACCGCTGTTTCGAAACATGTGTGGTGGAGCCCATGCTTTGAATGATAATCCGCAAAACTTCGCGATGGGAACCATCACAATGCCAGGTACTACGACAGCAATAAGCGCGGCTAGTAGCAAGGGGACTTGCCCCATGTTGAGTGGCATACCGACAAGAGAAGAAAATACCAGTGCCGGAGTAAACACATCCATATTGATGCGATTGATTGGGCGAAAATCGGGCTTGAGGCA
The DNA here is from genome assembly GCF_027587095.1 of Vibrio sp. NFR. NCBI lineage: Bacteria > Pseudomonadati > Pseudomonadota > Gammaproteobacteria > Vibrionales > Vibrionaceae > Vibrio > Vibrio sp. NFR. Next base: position 87,703 of record NZ_JAPPTN010000017.1, read on the forward strand.
TCGACCAACTAAGTAACCTACGCAAACCAAGACAAAGACGGGAAATAAGATACTGATGACTTGGTGCAACATGGTGGCTCTTTCGCGTGGTGAAAACAGGGATAAACAGTAACAACCTTTCAGTTAACCGTCATGGAGCAATCAATAGAATTTTGTCGCTGTTCAAGCTTTCATGCTCCTAGTGTCACGCTATATCTGAATAACAAGTCTGCTAAATAGGACCGACCAGATCTATTTTCAAACGTACTCAACTTACTGAAAAGGTAAGAAGTTTTGTGTCAATTGTTTGTAAAGTAGCCAGTATCTGACATTTTTATTAAATAGTGATTAATGTTGTTTTGAGTTTTAAAACTAGTAATTTGAACTGGATATTTTTGCCATTGGAGAGGGAATTAAAGGAAAATCTGGAAATGGTGGTGGGTAAACTATCTTCGTGGTGCAACATTCCGTATATTAGCAAAGAAAAAAGTTGGCGAAAATCATAAGCTTGGCATACACTTCCTGATGTAACCCCGATATGTTGTTGAATTGGTAGGGTAAAACTGCTCTGGCGCTACACTAAGGTAGCATTGTTTAACATAGCTTTGAGGAAAGTTTTATGGCGCTCACAAAAGCCGAACTTGCAGAAAACCTGTTTGATAAATTGGGATTTAGTAAACGGGACGCCAAGGAAACGGTGGAAGTGTTCTTTGAAGAGATTCGTAAGGCACTAGAAAGTGGCGAACAGGTAAAACTGTCAGGTTTTGGTAACTTTGACCTTCGTGACAAGAATGAACGACCTGGTCGTAACCCGAAAACTGGCGAAGATATTCCTATTACTGCTCGACGTGTCGTTACGTTCCGCCCGGGTCAGAAGTTGAAAGCTCGCGTAGAGAACCTAAAGACCGACCAGTAAGCCATGTAACATGGAATGAGACCACGCTTTGTCGTGGTCTTTTTGTTTGTGGCTTTCATTACTGACTAAAGAACAAATAAAAACCACCGCAATTGCGGTGGTTTTTCAGTATTCAGGGAATCAGTTTCTAAAATACTGTTTGCTTAGGCTGCTTCTAGGTGCGTCGTTAGGTAAGGATGCCAAGCCTCTTGATACAAGTTTTTAGATTGAGTACGCATGTTACGAATTGATGCCATCTCGATATCATTTAGGTTACGACCTTCAACCAGAGCTTGACGTTCCAGTTTCTGAATTTGCTCGTACAAATCATGCTCCGGACCACTTTTTACATCAGCAATCGCTTTTAGATGCAATTGGACTTCAGCAATTAGGTTGGTTTTTGGTAAACGGACCAACAAGTTGAGATCACGATAACCAGAAGCCGTTGGTTTTTTAAAGCGGTTTTTTACTTTAACAATGGTTGTTTCGCGCTCTAACGTTTCATATACCGACACCAAGCTTGCTACGTCATTTGCAACGATAGTTGCACGGGCTAAGTCGGTGATACGTTCTACTTGACCGTCAAGTTCGTGGGCGATTTTCTCTTCGGCGCGGTGCTGAGATTTAACGCCAGCAAAATAAGGCTGTGCGTCAGTGAGAAGGGCAGTACTCTTACAGATGGTTTCTAGCTCAAACTGCGCTTGGTGCGCTTTGCTGTAAAGTACGTCGAAATCTGAATAAGGCTGTGTTGGTTTGGAGTCGATTGACTGAATGCCATACAAACCACTAAGGCTATGTTTAAACAATTTTGAGCAAACTTCGTTTTGGCTAGCAGAACGGTCTTGCTCGTTACTCGGGACATTTGGAAGTGCGGCGAAAGCCGGCGCACGGCTTAGTACTAATAGCATCAATGCCGTAGTACGTAGAAATAAGCTCATTCACTCTCCTTAACTTGCTTGCACTTAGAAAATGGGTAATGAAAAGGTCACTAAGATTCGCAAATCAGGTACTACCTAGTTAATGGGGTCTCTACGATAGATTCCAAGGTTGATTTTCAACCTTATGGTGGAATCGTGTTCTAGATCACCATTTTGCTTTCCTTTATTCTGACCATCAGAACAAGGAAGGGTTCCTTCTTGAACGTTAGCCATACTAACATTGCAGTATTAACCAAAGATGAACGGCATAGACAAATTTGAAAAAATCATTAGTCTTAGCCCACAAAAGTGAAGCGCAAAGCTCGAATCCACTATCAGCCGACAAGTAGAAGAATCATGAGAGATCAAGAATTTTGGCACAATAAATGGGCCAGTAACCAAATTGGTTTTCATCTAGAAGACGTGAACCCACTATTGCCTGCATTTTGGCAACATACGGCTGCAAAGCGTGATGATAAAGTTTTGGTGCCTCTGTGTGGTAAGTCAGAGGATTTGATTTGGTTAGCGACCAAACACGACGAAGTTCAGGGCGTTGAGCTAAGCCAAATTGCGGTAAGAGCGTTTTTTGCTGAGCATTTTTACACACCAACGGTAACGCCTGTTAATGGTATGCACGAGTTATATCAGTTTGATGAGCTGTCGATTTATACGGGTGATTTCTTTACCGCCCCAGTATCTAAAGCCGATATCATTTACGATCGTGCTGCGTTAGTGGCTCTTCCTAAAGAGATGCGAGCAGAATATGCTGCTCGTGTTAAGCAATTGCTGAATCCTGGCGGTCGTATCTTGTTGGTCACGTTGAACTACCCGCAAGAAGAGATGGCAGGACCTCCTTTTAGTGTTCCTGTAGAAGAGATTGAACAGTTATTTTCCGGTTATAAGATCACATGCTTAAACGTAGATCAAGCCGATGATAATCACCCTAAAATTGCCAAAAAGGGTCTGAGTCACTTCTCTGAAGAAGTGTATTTAATTGAAAGTGAATAGGGTAACCGAGTTTATACAAATAAAAAGCGCAGCCAATTGGGCTGCGCTTTTTGTTTCTTGGAGCGAACTAGTGAAATCAGTAAACGATCTGTACTTTAGAAGCGCTGTTCACTGCATCTTCAATCGAATCTTCGATAGTCTTACGACGCGTTAGAACAACGCCTAAACGACGGCGACCATCGATTTCAGGCTTACCAAACAAACGAACTTGAGTTTGTGGTTGAGCCAGGGCATTGGCAAGATTATCAAAGCGAATATCTGTTGATGTACCTTGCCCTAGGATGACAGCTGACGCGGACGGGCCGTATTGAATGATACTGTTGATTGGCATGCCAGTGAACGCACGAACATGCAGAGCAAACTCAGACATTTCCTGAGAAATCATAGTTACCATGCCAGTGTCGTGTGGACGAGGTGAAACTTCGTTGAAAATTACTTTATCACCTTTCACGAACAGCTCTACACCGAAGATGCCGTAACCACCGAGCGCATTTACGACTTTCTCCGCTGTGTATTCTGCTGCTTTAATCGCAGTATCTGACATTGCTTGTGGTTGCCACGACTCTCGGTAGTCACCATCTTCTTGACGATGTCCAATTGGTGCGCAGAAATGGACGCCATCTTTCGCTCGTACTGTCAGCAGCGTAATTTCATAGTCGAAGTCAATAAAGCCTTCGACGATCACACGACCAGCACCAGTACGACCGCCTTCTTGCGCGTACTCCCACGCTGCTTGCACATCTTGTTCTGTTTTGATGACGCTTTGTCCTTTACCAGACGAACTCATCACAGGTTTTACTACACAAGGGATACCAACGTGCTCAACTGCCGCTTTAAAGTTATCAAAGTTATCTGCAAACTGATAAGGAGAAGTCGTTAAGCTTAGCTCTTCAGCTGCAAGACGACGGATGCCCTCGCGGTTCATAGTCAACTTAGTTGCTTTCGCTGTCGGAACGACGTTCACGCCTTTTTCTTCTAGCTCAACTAATTTGTCTGTTGCGATAGCTTCAATTTCCGGAACCACATAAGCAGGTTGCTCTTTCTTGATGATTTCTTCTAATGCTTTGCCATCAAGCATATCGATGACGTAGCTGCGATGAGCGACTTGCATTGCTGGTGCGTCAGCATAACGGTCACACGCGATCACTTCTAAACCAAGACGTTGACATTCAATTGCTACTTCTTTACCAAGCTCGCCAGAGCCCAGAAGTAATACACGGGTAGCATGAGTGCTAGTAGCAGTACCAAACATAGTGTTCCCTTACAAAATAAAGTGGTGGAAGCGAATTTTCAGGGGATCATACTGATTTTTGCGAACGAAGCAAACGTTTGCGTGTGATTTTAAACAATAAAAAAAGGCCCTGCGTCATGCAGAGCCTCTCTCATAAGAGCATTGTGAGTTAAATGTTAACAAAACTCACTGGAATATCTGGGTTCAGTGCCTCTAGTGTTGATTGAGTATCGGCTAGGTGGCTGATCTTACCCTGTGAGTTCTCAACCAGAGCAGCAGCTTTGATGTCTTCAAACTGCTCACCAGCCATCAGGATTTGAATCAGTGCAACCTGAAGTGGTGGAAGGCTAGGGTTGAATGCTGCGTTTTCTGCGTAAGCACCTTGGAATACGCGACCACTGTTCATCTCAAGAGCAATACCGCTCAAGTTGTTAGTGTAAGGCGCGTGGCTGATGTTCATGGCGCTCACCGCTTTTTGAATCAGAGCGTCATCTTCATCACACACAAACTCGTGTTTTACATCTGCCATTAGACCAGATTCGATGCCTAAGTCTGCAGGACCAAAAGCTTCTGGAAGGTAGTGGTGTAGTGACTTTTCTTCGCGCTCTGGCAATTGGATCTTTAATTCTTTCGCCGTAGTTAGTTCATTCATGAACTGACGACAGTGACCACAAGGGCTGTAGTTAATGGTGATATCTTTAACACCACGTTCGCCTTTCATCCAAGCATGGCTAATCGCGCATTGTTCAGCATGAACAGTTTGACCTAACTGAACACCAAAAAACTCCATGTTCGCACCGAAGTAAAGGCGACCAGATAGACCACGAACAATCGCGCCTACATAGAATTCAGAAATCGGTGCGTAAGAAAACGCAGCGGCAAAAGGAAGTAGAGCAACACGAAGCTCTTTATCAGAAAGATTGGTAGCGTTTAGTAGCGCTTCAAACTGTTGCTCAGAAATAGTGGCATCAAAATCGTCAGAAAGGACGATAGGAGCAAGAGGTGTTGAAAGTGCTTCAGGAGCGCTTGCTAGCGCCTGTTCAATGCGACTTTTCATGTTGAATCCTTGTTATTGCATGGACAGTTATTCTATGTGAAAGGTGGAAATGTTCTGTGCTTTAGATCACGTTAATGTGTGCAATGATAATTTACGTTACATAATTAGAGTGAGCTCACACATGTATTCGATTTCACTAAGATTTAACGTTATCTCTGTCCCACTAATAACTATATCAACGTATATTCATACTGCGAATTTTCTGGAAGAGATTATGACCTGCTCACTTGATAGCAAAGCAGGTCATTGAGGTTATTATTGGTATAACCAAACCGCCAAAGCAAAGAAGCTTGGCGCGAGAATCGAGGTGATGATGCCACAAAGCACCAATGCAAGAGATGAAAACGCTGCATCTCCCGGTTGTTTCTCAGCACATGTTGCGGTGCCGAGAGCGTGAGAAACAGTACCCATTGTTAGACCGCGCGCAATTGGATGCTTAATACCAATGATATTGAAGATCGGGTACGCAAGGATGGCACCAAACAAACCCACAATAAGCACTAAAATTGCCGCAACAGCTGCTTCTCCGCCTAAGTGGCTAGAGATTTCCATCGCGATAGGGGTCGTCACAGACTTACCAACCAAGCTGGCTATTAAGCTAATGTCAGCTTTAAATGCCACCGCAATGAGCGTAGCGGTAAGCATGGACATAACACTACCTAACGTGCAAGCTAGAGTGATAATGCGCCAATTGGCTTTGATTTGAGGCAGTTGTTCATAAAGTGGATATGCCAGCGCCACAACGGCGGGTTGAAGTAAAAAGCTGATGTATTCGTTGTCAGCGTAATATGTTTCAAATGGCACTTTCAAAAAGGTTAGCAACGGGATTAATACCGCGATACTGATCAAAAGCGGGTTAGCAATCGGATTGTTCACCTTGATTGCAATTTGGCGTGCGGCAAGGAAAACCACAATAGTGACAAGTAACCACATACTAGTGCTTCTCCTTCAGTAAGTAATCTAAGAACCATGCCAAGCTGACCAATACGATCAGTGAGCCGCCTACTGCACTCGCAATAATTGGCAGCGCGTTAGCCAGTAGCATATCGAAGTGTTGCATCAGACCCACGCTGATAGGCACGAATAGCAGGATCATATAGCGGATGAATAGGGTTGCACCTGGCTTAACCCATTCCACTTTGACTAAGCCAAGGGTCATTGAGAAAAACAGCACAAGCATCCCGATGACACTTCCTGGAACAGAAATGCCAATGAATTTTTGAATGGTGTTGCCGATACCAAGTGCTCCCATGATGAGTGCGAGGGAGATGAGCAAATGGATCAGCTGTAGTAATCGATCTTTTATCATTTTGACAGCATATAAAACAACAAGCACACCCGAAGGTGCGCTTGAACAAGGTAAGAAATTAGGAGGCTAGGCTCTCTACATAACGATAGACGGATTTTAATATTGCTATCTTCTTTTCGTCACTTTCATGTTCGTGAACTAAGTTTTCTAAATTCATCATGTACTCTTCAATCTGACTTTCGAAAACTTCACGACAATGTTGTGCCCAGCGTCTTTGTTCTTGTTCATCTAATGTGCCTGCATAATGGCGAGCACGGTAACGGAAAAGCAATGGTTTGATTCGTTTATCATCGAATTCAATGTCCAGTGCGGCTAAGTTATTCGGATCGGTTTCACGAATGATGTCCATAGCAGCGCGATCAGCAGGCGAGAAAAAACCATCGTAAAGCTGCGTATCAACGTCATTACTCTTTTCGAATTCACGTTCTATAGAGAATAGACTAATCAGCTTCTCTCGGATCTCTGGGTGTTGGCGCAACAACGCTAAATTGTTTAAACATTGTTGGCGGTCAATACCAATGACTTCCGCATTTTCCGCGGTTAATGTTTTTGCTGGAGCGAGAATAGGGCACTTGTTCAGATGCACCAGCTTCACTGGTACAGGCAGTAAGTCGCCCAATTCGTCACGCTTGGTGTACAAGCGTTCTTTCAGTTCTTCCGCTGAAAGTTCAAGGATCGGCTGAGGATCTTTGGCTAAATCAATCGTGATAACAGCGTTGTTGTTGGTTGGGTGCCAAGCCACAGGCACAATCCAGCTTGTGTATTGGCATTCACGCCCAAGCATGCCTGATACATGCATCAACGGAGTCATATTGACAATATCAACCAGCTCATTGAGTTTGCGCTTGTTACGCATCGAGAAAAAGTAGTCAAATAGCTTAGGTTGGGCGGCTTTAACTTTCTTCGCCATTTCAATCGTGGCAATCACGTCGGCCATCGCATCGTGAGCATTGCTGTGTTCAATGCCATTCGCTACGGATAAATGCTCTAGCTTGAAGCTTGTAAAGCCTTCATCGTTCTCTGGCCATTCTACGCCTTCAGGACGCAGGGCATGACATGCTCGCATCACGTCAAGCAAATCCCATCGTGAGTTGCCGTTTTGCCAGCTCCATGCGTATGGATCGATGAAGTTTCGGTAGCAAGTGTAACGAGTGACTTCATCATCAAAACGTATGCTGTTGTAGCCAAGGCTAGTCGTCTTTGGTTTAGACAATTCAGCATGAATTTTGGCGATAAACTCAGGTTCAGGTAAGCCTTCTTGCATTGCTTTTTGTGGTGTAATACCAGTGATCAAAGCTGCTTCTGGCGAAGGAAGGTAATCAGCAGGTGGGCGACAGTACATGACCAAAGGTTCACCGATGATATTGAAGTTTTCATCAGTGCGAACGCCTGCGAACTGGCTTGGACGATCTTTGGCTGGACTTGTTCCCCAAGTCTCGTAATCAAAAAAGAAAAAAGTGGGCTGATTATCTTGGTGCATTCTGCTTACCGTTTACGGAACCGATTGAGGGTATTAGACCATTCAACGCCTTGACTCGCAACGAAAGATGCAAGGTGATGTTGTGAAAATGGAAAAGCCGAAGTGTCACTTTCGGCTTGAAGTTTTTTATTTGGTTAAATGGTGTTCAACTGATTTTTGGACCTGTACTTGTGTTACTTTTGGTACACATTCCAACGTTAAACTACAGAACTTAGTAATGCAGCCAGCGCTCATATTTAAAGTATTTTTAACGTTGAACCGCTGAAATAGTTATTGAATTCGGTTAAGTGGCTTCGAGGTAAAAACATAACGTGTAGTGTTGAAGGCGATAGCTTGTGACTAGCTTAGTCATCTAAACCCAGATTATTGCCAATGTGGCGATTTCAAAGCCAATAGGGATTACACATAGGCTGAAGTAGTTTGCTCTCTGAGACTTGAGCTTTAAATTTAAAAAGGTTTTTTTATACTCTAAAAAAGTACAATCGAAAAATTAGACCCAGACATTGTTTTCCGCCTTTAGCTCACTATCTATATCGCCGGTGTTTATTACTCCTTTAGGTTCAATTAACATAACGTGACACTCTGTTTCAGCCACAGGTTTGTGGGTGACACCTTTGGGTACAACATAGATTTCGCCTTCATCGAGGGTAACATAACCATGTTGAAATTCGATTCGCATTGAGCCAGATACGACAAAAAACAATTCATCGGTATCTTTGTGGTCATGCCAAGTAAACTCCCCCTTAAATTTCGCGATTTTTACCTGATAGTCATTCATTTCAGCAATGACTCTGGGGGACCAAAAATCGTCAAATTTCTTTAGTTTTTCTAATAAATTAACAGAATTATTCATGGTTATTTCCTTTTAGGTGGGGATATCGTTTTTAACATGGTACAAGCCGCAACTTTCTATCGTTTAATCTCATACACCACGAGTTAATGATTTGTAACTCCCATTGACGCTTAAGCTAGAAGGTATGTTCGTATATTCATTACTTATTTAAATAGAAAAGTTTAGCGCCCAGAACAAGAAACGTTGCTCCGCTGATGCGATTAAACCAGCATATTGTTTTTGTGGGTGATTTTTCAATTTTTGAACTAGCATAGTTGGCTATTGCGCCATAACTGACAAGTACGAAGAAAGAAATAGTGATAAATATCAATGTCATGGAGATAAATTGATAACCAATAGAATCGTCAATATTTAAGAACTGTGGAAATAGAGCAGTGAAGAATATCACTGGTTTTGGATTTGTCACAGCCAAGAAAAAACCTTCACGAAAGTATGTAGTATAACTATTATTAGTTGGTTTTTTTCTATCAAATTCATTGTTATCAGGCTTAAAAATCAGATGTAATTGTTTAATTCCCAAATAGAATAAATAAATGATGCCGGCAACTTTAAAGATATTGAAGTATAGAGCAGAGGTTCTTATCAATGTGCTTAATCCAAACATTGAACATGTCGACAATAGTATCAACCCTAATACATTTCCAAATGCTGATATGACAACGGGTTTTGTTCCGTTTATTGCGCCATTGTAAATAGAAATAAAAACAGCAGGACCAGGGCTTACTATATAAAAGAAAGCAAATATACAATACATCATTAGTGTGTCTAAATTCATATTATCTACCTAGCTATAGTACATCACAAAAAATTAACCCATGGCTTATATGAAAATGCTGGCTAAGACATTTATTGCTGCGCTGTGATTTATCTTCAAGCAAATTTTTATTCAGTGTTTTTAACTGGTGTTTACTTCCTTTTGCTGAGTAATGTGTTTTATTTTCTGTATTGTGCAAATTGTTATGCTTCTGGGTGTTATATCAATAGTGAATTACAAAAGCAATGTTACACAGTGTTCCATATAGGAGACAATGTAAGATGATAAAGTTTTACTGTTTACAAATTATTGTATGATTCATATGCTGTGCCAGGTATGGTTTACAAGCAAAATTGATGATTTGACATTTTAAACATTAATTGGATACTGATTTATTTTATCGAATACATCAAGTAATTAGCGATGCTATGCTGTTATTTAGATTTATTAGTCATTTCTAATGTTTCTTGAGTAATTGCATAAAAACTAAATTATCAATAAATAAGTGAAATTTCATTTGACACGATATTTTAAAGCTGCAATATGTAAAGGTAAAATATTGGTTTCAACTATATTTTAAACTCTATATTGTCATAAAACATGGAGAAGCTGAAATGAAAACAATTGGATTGTTGGGTGGAATGAGTTGGGAATCAACAGTTATCTACTACAAAGCGATCAATGAATCGATCAGGGATAAGCTTGGAGGGTTGCATTCGGCAAAAATCACTATGTGTAGCGTTGACTTTGAAGAACTTGAGAAGTTACAGCGTCAGAATAAATGGAGTGAGATTGCTACAGTATTGTCAAATTCAGCGAAGCTCATTGAATCTGGTGGTGCTGATTTTCTTCTAATGTGCGTGAACACAATGCATAAGGTGGCTTCTGAAGTTGAATCTTCTGTTTCTATTCCTCTCGTCCATATTGCAGATGCAACAGGTAGCAAGTTAGTTGCGGATGATATAAAGAAAGTAGGGTTGCTTGGAACACGCTTTACCATGGGAGAAAGCTTTTATAAACAGCGTATTATTAATAAGTTTGGAATTGACGTTATAGTGCCTGATATTGATGCACAAGATACTATTCATAATATTATTTATAATGAACTTTGCTTGGGGATTATTGACAACAAATCTCGTCAGCACTGCCTTGAAATAGTGGATACCCTTCATAAAAGTGGGGCTGAAGCAATAGTTTTAGGATGTACTGAACTACCACTCCTTTTACAACAAAACCACACCGACATCCCATTATATAATACGACAGCAATACATGCAGAAGAGGCTGTTTTACTGGCATTGAAAGGATAGTACAAATAGCCTAAAAATTTTGTTTGGAGATTGATGCATGTCAAAGCTAATTAGAATACTCAAATAGAAAACTCACAACACTTTGTTCTAAAAATTGGATAACTACGATATTTATTAAGAGTGTATTCAATATCAAATTGAACATAGATACAATTAATAAGGGTTCGCTATAACTAATTTTATAGTCCTTAGCTAA
>NZ_JAPPTN010000018.1:0-83414 GCF_027587095.1 Vibrio sp. NFR
CTCGACGTCAGTCTAAACGAAACGGCTAATCCAGACGGTAGCTTTACCTATGAAGCGACAGCTGGTGCTAACGCGGTATTCACGCTTACCGTTAATACCGACGGCAGCTATAACTTTACGCTGCAAGGTCCAATCGACCATGCGCCAAACAGTGATGAGTTGCTCCTCAATTTCCCAATCATTGCGACCGATTTTGATGGTGATACGTCAACGGTAAGTATCCCAGTCACCATCGTCGATGATAAGCCAACCATCACTGACGTAGATGCGATTTCTGTCGATGAAGACGATTTGGCGAGTGTTGGTTCGGATGGTTCAGACCCAATTTCAATCAATGGTAACTTTACGACGACGCAAGGCTCAGATGGTGTGGTGAGCTATCAATTAGATGGTTCTGCAAACCCTGTCGCTGGACTGAAATCGCAAGGTGTCGACGTGATACTAGCGGAAACTGCAAACCCAGATGGTAGCTTTACGTATGAAGCGACAGCAGGCGCTAACGCGGTATTTACGCTTACCGTTAATGCTGACGGCAGCTATAACTTTACGTTGCAGGGACCGATTGACCATGCGCCAAACAGTGATGAGTTGATCCTCAATTTCCCAATCATTGCGACAGATTTTGATGGCGATACTTCGACAGCAACGATCCCTGTTACGATTGTGGACGACAAACCCAACATTACTGATGTAGATGCAATCAGTGTGGACGAAGATGACCTAGCGAGTATCGGTTCCGACCAAAGTAATCCGGTTTCCATTGATGGCAACTTTACGACGACTCAAGGCTCAGATGGTGTGGTGAGCTATCAATTAGATGGTTCTGCAACCCCTGTCGCTGGACTGAAATCGCAAGGTGTTGACGTTACTCTCAATGAAACCGCTAACCCTGATGGCAGCTTCACTTATGTGGCGACAGCTGGGGTGAATGCAGTATTTACGCTAACGGTTAATACTGATGGCAGCTATAACTTCACGTTGCAAGGTCCGATTGACCATGCACCGAATAGTGATGAATTGATCCTCAATTTCCCAATCGTCGCTACGGATTTTGACGGCGATACTTCAACGGCAACCATTCCTGTTACGATTGTGGACGACAAGCCAACCGTTACTGATGCTGATGCACTTACTGTCGATGAAGATGACATCACAACCATTGGTTCTGACCAAAACGACGACGCCTTTATGTCAGGCATGTTCACGATCACAGAAGGTTCTGACGGCGTAGTGAAGTATCAATTAGATACGACGGCAGATCCGGTTGCAGGGCTGAAATCTCAAGGTAATGACGTAACACTTGCTGAGACCGCTAATCTTGATGGCAGTTATACCTACACAGCCACGGCTAATGGTAGTGCTGTATTTGAATTAGTTGTTAAGCCTGACGGTAGCTATACGTTCACCTTGCAAGGTCCACTTGACCATGCGACCAACAGTGATAGTTTGCAGATTGACTTCCCGATCATTGCGACCGACTTTGATGGTGATACATCATCTGAAACGCTTCCTGTCACGATTGTGGACGATAAACCGACACTTGGCGGTATTATTGATACCAGCACGCAAACAGTGGATGAAGATGACATTCCAACGATAGGATCTGATGGTGCTCAATCGAATAGCATTACGGGTAACTTTATCGCGAATGATGGTTCTGACAGTATCGTTGAGTATGAGGTGTCCGATCTAAATTCTCCAGTTCAAGGTTTGCAGTCTGGAGGGCAAGACCTAGTGATGGTTGAAGTCTCTAATTCAGGCGGTGTTTCTGTTTATGAAGCGCGTATTGATGGGACCACGACACCAATTTTCCGCGTTACGCTTGATGCATCGGATGACAGCTATCAGTTTGATTTGCTTGGTGCGCTAGACCATCCTGATGCGGACGGAGAAAACCAGCTCGTCATCAATTTACCTATCCAAGCGACCGACTTTGATGGTGATGTTTCTAATACGCAATTGCTACCGATTACGGTTGTCGATGATGTTCCAATCATTGATGGCGTAGTGGCTGGCAGCGAGCAGATTGTGGATGAAGATGACTTGCCGGCAGGCACTGACGCGGCAAGTGCCGAAGATACTGTCATCACAGGCACGCTGGATATCAATGAAGGCGCAGACCAAGTCGCCTCTATCCAGCTTAGCGATTTGACCACGCCGGTTGCGTCATTAATGTCTGATGGTCAGCCTATCTCTCTTGTGTTGAGTTCAAGTCTCAATGGGGTCAATGTTTACCAAGGCATTGCTGGTAACCCAGCAGAGGTGGTATTTGAGCTGACGTTAGATGCGACAGATAACTCTTATGAGTTTGACCTACAAAAACCACTTGATCATCCAGATGGTAATCAGCAAAACACCATTGTTATTGACCTTCCTGTTACAGCGACAGACAACGATGGCGATACGTCACCAGTGTTTACGTTGCCGATTACGGTAGTGGATGATGTTCCAGTCGTTACGCAAATTGATAGCTTGCAAGTTGACGAAGATGACCTTCCTTTGGGTTCAGATTCGTCGAAAGAGCCTCTGACCGTATCCGGTGAGTTTGAAGTAACCAGTGCCGATGGTATTGATTCGTTTGTTTTGGATCTGAGCACGAATCCAGTTCCAAACCTGAAATCGGGTGGGGAGGATGTCACCATTTCACCGGATGCAAGCGCGTCAACGGCAGATGCACTTGTCTACATTGGTCAAACAGCGAGTGGAGCAACGGTCTTTACCTTAACACTCCACCAAGATGGTAAATACGACTTCGAACTGTCTGGTCAACTTGATCATGCGGTTAACTCAGACCAAATACTATTGAATCTTCCTGTTCAAATTACAGATGGCGATAACGATACAATTACAGCAACGTTGCCTGTTACCATTGTGGATGATAAGCCAACGATTGATGCCATTCGTCCTGGTAGCATCTTGTCAGTGGATGAAGATGACATCCCAAGTGAAGGCTCAGATACCACGCCTGAATCCAATGTTATTGGCGGTAACTTCGATGTTACTGACGGCGCTGACTCTATCGTGAGTTTCCAATTAGATAGCTTAACATCGCCTGTTTCAGAACTAAAATCAGGAGGTCAATCCCTTGAGTTGGTTGAATTCTCTAACGCTAACGGTGTCGTTGAGTATCGTGCTTACGTCCAAGGGACAACCGACACAGTATTTAAACTGACGCTTAATGGCTCTGCAGACAGTTATGAATTCGAGTTATTGGGGGCTTTGGACCATCCATCAGGCAGCGACCAAAACTCGCTAGTGATTAACTTCCCTGTCAATGCGACCGATTTTGATGGTGATGTCTCAAACAACATTACCTTACCGATCACCGTTGTGGATGATGTCCCGGCGATTATCAAAGTCGCGGACACAAGCGAACAAACAGTGGATGAAGATGACTTGCCAGGAGGCTCGGATACCACTAGTGGTGATTCTCGCGTACTTAATGGTGGTTTTGACGTTGTCGACGGTGCGGATGAGATTGTTAGTTATCAAATCTCAGATCTAGATGCGGTGGTATCTGGACTAACTTCGAACGGTTTAGATCTTGAGTTGAAGCCATTGCCTTCTGCCGGTGGTGTGACAGGTTATGAAGCCGTCATTGCGGGAACTTCAACGCAAATCTTCGCGCTGACACTCGATGCGAATAACGACAGTTATCAATTTGAGTTATTGGGTCCGCTCGATCATGCGGTGGTTCAAGGTGAGAACACGCTAACGATCGATATTCCAATCACGGTCACCGATTATGACGGTGATACGTCTGCTTCACTTAATCTACCGATCACCATAGTGGATGATATTCCAGAAATTAAATCGGCGGATGCGCTTGCCGTGGATGAAGACGACTTAGCCAATGGCTCTCAAGCAACGGGTAAAGATAGCTTAGAAGCAACTGGCAATTTTGATACGGTTGAGGGGGCAGATACGGTTGTTTCTTATCAGCTTGATCTGACTTCGAATCCTATTCCTGGTGTCACTTCGGGTGGGTTAGCGGTGACTCTGGTACAAACTGGGGTAAGCAATAATAACTACACCTATCAAGGACAAACGCCAAATGGCAGCTCCGTGTTCACCTTGGTACTCAATGCAGACGGCTCTTACAAGTTTACGCTTGAAGGTGTCCTTGACCATTCTGTGCAGGGTGAAGACACTTTAATCCTCGACCTGCCTGTCTTTGCTACAGACGTGGATGGAGATACTGCGGGCATTAATTTACCTGTAACCATAACCGATGACGTCCCAACGTTATATGACGCATCGATTTCACGTGTTGAAGGTCAAAGTGGACGCACGGTTCGCTTGTTTAGAGACCCAGTAGAAGGCGACGATGATCTTGGCGCCGATGGTGCGCAAATTACCTCTTTCTCAGCGGACAATTCCGGAATTTACTTCAAGCAGAATGGTGTTGACTCCAGCTCAGTTGACCTCAATGGTAGTAATCAAACCGTCTCAGTCCATAAAGTATTAGATGGTGTCGATGCCGAAATCGGTGTTTTGATTGTTCGCACTAATGGTCGTGTGACATTCCGCCCTAACGACGACTTAGATCATACCGAAACAGATTCTATTGATTTCACTGTCAACGTTGTTGCTACCGATGGTGATGGTGATACAAGTGATGCAGATGTAGATATTTCGGTAAGAGATAGAAATGCTGAAATTAAAACGTCGACAGTAACCGCGTTTGAGGACCAAGGGCGCGGTGGTGTTGTCGCTGGTGTTGATTCAGCGAATACACAAGACAACCTGTCAACGTTAGATATCACTCCTGCAAAAGTGGACCTCGTTATTGATCTGCATGATATCGATCGTAATGAGAGTTTAGGCGATATCATTATTCGTGACGCGAACAGTTACGAAGGTACTTTCTTCTACCTAGATAGTGCTACTGGTACCTATGTGGCGCTAACGACTAGCGGTAACAATGTTATTTTGGATGGTGCGAATGTTGAGCAGTCGTTCAACGGCGAACTTGTGTCACTCGATAATCTATATTTCGTTCCTGACCGCCATGCTTCAACAGATGCAGCAGGTGTTGACCCTCGTATTCGTATTGAAATCCTCAACAACGGCGTAAGAGATCACTTTGTTGATGGTCGTTTAGATATTGAGGTGGATGCTGTTGCGGATATTGCTACGTGGAAAGGGACCAGTGACTTTGCGTATACGGTTGATGAGGATGCTAACAACGTCTCATTAAACATTGAAGCTGAAACGCAAGATAACAGTAATCCAGAAGCAATAGCCTATGAGCTTGTATTTACTGAAGGTGGTGCGAGCGCAACACTTGTGTACTCAGATGGCTCCGCTATCCCAGAAGTGGGTGGTAAATATCTTGTTGACGCAAACCGAATTGGTGAAGTCCAGGTTGATCCTGCAGATAACTTCTCCGGTCAGATTAAAATCGATGTGACAGCGATTACGACGGAAGGGAATAACCCGCTTGCTGGTAAAGATACCGCTCGCTCTGTGACAGAAGAAATTGTGATTGACGTCAATCCGGTTGCTGATGCCGGTAGTTTTACTGTTAACCGCATTAATATTTTTGAGGACAATGCGAGAACGCAAGACACCGTAGACCCAGTGACAGATCATGATCCACTTCAACTCAGTGAAGTGATTAAGATGACGCCTTCTGCAGATATAGATGGCTCGGAAGAGCTGTTTGTGCGCATCGATAACTTCTCAATTGATGGTGTCACCTTAGTGTGGCTTGATAGCGGTAACCCAAGCCAAATCAACGTTGTTACTGACTCTGGCGGCAATGTTCTGTATTACGAAATTCCAGAAGCGAATCTAGCGGATGTTGAGGTGCTTCCTCCAATTCACAGCAATGAAGACTTCACTTTCGATGTCGAAGGCATTGTGAAAGACAACGCATCACTTTCTTCTGGCGCCGCGCAGGACATCCGCTCATTAGGTACCCAGTCAGTGATCGTTTCAGTCAAAGGTGTTGCCGATATCCCGGACATTGAGCTGAACGATAAAACTGGGGTTTGGAATGTTTTTGATGATGGTAACGTTCGTGGTATCGAAGCTAACATTGACGAAAATGGTCAAGTCGATCTTGCATTTAGCGTGGTTTCCGGAGAACTGAAGGATAACCCTGCAGACAGCTCAGAAACCATTACGGTTCTTCTGTCGAACATTCCTGACGGTGTTGAACTGTTTGATAGTGATGGCTCATCCATCGATTTGACGTTTGTTGGATACGACGGTGCTGGTGAACCGATTTACGAAGCGAACATTACGGACGCAAATGTGAATTCAGGTATTGTGATTCGACCTGAAACCTCATCTACGGAAAATATCACGATCACGGCGACCACTATAGTGACAGAAAACGATGGTCATACTCGCTCTGTGGCGGGTGAGATCCGCGTTAAAGTGGCACCAGTTATTGATGCTCAAGACAACTATGTGGTGAGCTCTGAAGGTAATGAAGATACTCGCATCAATATCGATTGGGAGCCAACTGCAACACAAAGTCCGGATACGGACGAATTCTTTGCCGAACTAACCATCAGTGGCTTCCCGAATGGCAGCACCGTATATGTTGGTGGTGTTGCTCAAACGGTAACGGGTGGCAGCATCACGTTGACGCCGGGAACCAATGAGTCAGAGCAAGATTTCTCGGCGCGAATAACCCAAGACGGATACATTCAGGTGCAATTGGAGCAAGACTCTAGTCTAGACTTTGATTTGAGCACGCAAGTGACGGTGAAGGAAATTGATGCTGAGTACGTAGATTCAGGTAATCCGGGCGAGGGCATAGCATCAACGGTCATTAATGGTACGGTCAATGTTCAAGTTAACCCAGTGGTTGAGCCAGAAGATTTAACCGGTCCAGTTTCAGGTCAAACACGTCTTCTTGTTGAAGGTACAGGCGGTGTTACTGACACGGTACAGTCCGATACTCAGGGACGAATTGATTTCACTATTAATACTGCGACCGGTGGTTCTGCTGATGCGAACATTATCAAGTATCAGGAGTTCGATAACTCTTCAGATGAAGTGGTCACCCAACTTGTGGTGCAGTTTAGTAATACTTCTCCAGAGATCTTGAATCAATTAGTTATTATTGGTGCTTCTAACGAAGGCGGTGGTCGTTGGACTATTACCGATGAAGAGAACTTCTCAATCATTGCGCCTGCTGGCTTAGATTTGACGCCAAACGACAACACGGATGACGGAGCAAACGGTGGTATCTCTTCGATTGGCCTTACCATCTATGCTCAAGTTAACGATTTAGGTGAAGATGCGTCAGAAGTCGACGCAACCGTGACGCGACAAACCGATATCACACTGGAGTTCCCAACTGATATCACGCCTCAAACCAGTGTTGCGGCTGATATAGAGCTTGATAACACGGTCCAAATTGATGGGAGCGAAGACAATGTCATTGATTTAGGTGTTCAGTTGGCATCGAAAGTCAGCACCCTAAATGGCGACACAGTAGAAGACGTGCTGACGTTAGTGATAGACCCAACATCCCCAAGTGTACCGCCAGGTCTTGTTATTGGTGGTACCGATGTCGACTTTGTTAATGGCAAATATGTGTTCCAAGCAACGGTTGATGCAAGTGGAAATATCACTGGTTTGGACGGTCTCACTCTACGTGTGGCAGAAGACTGGGCAGGAGACTTTACCTTACCAGTACTATTTGTAACGACTGACACGCAGTCCGGTGACGAAAACTCAACGCTTGAGTCACTTCCTGTTCAGATCCTACCCGTTGCAGACGTACCAGGGGCCTCTGTTGATCAACCTCTTGATAGCGACGTCACTCCGGATGTGACGGTCGACATCACTGGCACACTTGGTCTTGATGCTAACAAACAACCGGTTAATGACCTCAATAGCGATGTTCCAACGAACGATGGTGTTGGCTACGAAGATGGCTTGATTCAGTTGAATTTGAACGTTGATTTTGCTGACGACCGTAACAATCTTCAAGCAGGACAAGAAACGCTCACTAACGTGAAGCTTACGGTTGCCGATACAACACTGGGTGAGTTTGTTGATGCAAATGGCAATCCACTTGGTACAAGCATTGAGTTTAATGCTGCTGAGATTGCGGCAGGTGCACTTGATGAGGTGTTGTTTAAACCGAAAGAAAACTACCCTGTTGGTGGTGGTCAAAATACGGTTCAAATCAATATTGAAGGCGAGATCACCGATACTGCAGTTATTGACCAGACTACATTGGCAAACCCGGGGGATGATACGGACGTACGCAACTTCACCGACAGTGTGTCATTTGAAATCACTCCTGTTGTAGATGACATCACCATTAGCGGTGCCGACCCTACTCAGCCTATAGTGGTAACGGGCGATGAAGGTACGTTGATTTCCTTAGCGCAATCAGGCTCTGGTGTGTCAGTGAGCCTGAATGACAATGATGGTTCGGAACAGTTTGTATCGCTGAAACTGACAGGTTTACCGACTGACTTTATCGTCACTTCAAATTCTCCTGATTACACCGTGAAGAACAATGGCGGCGGAGAGTGGAGTATTCAGTTGAAAGACTTGACGCAAACGTCAGTTGATCTCAGCGCTATTCAAATTCAACCGCCGAAAAACTTCAGTGGTGAAGCGGAGATCGGAATTACAGTCTTTACGCAGGAAGAATTACTTAAAGTTCCTACTGAACATACTGGTAATTTCAAAGTTGTGATTGACCCAATTGGTGATGATGTCGACGTTAACCCAGATACGCTTGTGTCAGGTAACGAAGGCGAAGACATCGATATCAACATAAATGCTCTAGTGGTCGACAATAAAGAGTCGATTGGTGATGGTGCAACGTATCAAGAAAATGACCCAGAAACACTTCGCGTAGAAATTTCAAACGTGCCAGATGGCGCAACCATTGCACTGGCAGATGGTACTCAGTTTGTGAACCAAGGCAGTGGTGTATTCGTCCTAGAAATCGATGCACAAGATTTGGATAAAGTGGTCTTCAATTCGGGTGATCGTAACGATAACTCTTGGAATGGTACGCTTGAGTTTAAAGTTCAAGCCGTGGATACCGGTCTAGATGGAAGCCAAAGCTTAGGCACTCCACAGCAATTTGATGTAAATGTTGAGGTTGAGGCGATTAACGACCGTCCTGAATTCGTTAATACCGTAGATGTTGAAACGCCGGAAGACACACCATTACTCCTTGATGGCTTTAGTGTTTCGGATGTTGATGCCGTTCTGGATGATCCGAGTGCTGAGTACGTATTGGATGTGACGGTCGATAGCGGTACGTTGGTTCTGGACCCTGCGCTTGTCACTACTTACAACTTAACCGTGCAAGGTGATGGCTCTGATACTCTTGAATTGAAAGGGACAGTGGCTGATCTCAACAATGCTATTGCCAATGGTTTGATAGAGTTCAACCCTGATTTGAACTTCTTTGGTGACGTTACCGTTGGCGTTACTGTCGATGACCAAGGTAACGAAGGTCTAGTGATTAGTGGCGTCGATGACACACTCAATACCAACAGCACTAGCTTTAATATCGAAGTGACTGAGGTCAATGATACACCAGAGACAACACCAGTTACCTTGCCGGATATCGAAGAAGACAGTGGCGTATTCTCTATTTCTGAAGCAGACCTAATTGCGAACGCGACGGATATTGAAAACGACAACCTCACAGTAAGTAATGTGCAGGTGACGGATCCAAACGCTGGTAGCGTGAATTTTAACAATGTGACGGGAGAGTGGGAGTTCACGCCAGCGTTGGATTATAACGGTCCAGTCGAACTCACCTACACGATAACAGATGATGGTACGACAGACGGCACATTGGATCCTAAGTCGGTAAATGGCACCGCTTCATTCAATGTAACGGAAGTGAATGATGCACCAACCACATCACAAGTTGCGCTCTCTGACATAGCTGAAGACAGTGCGGCGGTCGAAATTACTCAAGCCGATCTGCTCGTTAACGCATCTGACATTGAAAACGACACCTTGACTGTAAGTAACGTGCAATTGGTTGATCCAAGTAGTGGCTCACTCACCTTTGATAGCATTGCGGGTACATGGTCTTTTACACCAGCGCCAGGTTACAACGGCACAGTAAATCTGACTTACGACATTACCGATGATGGTACAACCAATGGCGCTTCTGACCCACAGACTGCGTCAGGAACAGCAACCTTTGAGGTGACGGAAGTCAATGATGCACCAGTGACTTCTGAAGTGACGCTGAGCAGTGCGGAAGAAGATGGCGGGACAGTGACAATTACGGCGACAGAATTGTTAAGTAATGCCACGGATCCTGAATCGGACAACCTGACCATTAGTAACCTTGCTCTCGCTAATCCTACTGACGGCGTTTTAACTCAAGTGAGCGCAACGGAATGGACGTTTGAACCTGCTTCAGACTTCTTCGGAGATGTGAATTTTACCTACGAAATCACCGACGATGGTACGACCAATGGTTCACCAGACCCAATTACGGTTGCTGGCACAGCAGTGATTAATGTTGAAGCTATCAATGATGCACCACAAATTATGGCAACATCGGTTACGGATACCATTAATGAAGCAGATGGGCAGAAAATCACAGGTATCAGTGTCAGTGATATCGATTTTACAGGTGCACAAGCGAACGAAATTATGACAGTAACACTCAGCTTGACCGAAGGCGATGTTCGTGTTGAGCCACCTGCGGGCAGTGGTGTCACTGTTGGAAATGGGATGGCGGGTGAAGTTATTCTTATGGGGACGCCTGACAATATTAATGCCGTTCTTGGGGCAACGGATGCTGCTGAAGGTGTATTTGTGGATGCAGGAGACGTTAACGCGGCTTCTATCTCGTTGTCTGTCAAAGTCGAAGATAATGGCGTCTACTTTGAGAATACAGCGGGCACAGCGCTGGAGGCAAACCAGGACTTTGCTATCAACGTGACACCGGTAGCTGACGCTCCGACATTAGGTATTGACCCTCAGTTTAACTACATTCGTCAAATTGCGGCGAGCCAAACGGCGAGTGCTCAAGGTTTAGCCATTGTCGGTATCATGGCGGCACTGACGGATATTGATGAAGTGCTATCTCTTGAATTAACCGGCGTACCCGCGAGTGCGAACGTGACCAGTGGTATTGCACCTTCAAACATTACGTTTGATGGCACAACATGGACGGTTCCAAGTGATGAGATTGATACACTGCAAATTGTCGCAACGGATACAAACAGCGGTATCGATGTGGGTAGTTACGATATCTCCGTAACGGCGGTATCAACCGAATCTAATGGCGATGAAGCGCAATCATCACCCGTTCAAATTAGTTTAGATGTTAGCAGCGATGGAGACGACATTGATCAATCGAGCGCATCGGATGACAGTTACCTCGCTGGTGGCGATACGGGCATTAGCCTAACAGGTGGTGACGGTGACGACCTGATCGTTGGTGGTGATGGTGATGACGTCCTTATCGGCGGTTTGGGTTCCGATATCCTCACTGGTGGTGATGGTAGTGATATCTTTAAATGGACAATCGATTCTGTAGATGAGGGGGCGATTGATACCATTACGGACTTCACCCTTAACGAAGACAGTATCGACCTACGCGAAGTAATTTCTGACCTAAGTAGCCCAATGATCGATATGGATGATTTGTTGAGTCATATCTCTGCAGACTACGATGCGTCAACAGAGGCTGTGTCATTGAACATCACGACCGATGCCAATGTTCATCAAACTATCGTGGTTGAACATCTAGGTGATTCAATTGATTTCAATGGGTTAACCTCTAATGAAATTGTTGAGTCATTGTTGAATAATAACGTTCTTGCCAATGGTTAAACGAGTGTAAAAGCAAAAGCGCGATAGCTCATAGAGTTATCGCGCTTTTTTTGTGTTCAGTTTGTTGCTGTTCGAACGCTGACTGCTGGTAGATTACCGTTGCTCGCAGGTATTAGTTAGGAGTGGCTTAAACGTGGATATCGAGTAAGCTGCCGATGACTTCGTTGTTTTTATCTACAACGGAAGCACCAATGCGATTGTAGGTTGAGGCTTGGGTGAGATTTACCAAGGGTTCGATTGGGTTAGAAGGCAAATCAGAAGCCTTATTGAACTCAAGTTCGTTGCCTTTTACTAAATCGACTTTATTGAAGGCGAGATCATTTTCTTTTATGAAGTCTTGCTGAATTTCATGCGCAGCACCTTCAGCCATCTTATGCGATAGCTGAATCATATTATATCCGGACTGTATTCCTGATACTGGCATGGTTACTCTCTCACTTGTTATGCTTTTGTTAGCATAGGAAGTGTTGATAATTCGTGCAAGTGCTTTATTTGAACTGTTTGATTACGCAAACAGTTTTGAAAGCATATCACGCTCTTCCGAAGAAAGAAGCGGACTCTCTTTTTTATTAAGGGATAGATTAATTTCACCTTGAAGTGACTTTAACTGAGAAGCCGTCAGTTCATTAATCTTCTTTCTTAATTCATAAAATTCTTGAGTAGTCATCGTGACCTCCCCACATTTCTTGGGTTTCTCCTTCATCAACCCACCTCAGCGACCCTCATGGTCACAATCAAACAGTGTTCTAATATGGTTAGATTAGATTTTGAGTGGTGATTTTTTGTCCGAGAAATGTCAGATGGTGTCAAATGACATGTAAGAATATTCTTATGAATAAGTCTGCTAATCATAAAGGAGTAGAATCATAACCTACTCCTCTGGAACAGTGTTCTTAATCAGTTTACGCGCACGGCAAACTTAGAAGCCAGTGAATGCAACTCGGGTAACATGCGATAGATTAGGTGAAGCTGTTGAAGCACCATTCGTGCAGAATGGTCATCTTCATCACGCCACTCATTTAATCGTTGTTCCAAATTCGTGTCATCGATCGAGGACAAATCGCATTCTTCACAGTGTTGATGCAGTTGTCGGTGCAGTACGTCTAGGTGCTGGTGAATACAACGGTGTGCATCCAGAACGAGTTGGTGAATCGACTCATCCTCAATCCTTGTACGGTGTGCGCCCAGTGCTGAAATGTAACTCAACATCGCGTGGTTTAGCGTTAGGAAGCGGAAACTCTCATCTACGGCTGTACGGTACTTACCCGGTTCCGCCAGCATAGTGCTGATGGCTGAAGAGAGGTTGGCATCGGTATTGTGCGCCTGGCGACGAGCAATTCGATAGCTCAAGTTATCTTTCTTACCAATTCGGTACTGACCGATGATCTGTCCAAGATATTGCTTGTTGGCGTCGATTGCATCCGACATGACTTTATGCAGACGTTTTGATTGCCAATCAGGCAGAATCACCATAACAGCACCAACCGCTAACACACAGCCAATCAAGGTATCTGCAAGGCGAGGGAGCACCACAGCGTAGCCTTCGCCCAATTGGTTAAATAGGAACAGCACGAGTAAGGTGATAAAGCCTGTCGCATAACCATAGTTGTTGATGCGAAACGCAAAGAACATCACGCCGGATATCACAATGAAGACCAACTGGCTTTCTTGGGAAGGGAAGAAGGTGAGCAGTGGTACGCCAATCAACAAGCCCGCTAACGTGCCAATCACGCGCGCAGTAAGCTTCTGTCTTGTCGCACTGTAGTTTGGTTGGCAGACAAACAACGTGGTCAGCAATATCCAGTATCCACGATCAATATCGAACGCTTGAATGATCCCATACCCTGCAGTAAGCGCAATCGACATGCGTAAGGCATGACGAAACAACATTGAATCCTTGTTCAAGTTAGCTGAAATGCGTTGCCACATTGCTTTAAGCGTGTGCGGATTGGTGTCATCCAGTACGTCTTCTTCCAATCGTTCAGCATCTGGGTTGTTGATGTTACTCAGCTGCTTTTCCACGGTCGCAAGGTTATTGAACAGGTACGTTAACTGAGCCAATAAGCGCTTCCAGTGACTTTGCTGTTGTTCTTCTAAATAACCCAATGAGTTTTGTAATTCCGCTAATGCCAATATGGATTGATCAGTGTGCGTGTACTCGTTTCCCAACCGAATCGCATGAGCGATATCGCGGCAAGCTTGGGCTTGAGACTCAAGCAAATACTTAAAGCGGAATAAGACGTCAGAGCGTTCGAATTCCGTCGCCAAATCTTGATAGCGATAATGGCTGGAACTCACGCGCTCGTGAATGTCTTGTGCAATAAAGTAGATATTGAGGAAGCGGTCACTCGGACCATCAATATGCCCGCGTTTGGAGCGGCTAAGCAGGGTTGCTTTACAAGCATTCAATGCATTTACGGTGGCTGCGTTTAATCTTGCTGCTTCAATCCGCATCGGCTGCGGGGTTAAGTTCGTTACTGGATGAAACAGCTTGGCTTTCGCATCAAGGTAATTGGCGATTTGCAGGAACACAGTTGCCAGACTTTGCTGAACAGGCTGCATTGGCCAAAACATCTGCCAAATCATCGACATAAAGTAATACCACGCAGCACCCGTTAAAAGCAGCAATGGTTGGAACCAAATATTGGTACTCTCATGTGCTCCAAGCATGGTGTAGATGGCGATCAACAATGAGCCAAATGCAATGCTGGCGTACTTAGGTCCGATTGCTCCTAGCATGATGAAGCCGAACGTCGAGATAAACAGACCGATCGCAAATGCCCATGGCGTATCAAATAAGATCTCTATTGAGAAAGCAGCAACCGCAAAACAGATAAAGGTGAGAAAGAGGGCTTTTATCCTACCTGTAAAGCTGTCATCACTCTCTGCAAGTGCAGCGGCAATGACACCTAGAATCAGGGGCGTGATTAATGTGTTTTGCTGGAAGTACCATGCGGGGATCACGACGCCTAGTAAAGTGATCAGAATAAGAATGCTGTAGTTGAGAGTTTTGTTTGCCCAAAAGAGGCGGAATTTTAAAGCTGCTTGCACGATGCGCCTTTCGTTGCCGGTGGAAAACGAGAGAAGTTTAACAAACTCACTATAGCGCGTTTATGACCTAATTTAATAAAAATCGTCACTTGCTTAGGAAATCAACAGATTTGTCATTGACTTAACGAATCTACACGGATGAAAGAATATACCGTTGTTCACAAATTCAACAGTAATGTGAATTTTAATTAAGAATACAGACAGAAGGCGATTTGTGCTTCATCCATCGCTACAATTTAGCGGTCTAAAATGATATAAAACGGGAACTTCTATATCAAAAGGCGCACCTTTCATGCAGCTTACTGCCTCTAATAAAGCACAGTTTTTTATTCAAAATGAGTATTACCAAGTCGAAATAAAAGAAAACAGTGTTTTATTAAGCTCAGTGGGCAGTGAAGAACACATCCCGTTTACGATTTGGAATGGCAAAGTTAGCGTGAAACGTGGTCTTCTCTGGAGCTCACTTCAGTTTTTTGCTCATGAGCAAGATGGCAAGCAACAAAGCTGGCTTGTGCAAGGTTTACCTTGGCCGCAATGTCGTAAGTTTGCGGTCGAAGCCGTGCGTCAGTATCAAGATTGGCATAACACCCAATGTCGTAAACTCGCGGAATATCTACCCAAGTGGGAAGATGAGCTGTATCAACTCAAACATCTTCCAG
Organism: Vibrio sp. NFR; assembly: GCF_027587095.1. Classification (NCBI taxonomy): domain Bacteria; kingdom Pseudomonadati; phylum Pseudomonadota; class Gammaproteobacteria; order Vibrionales; family Vibrionaceae; genus Vibrio; species Vibrio sp. NFR. The sequence continues at coordinate 15,516 of NZ_JAPPTN010000018.1, forward strand.
CCTACTTACCTCACTCAAAAGTGCAGTCTTGGGTGACTCAACTGAACGAAGAGCTCATTGAAATCAAAACCAGTTTGGCAGAAGCGAAAATGCGCATGCCTAAACGTATGGCGGAGATTGAACCATGGCTTGCACAAACCTCGCAGACGTTGAGTGAGCGTAACCATGAATGGCTAGAGAACGAACGCCCAAACTGGGAAGTGTTGTTTAGCCGAATTGAATCTTCGCCGCTTAACCTTTCTCAGCAGCATGCGGTGCTCCTTAACGATGACCATAACTTGGTACTAGCCGGAGCTGGTTCAGGTAAAACTAGTGTGCTGACAGCGCGTGTGGCGTACCTTCTACAAAGCCATCAAGCACAGGCAGAAGAGCTGCTGATGCTGGCCTTTGGCCGTGACGCTGCCAAAGAGATGAAAGAGCGATTGGTCGACAAAGTTGGCTTGGCGGCAGAAAGTGTTCGCGTTAATACATTCCATCAACTTGGTTTGCGCATCCTAAATCAAGTTGAGACTCAACCCGTGGAAATCAGCCCATTAGCGCTTGATGATAATCAGCGCTCAGCCTGGTGTATTGATTGGCTTAAGAAACATTGGATGACGCCAACAAACTTTAAGCGTTGGCAAAAGCATCTAGATAAATGGCCGATTGCGTACTTGAAAGGTGACGATGAGCTCGGCAGTCACTCGGAAAATCCTAAACTGATTGCTTGGTTAGATAACCAATTGTCTCAACTTGCATCGGTTGGTTTAACTAAGAAACAAGTACAAGAAAAGCTAGTTAATCACCAAGACTACACTCGTTTAAACAGTGAGTTGGCTCTTTGCTGGCCGTGCTTTAGTGCGTGGCAAAAGATGCTCAAAGAAACCAATCAAGTGGACTTCCCAACCATGATCAGTCGTGCGACCGATTACGTTAAGAAAGGGAAATTCAGTTCACCTTGGCGTTTTATTATGGTGGATGAATACCAAGATATTTCTCCTGATCGCTTGGCGTTGATTGAGGCTCTATGTGAATCCACAGAGAAGCAAGCAGGTGCAACCTTGTTTGCTGTAGGTGATGACTGGCAAGCGATCTACCAATTTGCGGGCGCAGATGTGGATTTGACGACAGGATTCCAAGATAGATTCATTCATTCAACGGTGCATCACTTGGATACGACGTATCGCTTCAACAATCAAATTGGTGATGTAGCAAATACCTTTGTGCAAGAAAACCCGTCGCAATTACCGAAGACACTAAACAGTCACAAACAGCGTAAGCAGAAAAGCGTTCATACGGCACCAAGCAACCAAGTTGAGAAGATTCTTGACCAGCTTAACCAACAGGCGAAGAAAACCAAATCTGTGTTGTTGTTAGGACGTAATCATTACCACAAACCAGACTTATACGATGACTGGTTGAAGCGATTCCCGAACTTGGATATTCGCTTTATGACTTGTCACGCGAGTAAGGGTAGAGAAGCAGACTTTGTAATTATCCTATCAGTGGACGAAGGGCAATTCCCTGCGAAGAAAAAACAAGCTCATATTGATGGTGCGCTATGTGAGTCGAAAGACAAGTATCCATACGCAGAAGAACGTCGTTTATTCTATGTGGCAATTACGCGTGCGAAGGAAAAAGTGTGGATCACGCACACGGGAGCAGGGTCCTCATTTGTTCAAGAGCTGGTAAATGGTGATTATCCCATCGTGACGTCAAGATAAGGTATACCTGTTATCTGATTACAACAAAGGCGATACTCAGTATCGCCTTTGTTTTACTTGTGATGAGTTTTATTTGTGACGAGTCGATCCGCTCAGAGGAATTAAGTGCGCTCTGCTATATATGCGTCGTAGTCTGGCACTTCAATATCCACTTCTTGGTCGATCAGTGGAGAGTTGAATAGGAACTTCGCTGTCGCGCGGTTCGTTGCTACAGGAATGTTCCAAACACTTGCAATACGTAGTAGTGCCTTTACATCTGGGTCATGTGGTACAGCATTTAGCGGATCCCAGAAGAACACAAGAACATCGATATTGCCTTCAGAAATCAGCGCTCCAAGTTGCTGGTCGCCTCCCATTGGACCACTGATCATGCTCTTGATCGCTAAGCCCGTTTCTTTGCTTAGCATGTGACCCGTTGTGCCAGTCGCATACAAGAAATGGCTTTGTAGCTTTTCTTTGTTCTCTTTTACCCAACGAAGCAGTTCAGGTTTGCAATTGTCGTGGGCAACCAATGCCACATGTTTGTGTGCAGGCATGGTACGAGTTGTTTTTTGCATCAAGTTATTTCCGTTTTTATGATTTTAAAGTCGTTACGGTTCAATAAAACACACTTTTTGCCTATCAATCAACAGCCTTAACGCTGAATGTCGGCCTATATTCTGACGGAGATAACGATTCTTCAATTGTATCGTCGTGAAGTGTCTTTGGCGTCAATGGTTTGATCTGTGGAGACGCATGTTTTTCATACGGTTGATGACGCAAATAGTGCGTCGCTTGAAGGACAGACAAACGGCCTTGTTCTACCATTTTATCGGTTGGAGCAAATAACACCTTATGACGCAATAGTCCACGATACACACCATGACTGAGATACACGGAAACCAAACCAATGTCCTTGGTTTTGTTTGCACTGCGTAGTTCACTGATCGCGGCTTCGATCGCAACCGCACTACCGACAATGTAGTCGATATCGCCCATATCAATAACACGCTGAACTAGGTTACGCTGTAACTCTTTGTCATTGTCAGCCCAGTAAGAATCCACGATGTGAATATCGCTGTTCTTTATTGCTTCGTAGAAACCTGTGGTAACCGGTTTGGTACCACCACGCGTTCTTGGACCAAGCAGTAGGGCAATATTGGTTTTACCCGAGCCTTTAGGGTGCTTTTCTGCAAGGTATTTGCCGGCTTCATAGCCCATCCAATACCAGTCCACACCAACTACGCCTTTAAGCAGTTTGGTTTGCTCTGCATCAAGGTCGAGTTGATTTACGGTAGCAAATACAGGCGTATTACCAACCCAGTTTCTCAGGTTGTGCTCATAAGCTTGTGGATCAACGGTACCAAGGATAATGGCATCGGCACCCCATTGAGTGCACAAAGCCAATTGTTGCTCTTGGCGCGTTTTATTGGGATAACCGCCTGCCTCAAGTACGCGCAGGTTAACACCCAGTTTTTCCGCTTCGGAAACCATTCCATAGTTTACTGATAGCCAGTATGAATCCTTTAAATGAGGGTAAATGGCACAGATTTTCTCTGCTGCAAAACTCGGCACTGAAGCGAAAAGTGTCATTGCTAGCGCAGATTGTTTGAAAATTGTGCGAAATGAACGCTGATTTATAACCATGAAATGAAGTTCGTTGGCATAGATTAAGTAAACACTGCAAAATATAACGTAATATGTCGCCGAACACGAATATTAAGGTCAGGAAAATATGTTGCTAGCTACCGCAAGCATCGGTCGTAAACTGTTATTGTCCTTCATTGCGATGGCAATGTTGGTGATGTTATCAGCATTAATCGGTGTATCAGGGTTTTCTCTGGTGGCAAAAACGGAAAGGAACGTGGTAGATGCTGCCATACCAGCAATGATTGAAGCTCGACAAGTGTCAGAGCTCAGTACCCGCATCATTTCATCGGTTCAAATGTTGTCCAATGCGCAAAACGAACAGGAGCGTAAAGAGGCGGGGCGCGTCTTATTTGATCAGCTTGAGTCCTTACTTACTCACATCAAAGAGCTGGGTGGAGAGTCTTTTGATTCACAATTGCTAGAGGCATTGGAAAATAACGTCCAGAACGTCATTAACAACCTGGCGGAGTTAGGTGTCACGGTAGAACGCAAGCTTTGGCTAGCGAAAGAGATCGATACGCGTGTAGAAGAAATGCGCTTATTGAGTGAAGAGTTGGAGCAACTTACGCGTACTCAAGTGCAAAACACCAGTACCATTGCCGTTGCGAACGTGACGCATATTTATGATTTGCTTGAATCCAACAAGAAAGATCAAGTGTATCAAGCGCTAGATGCGTTAGTGGAAGTCGACCTAGACCTGACCGAACGACTTCACGAGCTGCATTTACTCGCCTTCAAGATGCTCAACCAAATTGAAGAAGCGCGCACACTGACTAACGTAGACCGCATTCAACAGATCCAAACAGCGTTCGAAGACAACCTAAAAATCATGAAACGCCGAGTGTTAGCGGTAGAAGACCCAACGCGCTCAGAGCAAATGAGCCAACTTCTTACTGAACTGGGTAAACGCCAAGTTGTCTTTACCATTTTGCTTCAACAATATGAGAACAACGAGCAGTCTCAGCAACTAATGCAAAAAACGCTTGAGCTTTTCTCTGAGTTAAACAGCACCGTAAACAAGCTGGTGGATGATTCTAATCAGACTACCCGTATTGCGGTTGAACAACTGACAAGTACCTTGAAATTTGCTCAGTGGTCGCTGACGGTCATTTCGATCATTGGTTTGATCATTGTTGTGCTTATTCTTTGGCGTGTGGTTTACGTGTCGGTCGTGAAGCGCTTGACAGAATACTCTTCTGCGCTGCTTTCTGTTGCGCAGGGCAACCTAGCGGTAGAGCTGGAAGTGAAAGGAAAAGATGAGCTGGCGCATATGGGGCAAGCCATCATTACTGCTCGTAATACGGCGCAAGCCCTCAAGGTGGTTGCTGAGGGCGAAGCGAAAGCCAAGCGTGAATTGGAAGAGCATAAAGAGCACCTCGAAGAGCTGGTTGAGCAACGAACTTCTCAGTTGAAACAAGCAAATCGCCGTTTGAATGAAGAGGTGTTGAACCACGCGAAAGCACGTAAGCAAGCAGAACAAGCCAGCCGAGCGAAGTCTGCCTTCCTTGCTACTATGAGTCATGAGATTCGTACGCCGATGAATGGTGTGCTTGGTACGGCACGTCTGCTGATTGATTCCGGTCTGAACCCAATTCAAAAGCGTTACGCAGAAATCATCAACCGCAGTGGTAAAACGTTGCTGGCGATTTTGAATGACGTTCTGGATTACTCGAAAATCGAAGCCGGACATTTGGAGATCCGCAGTTTAGGTTTCGACTTGCACCAAATGATAGAAGACACATTCCAGTTGATGAACGGCAAAGCGCAAGAGAAAAAACTGCTGTTCTCTTACCATATCGAAAGTGATGTAGGGCGTTACTGGAAAGGGGATGTTACGCGCATCAATCAAGTTCTAAATAACTTAGTGGGTAATGCGATTAAGTTCACCGAACAAGGTGAGATTGACATCTATGTCAGCTTGAACCCAGAAGATGAATCGCAAGTTCTGTTCGAAGTCTCGGATACCGGTATTGGCATTGCAAAGAAAGACCAAAAAACCTTATTCGATGCCTTTACACAAGCTGAAGGCGGTTTGAACCAAACTGGTGGTACCGGGTTAGGTCTTGCTATTAGCCGCCGTATTATTCAAGCAATGGGGGGCCGTTTGGATGTGGATTCGGACGAAGGACATGGCAGCCGTTTCTGGTTTTCCATTCCTTTAGAAGAGAGTGAGCCTGTAGAGACGGTTTCCATCGCGAGCGCTCGTTGTAAAGTGAAAGCGAAAGTTCTGCTAGTAGAAGACAATCCTGTAAACCGTGTTGTGGCGGAAGGTTTCTTAGAGAGCATGGGACACCAAGTTATCATGGCAGAAAATGGCTTAGAGGCGGAGCAGATCATTGACAAGCACGATTTCGACATTGCACTGGTCGATATCAACTTGCCAGATTGTAACGGTGCTGATTTAATCCACCGCCTTAAACGCATAGAGCGCAACAAACCAGCGGATAAAGCACTTGCACCTACGCCAATGGTGGCGGTTTCTGCTCATGTATTTGCTGAAGAAGTGGAAAGCTATTTGGCGGCGGGATTTGATGGCTACTTACCAAAACCTATGGAAAAAGAAGCTCTTGCTGCGCTCATCCAAGATATGTTGGATGGCAAACAGCTGCTGCTTCCTCAAAGCGGGGAATGCATCCCACATAATGAAATAACAACAACGACCGACAACAACGAATCGGCGGTCACAACAGACACGATAGCAGAGGAGCCAGCAATGGTTATCATCAACCCTAATGTGATTCAGTCAGACATGAAGATTTTGGGCAGAGAAAAGATGCTGCACATCATTGATTTGTTCAGACAAACCAGCGCTGATGTACTAAGCCAAATGGAAACGTCTTCAGAAAGCGGTGACAGCCGAGGCGTGAAAGATCTTGCCCACAAATTGAAAGGCAGCGCAGGCAGTTTAGGTCTGACGGCATTAATGAATACATGCCAATGTGTTGAAATTGCCGCTGAGCCATTGGAGGCGTACGCCACACACCAAGGTGCGCTAAAAGAGCAAGTTGATGAGTCGATTCATGCCCTTGATAACCTGATGGCTGAATAAACGTCTATTTTGCTACCTGCTTGAGCCAGAAGGTAAATTCGAGCAAGCAGATCAAGGCCGATAAACAAAAACCTCCGGTTTACGCCGGAGGTTTTTTTCTATTCGGTCAGATCATCTTCCCACTCAAACCGAGTGTCTAATGCATAAGGATCATCTTCGAACGGATGCTCCATTCTGCCACGCAAGTATTCGAGTTGGTGCTCAAGCATGTTGACCGTATCGTAATCCCCCTCTGAGCAAGCAACGTAAATCTGTTGCTCGAGAGCGGCAATGTTGTCTCGGATACTCATGAGAACCCCCTTAAATCATCATCGATTCTCAAAACGATTATAGTCAAGTAAACCAAATTCGATCGGTTGATTTGTACGATACCAATCGTGGATACGATCGCTAAACGGCCAGAACTTTTCTGAGCTTCGGCGAATCGCAAAATTATCCAGTAACTTAACGTAATCTGACTCGGATTTTAGAGCACTAAATTGATCGACAAATTCTTTTACCTGATTTTCGTTAATTGAGAAAAACGCAGCTGGGTAACTGCCAACAACACCTCGAACGATGGTCATATCATCGTTTGCGAAGTCACGGTTACTTTCTTCATCAAACAAACTAGAAATATTGATATGCGCGTTATTATGCAGCAGGGTAAACAGCTCATCTTGACCGGAATTACTGCGCACCATCAGCATGGTGATTTGCGGCACAGTTTGGAGTCCCTCTCCACGAACTTGGTTGATGCTTGCCAACTGCTGCTCACTCTCCACCGTTAGTGCGGTATCTACAATGTCATAACGTGGTAACAGGATAGGTGAAACCTGCTTGCGCAAGATGTCGAGCAGTTCGGATTTCGGGTCGTCAGTATGGTACACAACGCTAGTCGGTTGGCTAAATGGTGCGACATTACGCTGCAAGAAGTCGCTTAGCTGACGCGGTTGATCTTGGTACCAACTTGAGTGCTCTTGATGACGCATATCGGCAGGCAATAGGGCAATAAAATTACTCTCCCCTTCAAGACGAAGGAAGTCCATGAACATACGAGTGATCAACTGATGACCAAAGTTGCCATAAACATCAAACCCAGCAACGAGAAGGTAGTGAATTCGCTCAAGTAGGGCATAGTCCAGCACCCAAGCTGTTTTTGGTTGTTCTCCGACTAAACCCTGCACGACAGATGCACTGTCAAAGTGACGGAATACCGTTAGCGCTGCATTCGGATTGGTGCCGTTACCATCCCAAATCACATCCGTAGAAAGATGCTCGCCGTTTTTGAACCATTTGTTGATGAAGTCTGATTTAGCCTCTAGGTAACGAGCTTGCTGGCGTGAGTATTTCACCCAGTTTGTTACTGGTACGGTATTGCTTTCTAACTCGCCCGGAAGCTTCAAATTGTCTGCTTGGGAACGATAAAACTCGTTCACCTCGGGAATATCCGCTTTGTCTGGATCGAGGAAGAACACCCAAAAACGGTCGTTAATTACATTCAATGCTAATTGACCGCGACACACCGGACCTTTGATGTAAGCCATAATGGTGTTTTGTGCATTATCCAGCATGAACTTGAAGCGAGATTTCACTGGTAGGTCAATGAATGCAGTCATTGGGTTAGCAGCGACTTCTGGCTCGTAGCTTGGCAGTTGTGCCACTTTGTAATCGGCATCAATGAACCACTTTTCCCAGTTATCAATGCGTTGTTTATTCAAGGCAAACGGCATGTGGGTCTTATCCACGATAGTGCCTTGCTCTGGAATAATACGATAGTAAACGCGTTCCACTTTGGGATCATCATATGGACGACGTGTTGTAATGCGTTTTACAGGCTCGCCGGGAGGCGTCGCAGAGCGAACTAATATAAAGAATCGAGGTTGTTCTCCATCTAATTCAGAGAAATATAGGTGAGATAAGAACAGATGTTCGTAAATGTAACGAGCAGCAAGTTGATTCTTACGAGAGCCCTTGTTGAGTAACGCTTCGTACTTGTCTACTTCTGTTTGTTGTTGCTCGGTTAACGGTACATGTGCGTTCATGATCGCGCCATTCTTTAACCAAAGCATCAATGTTTGATACTCCGCTGAAGTTAAGTTCGGCATACCAAAAGGCATTCCCCATGTTGGGTTGTCTTGCTCATATTGCGCGTATTCTTCAATGGTCGGACAGGTTTGTTCACGATCGATAGAAAAATCGAAGCCTTCTAGCTGAACTTGGTCGGGAAGAGGGTGACGTTCCTTTTGTTGCAGCATTCGTGCAATTAGACCTGCATCCATGTTAGCCGCCATGCTCTGCTCACGTTCGTTAAGCACAGGATGGAAGCCAGCGTCACGCCACTCCTGAGTGGTTTGTGCATCTTCAAATAGACGAGTTGGGGCAGCGGCAGTGAGGCGAGTGCCTTCATATACTAAAGCTTTGCTTGCTCCGCGGTCTATGCCTTCTACGGAAGAAAGTTTGAGCTGACAAGGGGCATCGTAGCAGGCATGGCAAACCACACAGCGATTATCAACAATAGGTTTGACGTCATGTTGAAAGAAATCCGCTTGTGGCGTATCAATCGTTGCGGTTCGCTCGCGAACTTGCTCAGGACCAAACAGTTTATCGTAGTTTAGTCCTGCATAGGTCGCACAACCCGCAAATAGAGTGGCAATAGACAGTGTAAAAATTAAACGTAAATTCATTGAGTTATTTTGAGTAAATTGAATTTGCGTTAATTAAAGCAAAATACGCCGCTAAATACCAAAAATCGGAGCAATTCGCCCCGATTTCTGAGTTGTTATCGTTAGGTCAATGGCAATGTACTCACTCGAACCTAGAACGCGTAAGTGACGTTAAATCGGAAGTCTCGACCAGGGCTCGCATACCCTTGTGCTACTGGGCTTCCGATGTATGCCATGTATGAGGCATGGTCGAAGTAGTACTTATCAAAGACGTTCTTCACCGATAGGGTTAAGGAAAGTTCTTCATCAGCTAATGGCATCCAGTATGCGTAAACGTCATGCACACCATAGCCTGGCTTTTCTGGATGGACGGTTGGATCCGCTACATCGGTCAAGCGTTCAACAAATCGTGCATTCCAACCAAACTCAAGGGTTTCCATTGGTTGGTAGATAAGATCAAGTACCCAAGTATCACCAATCGATGTTCCCAATGTGGAATCTTCATCAGAAAGCGGTGTGCCGTTTAGCTCTGGACGGGATTGGTTGTAACTCAATCGAGCTGATACATCAGCAATTGCATAGCCTAAGTAAGCGGTAACACCTTGGTTATCCAAATCGCCCACGTTGGTGTAAACCGCGCCTTGGTTTGTTACCACGTCTTTGATTGTGCTATCGAAGAAGGTGACGCCAGCAAAGAAATCATCGTATTGGTAATTTGCCCCTAGCTCTAAGTTGCGTGCTTCTTCAGGTTTACGATTTGGGTCATTTTCGCGGTAATCGATAACAAACAGTTCTTTGATTTGTTGACCACGGAACGCTTCCGCATAACTAGCAAATAGGTTCAAGCCTTCCAACGCATTGTAATTAATACCTACGTTAGGGCTAAAACCGTTTGAGTCGAAGTCTTGGTCCTTGTTATCGGTTAACTCGTACCAATCGTAACGAGCACCAGCGGTTAGAATGATGGTTTCTGTTAACATCCAATCATCTTGGACAAACAGACCATAGACAGTGCCTTTTTCTTCATCATCCTTTTTACCATCGTAGTTGGTTTCAAATTCCGATTTGTCTTTCTTGTAATCCAAGCCATAGACCAAAGTGTAGTCAGTCAATTTACTCGTGTTGAATATCTTTATACCAGTAGTCTGGATCGAACCATCACTGGTGCCCCAGCGGGGGTGATCTTTATGAGCTAAGCGACTATCGGTGTAGTAGAGCGTGGTGTCTAAATTAAACAATTCGCTTGCTGCGTATTTGTGATTCAGAGTAAAAGTAGAACGATCGGTTTCTTGATCGAGAGGCGCATTTTTAAAGCTTGGCTGGAAGTGAGGGCGATTTAAACGTCGACCATCATCATTGCGGTAATCGTAACTGATAGATAAGTAATGTTCGTCATTCAACTGACCAGAAAGCTTTAGAAGCGCAATTTGTTGCTCTAACGCTGTGTAGGGTTGTTCCTGACCTTTACCGTCTTCGATGTTATCGCCGTCGACGTAACCAAATGAAGCCAGAAGACCAAGCTGATCAACGACTTCTCCGTATAAACTTGCTGAAACCTTGTAACCCTCATTATTGGTGTAATAACCGCCTTTTAGCATCGCACCATAGGTTTCACCTGCGGCAAGGAGATCGTGTGCATCTTTAGTGGTGAACTTAATCGCGCCACCGAGTGCACCTGGTCCGTCTGTTGCACGACCTGTACCTGCACTCACATCAACTTGCTTGAGAAGTTCAGGTTCAATAGAGAGTCGACCTTGATGGTGGAATAGGTTACCGGATTGCTCCGCACCGTCGATAGATACATTTAACATGGTATCTTCCAGACCACGGACATAGACCTTTTGAGAAACGCCAGAAGAGCCACCGACGCTAACTTCTGCATCTTTACGGAAAATGTCGTTCAAGTCTTGCGCTTGGGATTTAGCGAGCTGATCGGAATCGATTGTGATATCGACGCCTTCAGGCGTGTGCCCAGTAACTTCGACAATTTCGATGTCATCCTTGGCGTATGTCGCTTGTGATGCAACCAAAAGCGCGATGGTAAGTGGGCTTAGCTTAAATACGGTTGAAGCAGACACCGTAACCTCCATTGTTAATGAGAATTATTATCGAGTGAGATTTTGGTTATTCTTCCACTCTGAGTAAACGACTTTTACAACTGTTACAATCCTTGCAGTGAGCTGGAGTTAGCGTCGTTTAGGTAATGAAATATCCATCGTCAATCCCTTTGGTTCTGCGTTGTAAGCGGTGATCTTGCCGCCTACTGCTTCGATGTGGCGCTTGGCGAGCGCAAGACCTACACCAAAGCCTTTTCGGGATGTGACTTGGTTATTTGCTTTAAAGAAGGGTTTGAAGATTTGTCGATACAGACTAGGGTCGATACCCGGACCTGAATCAGTAATCAAGATTTGATAATGATTGGATTTGGTGAGAACACGAATGTCTAACGTTTCTTTTGTTTGTGTGTATCGCAGACCGTTACGAATGATGTTCTCCAAAGATTGGCTGAGCGCCATTTGGTTTGAGTCTTGTAGAGGAAGAGAATGATCTTGCAGCAATGAAACCTGTTTATCCGGGTATTCAAAACGCGCATCTTCTACGATGATTTCAATTAGCTCGGCGAGATCAAACGACTCGGTTCTTAAGTTTGGTTGCTCATTTTCAATCCATGCAAGGGTCAGTGTGTCTTCGGCGGTCGCTCGCATTTTTTGAGTATCGCTTTTGATTCGTTCTAGCATTTGCTCGCGTTCGATATTTTTATCTACGCAGTCAATTGCCATCTCAATTCGAGCGAGTGGGGTACGTATCTCATGTGACATGTCCGCAATAAGGTTGCGGTTGTGCTGAATCACATCTGACGTTCGTTCCGCCATTTTGTCGAAAGTACGAGCGACTTGGCTAATCTCGTCGTTGCCTAGTTTCATGGTATGCCCAATACGGGCAGAGTAATCGCCCTGACTGAAAGCTTGACTGGCACGATGAAACTGCTGCAAGGGGCGCATGACATAACGGTACAAATACACAGTCAGTGCTAGTAGAGAAAGAAAGGGAATCACAAAGCGAAACAACCAAAACGCGTGAGACATGTAGGTTCCCGGTCGCATTCGATCTGGTAGCAGAATCAAAAAGTGGTATCCGAATGGAGAGAGTGGGACTTCCATAATTGGGTTGTCTGGGAAATCGAGGTGAATCTTCCACTCTACACTTCGACCAATTCCATAACCTTGCCAAAAACGTTGGTTGAGCGGGTTCCCTCCTTTCACGTCAAGATGGGATTGCAACACGGTTGCCCAAGTTGATTCTTTGATAGCAAGCTCTTCCAGCCAAACATCAAGTCCGTGCCAATCTTGTTGGTCAATGAAGGTTTGTGCGGTATTGCCCCAATCTAAAATTTGTTGACGATGAGACTTCTTTAAATAGCTCATTTTCTCGTTAGAGAGGATGGCAGCACTATGAATCAGAGAGAAAAAGATCACCACTCCAAGGGATAAGACGATAAATAGCCGCCAAAACAGCATTTTTTTCATTTAAAAATGTATCCCTTGCCATGAACGGTTTGGATGCGGTCGTTAGACATTCCCTCTGCGATGAGGCGCTTGCGTACTCGGCTTAAGTGCATATCAAGAGCACGGTCGTATTGACTGAACTGACGCTCTAGAACGGTCTGATAGAGAAAGGGTTTACTTAACACTTCACCACGATGTTCGATTAAAGTCCAAAGTAACTTGAACTGAATCGGTGTGAGTTGAACAGGTTCCATTTCTGGGCGGTGATGAAGCGTAACGGAATGCGTCTGCTTACTGAGAAGAAGCTCTCTATCACTGAGTTTTGTGGCAGAGTTAGGTTGTTGAATCAGTTGGGTTCGGCGCAGTATCGCTTCAACACGTAAGCTAACCTCGGTGAAGTTACAGGGTTTAGTAATGTAATCATCAGCACCACATTTAAGACCTTGAATCCGATATTCTTCCGCACCGTAAGCGGTGAGCATGACAACGGGGGTTTGCGACTGAGATCGAATCACATTGAGCACTTCAAATCCATCAAGGTTAGGTAGGTTCACATCTAAAATCACCAAGTCGAACGTTTGTTGATGAAATGCGCTTACTCCACCGTCACCACTGTACATAGAACTCACGTTGTAACCTTGCTCTTTGAGTAGTTCTGTGAGTTGAAGGTTGAGGTCGGGATCATCTTCAACTAACAAAATAGAAGGAGCAGTTGAGGGAGCACTAGACGACCAGTTTTGATGAGAAGTGCTAGTGGCTGACGTTGGACTGAACATGTTGATGCATTACTCATTACTTGATAATGCGAACTATTATCAAAAATCAACTGGTGAAAATCAATGTGCTGAATGAGAAAGCTATCAGTTATTAGTAATAGAGCGTCAAAGTGCGACCTAATTAGAAGTTTCGTTATCTGAGAGGGAGGTGATGCGAACGTGTGATATAGGGCGGTCAATTAGTAAAGAACAAGCGGCGAATGGATAAAAGTGAAAAAAGAAAACCCACCAAGGCTGGCGGGTTTTTTCGGTAGTAGCAAAAGAAACTATTTCATTTTCTTAACTTCTTGCTGAAGTTGTTCTAGCTGTTTCATTTTCCCTTGTAGACCAAGAGATTGGTAGCTAATTGATGCAGGGTTCATCATTTGACCTTGCTGCATTGGGTAATCCGGTAGTGTCTTGAAGAACTCACCTAGCACGTCTTGGATAGGTACAAACAACCACATGTTGTCAGCCATCCAGCGCAAGTACATACCAGACTCGTGAGGCGCTTTCTCGAATGGGTCAGCACGTAGGTGGATGATCTTCGGCCAGTTTGGTGCGAAGCGTACCGCGTCCGTAATGTTACCTTCTAGTGTTGCGAAATGCAGTTTCCAATCGTTCCAGCGAACTGCGTTTAGCTCACCGTTTGCTGTGAAGTACAGTAGTGATTCACGCGGACCTTTCTCTTCTTTACCTTGGAAGTAAGGCATGAAGTTGTAGCCATCAATATGTACGCGCCAGTCTTTGCCATTTGCTTTGTAGCCTTTAGCCAGTTTCTCTTTCACGTCAGGAACGCCTGCTGCTGCCATCAGTGTTGGTAACCAGTCTTGGTGCGCCATCATTTCGTTGATCTTAGTACCTGGTTCGATTACGCCAGGCCAACGAACGAGCTGAGGAACACGCATACCGCCTTCCCATGTCGTGCCTTTTTCACCGTGGAATGGTGTTGCACCGCCGTCAGGCCACGATACAGTCTCTGCACCGTTATCGGTTGAGTAGATAACGATGGTGTTGTCTGCGACGCCTAGCTCATCCAATTTGTCCAGTAGAATACCCACTTGATCATCATGCTCTAACATGCCGTCGGCGTAGATACTGATGCCAGATTTACCTTGGTATTTCTCCTGAAGGCGAGTCCATACGTGCATGCGTGTTGTGTTATGCCAGATGAAGAAAGGCTTGTCCGCTTTTACGGCTTTTTCCATGAACGCCAACGACGTTTCTAGGAATTCTTCATCGGCATGCTCCATACGCTTACGCGTCATAGGACCTGTGTCTTCGATCTTACCGTCAGCAAATGACTTGATTACACCGCGAGGGCCGTAGTTTTTACGGAATTCAGGGTCTTTCGGGTAGTAATATGTTTCTGGCTCTTCTTCAGCGTTTAGGTGGTAAAGGTTACCAAAGAACTCGTCGAAACCATGGTTAGTTGGCAAGTGTTGGTCTTGGTCACCCAAGTGGTTCTTACCGAACTGAGCCGTCATGTAGCCTTGCTCTTTTAGCAAGTCTGCAATGGTCGGTGCCCAATCAGGGATACCGTGAGTTGAGCCTGGCATACCAATTGTAAGCAAGCCAGTACGGAACGGTTCTTGGCCTGTGATGAATGCTGCACGGCCTGCAGTACAAGATTGCTGACCGTAGTGATCAGTAAATAGTGCACCTTCGTTTGCGATACGGTCGATATTCGGGGTTTCGTAACCCATCATACCTTGGTTGTATGCACTGATGTTCCAGTAACCAACATCATCACCAAAAATCGCTAGGATATTCGGTTTGTCTGCCGCCACTGCTGCGCTTGAGGTTGCCAGTACGCCGAGACCGACAGCCAGCTTGCTCATTTGGTTAGCCATAAAAACTCCAAATTGGTTGAAAGTTGGAAGAGAAGCTTAGGGACCGCCTACGCTTCGTTGGCTATTAAGTTAATGATGCAATTGAAGAATGTCGCTTTATAGTGTTTATAACCATAAGTTATGTAGACGCGTAACTCTTTGTTTTCTTGGTTTAATATTCAAACCTTACCTTTTGTATGGAAAACTGAAGCGAGACTTGGGTCACGTTAATTTCCCTTTGGTTTAGAGCTTATAAGACCTTAGTTTTAACTTAATTTTAATTATGCTATTGGATTCGCATTAGTTTGTTTTGTGAGCTATACGTTTGTGTGCAGGATGCACTTTTCTAATACAGACAGAGGTTTATATGACAGCGAATTATGGCGTTAAACGCCGATTAGCGATTCTTGCCGCTGCTTTTATCGGCGCGACAAGTAGCAGTATCGCAGCAGAAAAACCGAACATTCTGGTTATCTGGGGTGATGATATTGGTCAGTCGAATATCAGCGCCTATACGTTCGGCCTCATGGGCTACAAAACCCCAAACATCGATAGAATCGCAAAAGAAGGTATGATGTTCACCGACTACTATGGCGAACAATCATGTACCGCGGGTCGCTCCACCTTTATTACGGGTCAAACAGTGCTGCGAACCGGCTTGAGTAAAGTTGGTCTTCCGGGGGCTGACCTAGGCTTGCAAGCAGAAGATGCAACGATTGCAGAAATGCTTAAACCTTTAGGTTATATGACGGGGCAATTTGGTAAAAACCACTTAGGCGATAAAGACGAACATCTTCCAACCAATCATGGCTTCGACGAATTTTTTGGCAACCTTTATCACTTGAACGCCGAGGAAGAACCGGAAAATGTTGATTACCCGAAAGACCCAGAATTCCGTAAGAAATTTGGTCCTCGTGGTGTCATTAAATCCTTTGCTGATGGCAAAATTGAAGATACGGGGCCGCTCACTCGTAAGCGAATGGAAACCGTAGATGAAGAAACGCTAGATGCGGCACTTGATTTTATGGATCGGGCGGTGAAAGCCGACAAACCGTTCTTCGTTTGGTGGAATGCCACACGCATGCATTTCCGCACTCACGTCAAAGAAGACAACTTGGGCAAAACTGGCATCAGTTTTTATGCCGACGGCATGGTTGAGCACGATAACCATGTTGGTCAGCTATTGAAGAAAGTGGATGATCTTGGCATTCAAGATAACACTATCGTATTTTACTCCACTGATAACGGTCCACACATGAACTCGTGGCCAGATGCAGGTACAACGCCATTCCGTGGTGAGAAAAATACTAACTGGGAAGGCGCATTCCGTGTTCCCGCTATGGTTCGTTGGCCGGGTAAAATTGAGCCGGGAAGCGTGTCTAACGAGATCATGCATCATATGGACTGGATGCCAACATTCCTAGCGGCAGCAGGCGATGATCAAATCAAAGAGAAACTCCTGAAAGGCTATAAAGCAGGAGATAAGACGTTCAAAAACCACCTTGATGGTTACAACTTCCTGCCTTACCTAACTGGTAAAGAGGACAAAGGGCCACGTGAAGAAATCTTCTACTTTACAGACGATGGTGATTTGAGCTCACTGCGTTTCCGCAACTGGAAGATCGTATTCCTAGAGCAGCGCGCGAAAGGTACGTTGCAAATTTGGGCTGAACCGTTTACACCGTTGCGTGTGCCTAAGATCTTCAATCTACGCATGGACCCATACGAAGTCGCAGATATTACGTCGAACACGTATTACGATTGGTTGATCGACCATGCGTACATGCTTGTTCCTGCACAGGCTTATGTGGGCAAGTTCTTAGAAACATTCCAAGAATTTCCTCCAAGGCAGAAAGCTGCGAGCTTCTCACTTGATCAGGTGATGGAGAAACTGCAAGAAAGTCACAATAAATAGATTGATTGCAACCAAATGTGGGGCTCTTCGGAGCCTCTTTTTTTGCGCCTCGTTTGAGTTTTTCTTAAAACCTATGTAATTGCTTGTCTAAAAAGAAAAAACACTTCTATCTTTGATCAGAGAATAAAAAGAATCACACAAGGACAGTTATGACTCAGTGGGCAAGTTGGAAGCAGACCTTAATTGGTCTTGCAGCGCTCGTCAGTTTTTCTCTGTTTGCACAGGAAACGCCGCAATCAACCGAATCATCAACGCTAACTTACGTAGGCAGTGAAGCTTGCGTAGATTGCCACCAAAAAGAAACCAAAGCGTGGCAAGGATCTCATCATGATATGGCGATGAGGCATGCTGATGCACAGTCAGTATTGGGTGACTTTAACGAGCACACATTTACATTCGAAGGAAAGCCAAACCGTTTTTATCGAAAAGGGGACGAGTATTGGGTCAATATCCAAGGTCCAGACGGAGAGTGGCACGACTACAAAATTAGCTACACTTTTGCGTGGGAACCGCTTCAACAATACATGGTGGAGTTTGAAGATGGACGAGTTCAGCTCATTCCTTTTGCATGGGATTCGAGAACCAAGCAACAAGGTGGTCAGCGCTGGTTTCACCTATATCCAGATACCACGCCAAAAGATGAATTCTACTGGACGAATACGGGGCAAAATTGGAACTTCATGTGTGCCGATTGCCACTCAACGAATCTAGAAAAGAATTACGACGCCAAAACCAATACGTATTCAACCACGTGGTCTGAGATCAATGTGGGTTGTGAAGCGTGCCATGGTCCTGCCAGCGAACATGTAGAGCTTGCCAAACAAGCGGAAAAATCTGGAAATACCATCGTCTCAGCGAATCACTATGGTTTTGATCGAGATTTAGGTTTGGCTGTAAAAGAATGGGTCTACGAAGAAGGGCACAGTACGCTCCAGCCAAAAGAAATAGCGATGACGCACCAAGTTCAAACGTGCGCGCAGTGCCATAGTCGTCGTACGCAGCTCAACGAAACTGAAGATCACGTAAAAGGTTCGTTCCTAGATAAATATCGTCTTAGCTTAATCACACCAGAGCTCTATTATCACGATGGTCAAATCTATGACGAAGATTACGTCTACGGTTCATTTTTGCAATCTGCCATGGCAGAAAAAGGCGTTACTTGTACTAACTGCCATGATCCGCATACCGCAGAGTTGAAGATCCCAGAAGAAGCGGTTTGTGCTCAGTGCCATATTGCGTCTGACTACATGCCGGAAAATCACACTTTCCATGAGGCAAATACTGAGGCATCCCAATGCACAACTTGCCACATGCCAGAAACGACTTACATGCAAGTGGACCCGCGTCGTGACCACAGTTGGCATGTGCCGCGCCCAGATTTGAGTATGCATATTAATACGCCAAACGTTTGTACGTCTTGTCATGAAGACGAAACCAATCAATGGGCAGATACGAAAATAGGCGAATGGTTCCCGAATTCAAAATACCGAAATCAACAACACTTCGCGGTCGCATTTTACGCGGATTCTATTGGTCATCGTGGTGCGCCTGATGCATTAGCATATTCGGCTCAAGACGCATCGTTAAGCGATATTATTCGTGCGTCTGCTCTAGAACGTATGGGTGGCAATACCGGACAGAACACTTTGGTTTCATTAGCGAGGGCCGTAAAACATGAAAGCGATATGATCCGTTTGGGTGCCGTTGCTGGTTCTTTTGGTTATGAATTTAGCGATCGTTGGCAAATTCTCGAACCATTACTAACTGACCCAGTATTGTCCGTTCGCGCTGAAGCCGCGGCTGCTTTGGTTCGTCATTATCCAGAAATGAATCCGCTGCAACGCGACAAGATCAAACAGCCGTTGGAAGACTACATGGCAATCCAGCGTTTCAATGCGGATCGAGGTTTTGGACGAACCAACCTAGCAAATGTCTATCGAGCTCTTGGAGAAACAGGTAAAGCCATTACGTCTTATCAAAAAGCCATTGAAATAGAGCCTTACTTTGATAACAGCTACGCCAACTTAGCAGATTTGTACCGTACACAAGGTAACGACAGAAAAGCACTAGAAACCTTGATGGCAGGGATTGAAGCGCAACCTAAATCGAGTGCTTTGCCTTACAGCGCTGGTTTGGCATGGCTTCGGGTTGGAGATGGCGTTAAGGCAAACCAATATTTGAAACAAGCGGCTGAAACGGCAGAACACAACCCGCAGTATTGGTATGTGTATGGCTTGGCGTTAGAGAAGAGTGACATACTCGCGGCAAGCAAAGCACTGAGCACAGCCTACCAAGTGGGTGGAAATCCGCAGCATTTGTACGCCGAGTGTGAAGTGTTAGCGCGCAACTATAAACAAGGGGCCGTAGCTTTTGCTTTTGAACAATGTGTTAAGCAGCTTGCAGAAGTGGCTCCAGCGGAGGTTGTTCAACAATTACGAGCTACAATTTCAAATTAAAATTGGCGGTAAGTTATTGGCTATAAATGGTTACAAATAAGTTGGGTATTAAGTTTATAACCAATAGTTATAGGGCTTGTGAGTAGGATGTACACAGCAAAAATTATGCATTTTGAGGGCACATTATGAACCACGCACAACAAGCCATTAATGAATTAATCGAACAAACTGAAAAAAGTGTCATTGGACAAAGCCATGTGGTTCAGGCTTTGGTGATAGGGTTACTGACCAATGGTCACGTACTTTTGGAGGGTTTACCGGGGACGGCAAAAACGCGCTCGGTGAAATCGCTTGCCAATCTACTTAATGCCAGCTTTGGTCGTATTCAGTTTACCCCCGACTTGTTACCTTCAGACGTTACAGGTACCGAAGTGTACCAAGAACTAGATGGCAAGCCTCAACTCCACTTCCAACCAGGTCCAATCTTTAACAGCATCGTATTGGCGGACGAGGTAAACCGTGCGCCAGCAAAAGTACAAGCTGCACTGCTAGAAGCGATGGCAGAAGGTACGATTACAGTGGGTGATAAGACGCACGTCTTGCCAGAGTTGTTCATGGTGCTTGCGACGCAAAACCCAGTTGAACAAGAGGGCACTTACCCATTGCCAGAAGCGCAGATGGATCGCTTTATCATGAAAGTGACCGTCGACTATCCAGAAGATGAAGCTGAGCGTGACATTATTCGTTTAGTGCGCAGTGAAGAGCTGGGTTCAGAAACCAGTAGTGAATTAGTGACGCCAAAACACATTGAGCCAGAGCTTGTGATTGAAGCGCGACGTCAACTGCCAAATATTACTGTTTCCGATTTGGTCGAGAACTACATCGTTGCGCTTGTGATGGCGACGCGTAAACCAGAGCGCTACGCGGATTCCCAGCTACAAAAATGGATCGAAATCGGCTCAAGCCCTCGCGCATCAATTTCGTTGGACAAATGTGCTCGTGCTTACGCGTGGCTACAAGGGCGTGACTATGTAACGCCTGATGACGTACGTGCGATGGTGCCATCGGTACTTGGACACCGATTCTCACTTTCTTACGATGCACTTGCCGATGGTGTTGATCACCAGCGAGTGGTGCAAGAGCTGCTTGATTGTGTAGAAATCGGATAAGCAGGAGGGACTATGGCAAAGCCAACGCTTGCTCCTCAATCCCAAGGGCTCGATCCTCGCTTGTATTGTGATTACGCTCGCTTAGTGCGTTTACAAGCACAAGCCGAATCCTTCAGCCTGCTGCCTCACTTAAAAGCGGGCAGTGTGCTTTCTGGGCGGCACAACTCATTATTCCGTGGGCGTGGTTTGAACTTCGAAGAGCTGCGTCATTACCAGCTAGGGGACGACATCCGAAACCTAGATTGGAAAGTCACCATGCGCACAGGCAAGCCCCATGTGCGCAGTTACACCGAAGAAAAAGACCGCAATGTGATTGTTTGCGTTGATCAGCGCAGTGCGATGTTTTTCGCCTCTACCGAGGTCATGAAATCCGTGGTCGCTGCTGAAGTCGCGGCTATGTGTGGTTGGCGAGTATTGAAAGACGGTGATCGAGTGGGATTTGTTATCGCTTCTGACTCCGCTCTATATCACAGCAAAGCCCAGCGTTCACAAAACGATCTGCTTGCACAACTGAAACGACTCTCTCAAGTTAACCAGCGCTTAAATGTGGACTCGATTGATGCAGATAACGTGACGTTCAGTAAATGGATAGAGCTCATCAAACGCATGAAACTAAAACAATCCACATTGATTTTTATTAGTGATTGGCGTGATTGCGAAGAGCACCACCTAGATCACCTTAAGCAGCTTCAACAGCACAACGATGTTCTCGCGGTGATGGTGAGCGACCCTTTAGAGCAGTCGCTTCCCCAAGATTTGGCAAAAGTGAAATGGGTGATAGGTGACGGTCGTTACCAGCTCAACTTAGACAGCAAAGCCAAAGTCGACGCCGCCAGTGCCAGTTTGGTTGAGAAAGCGCAGTTAAAACGTCAATCACTGGCGCAACTAATGGCGATGAAAAAGCTGCCTCATATTGAAATCGATACATCAGGTGACCACATTACTCAATTCCAAAAACTCGTTGGAGGTCGATAAATGACAGACTTACACACGCCTCCAAGCACGTATATTCTGCGTGAGCTGCATGACGTTGCGGTGCCAGAAAGCGTAAGCTGGGTACCACAAACCATTGGTTGGAAGATCCTTGCCGTCATTGGTGCGATTGTACTTATGTATCTGGGTTACCGACTGCTGCACCATTGGTGGGATAACCGCTACCGTAAAGAAGCTATTGAAGCCATTTCTCGTTTGAATCCAGATGACGCGAGTATGCCCAAAGCCCTGTTCTCGATTTTGAAAATTGTATTGATTCATCTCGATAGCCGTCATGCTCGCTTGTTTGACACCGCGTTCCTGCGCAAGTTAGATGAGCTTAACCCTAAGCATAAAATGTTTGATGACGAAGTCTCGAAGCGATGGCTGCAAAGTATCGTTGACCCAAGTGTTGAACTGAAAAAAACAGAGTGTTTACAACTTCTTGAACGCGCCACTAAGTGGGTGAAAGAGCATGATGAGAACGCTCAAAATATTGAAAAGCGCACGCTTGCCTACAAAGCGCGGGCGTTAAAAGGAGGTCGCCATGGGTGATCTTCTTGCTTCATGGCTGGGCATGAGCAGTTTTGAGTTTGAGCATCCGCTTTGTTTCATCATCTTGCCACTGCCTTTGGTGGTGTATTTCCTCGTTCCAGCTTACCGCACCAAACAAATGGCCATCAAAGTGCCGTTTTTTAGTCAGCTTGTGGACGCCATTGGCGAAACGCCATCAGAAGGCGCAAGCCAACTGACTCCGAGCTGGTGGCAGCGTGCGACGCTGATTATTTCTTGGCTTTTGGTTGTGACCGCAATGGCAAAACCGACAGTACTTGGCGAGCCACAGGTGCGTGAAAGTTTAGGGCGTGATGTCATGGTTGTGGTCGATTTGTCTGGCTCAATGGCAGAGCAAGACTTCACGTCCAAAACTGGAGAAAAGATCACTCGCCTTGATGCCGCCAAAGAAGTGTTGAGCGATTTTGCTAAAACACGCAAAGGCGACCGTCTAGGTCTGATCTTGTTTGGCGACGCAGCATTTGTGCAAACTCCGTTCACGCCTGATCAAAAAGTATGGTTAGAGCTGCTTAACCAAACGGATGTGGCGATGGCTGGGCAGAGTACCCACTTAGGTGATGCAATTGGTTTGGCGATTAAGGTGTTTGAGCAAAGCGAACAGTCACGCACCGACGTAGAAGAGAGCAAAGAGAAAGTCGCCATTGTTCTGACAGATGGTAATGATACCGGAAGCTTCGTTGAACCGATTGATGCGGCGAAAGTCGCGAAAGCCAAAGATGTACGTATCCACGTGATTGCAATGGGTGATCCACAAACTGTGGGTGAAACTGCTCTAGATATGAATACAATCAAACGTATTGCCAAAGAATCTGGTGGTGAGGCGTTTGAAGCGCTCAACCGCGATGAACTTGCTAAAGCCTATGATGAGATTGGTAAGTTAGAGCCACAGCTTTATGAAAGCACCACGTATCGCCCCAAGCAAAGCTTGCATCATTATTTAATGGCTTTGGTCGTTGTGATGTACTTGACCGCGTTCACGTTAGCGACATTTAAGCGTCGTCGACTATCAGTGACCAGTGGAGCTTCCACGCAAGCAGAAAACGGAAAAGGAGATCGCCATGTTTGATTCTCCTTTCTCTAGCATGGGACTAGAACAGTTCTTCACACAGTTCCATTTCATTCGTCCAATGTGGCTATTGGCGTTCATCCCAATGTTTCTTTTGCTTTGGTTGAGGTGGCGAGAAGAAGCCAAACCTAGCTGGAAAGACATTCTTCCAGAACACTTACGTAAAGCCTTAACGATTGGTGACTATGGTTGGCGAAAGCAACTGCCGCTCAAGCTACTTATGGTGATAGTGGCGATTGCCATCGTCATCTGTGCCGGCCCTTCGTGGGAGCGCCAAGCTTCTCCATTTGGAGAGGATAAAGCCTCCATGTTGGTGGTGTTGGATAACAACGATTCGATGTTGCAAAAGGACCTTCCGCCAAGCCGTTTGGAGCGCTCTAAGCAAAAGATCCGCGACTTATTGGCAGCAAGAAAAGGAGGCAGTACTGGGCTAGTTGTGTATGCGGGGTCTGCTCATGTTGCGATGCCTGTGACGCAGGACAGTAAAGTATTCGAACCGTTTCTTGCTGCGATAACACCAGAAATCATGCCGGTTGAAGGTAAACTTGCTGAAACGGCGCTGCCTTTGATTGACCGACAATTACAAGACCAACCGGGTTCGACGGTTCTGTTGGTCACGGATGGGGTTAATCCTGCAACTATTACCGCTTACAAAAACTACTTCGCTGACAAGCCTTATCAATTGCTTATCTTGGCTGCGGGTAACTCAGACATTGTTTCTAACAACCCGGTCGATTTGGACTCGTTAAATAATCTTGCCAGCGCGACTGGTGGACGCCTTGTGGAAGTGACGGTAGACAATAGTGACATAGAGAAGCTGAATCGTTTTGTTGAGCGAAACATGCAACTCAATGGTGAATCCTCAATGCCTTGGAAAGACATGGGTTATCAACTGTTGTTCCCAATTGCGCTCATCATGATGCTTTGGTTCCGCAAAGGGTGGTTAGTGCAATGGTGTGTTGTCGCGATGGTGTCAACGTCTTTGTTTATGACGCCAAAAGTCATGGCGGAAACCGTCTCGCTCAAAGCGGATAAGCCCGAAGTGGTGCAAGAAGTAACCGTCTGGGATAAAGCGTCTCAATGGTGGTGGGATTTATGGCTCACGCCAAACCAACAAGGGCAGCGCCTGTTCAACAAAAACGAATACCTTGAGGCAGCAAAGCACTTTACGGATCCGTTGCGAAAAGGGACGGCTTATTACTACGCAGGCGAATACAAACTGGCTCATACGGCTTTCTTGGAGATGCAAAACGATCCATCAGATGTGGTAAAAGACTATGGCTTGTACAACGCTGCGAGTGCGTTGGCGCGTCAACGTGAGTACTTGGCAGCGCGTAATTTATTGCAAACACTGGCAGACAAAGACACCTTGAGCGATCAATTGCGACCAGACGTTGAACATAACCTAAAAGTCATCGGCGGCATTGTTGAAGAGATTAACCGCACCAGTGAAAGCCAAGCGGGGACAACAGATGGACCCGAAGAGTCATTTGAACTGGGTGACAACCCGCAAACGGCAGATGGGGCAGACGAAAAAACCGCTGCTGAATTAATGCTGAAAGAGAAACTCAATGCGAACGAAATCCTTGGCAGCCAAGAACTGGCGGATAAGTGGTTAAAACGCGTAGAGGCCGACCCTAAGTACTTCTTGCGCGCTAAATTCCAAATTCAACTGCGTGAACCCGTGAAAACGGGGCCGAAGCCACAACCGCAACAACAAGAAGAGGAGCAAGCACAATGATGAATGTATTCAAACTTGGCGCTGATTCTATTGTTGCGCGTCTAAGCACTATCTTGATGGTGTTTACTTTGTTTTTTACTGGTTTGGCGAACGCACAAGACATTCAAGACTTGCAGCGCAGCGATAATGTTGAATTGTTAGCATGGGTCGGTAAACAGGGAGCAGGGGCAGATACGAAAGAAGCGCCTAAGTTCAGTGTGAATGAGCAGGTGATCTTGTACATCGAAGTCGCAACGCCTCGTTGGTTCACCGGTGGTACACGCATTGGCAGCGTAGAAATCCCTAACGTGATTGCAAAGCAGCGTAACCAATTAGCAACCAACTATACCGAGCGCAAAGGGGGACAGACTTGGTCTCGTCAGCGTTGGGAAATAACTTTGTATCCGCAAGCCTCGGGTCAGTTTGTGATTCCACCTGTCGCTGTTGGTGTGCAAGTCTCTGCGCCTGATGGTTCGAAGGTCGCTGGTACGCTTTATACGCAGCCAATTAAGTTTGAAGCGTCTATGCCTTCTGGATTGCTCAGTGATGAGTCTGCATGGTTTACTGCGACTAAGGTGAGTGTGGATCAGAAATGGACAACGTCTAACGATGAGCTGAAAGTCGGTGATGCAATCACTCGCACCATTACGATCAATGCACAAGACAGCCTGTCAGTATTGCTTCCAGACTTGTTATCCAATGATTCTACTGCCAGCTATCAAGCCTATCCTCAACCAAACCGCTTAGATGATAAGCAAACGCGTGGCGATTACCAATCGAGTCGCATCGAAGAAAGCGTGTATGTGATCCAACAGGGTGGTGAGTTCACCTTGCCTGAGCATACGTTCCAATGGTGGAATAGCCAGAGTAAACAGCTGGAAACGGTGGTGATTGAGGGTAAGACCTTCAAAGCCAAGCATACATTCAAATCCTTTGTTCGGGCTTATTCTAGCTGGTTGATTGGCTGCGCAGTGACGCTATTTGTTCTCGTTATCGCCGTCTTGAGCATTCACCGTTATTATCGTTCTCGTCCTACGCCTCCTTGGTTAGTGTTCAGACGATTGGTGAAAGCAAACCGATGGGGTGATGTTCGAGCAAGCTTGTATAAGCAGTTGAGAAGCAACACAGGTGGTCTTGAAATGAGTAAAGCCAGTGACTCTGACGTTTGGCAGAAGCGTTCACAGCGCCTACAAGAGGGGCAGGAGGACGCAAGCTTGATGAATGCTCTTTGGAAAGGGATACAAGCGTTGAAGCCAAAACGCTTCAAGTGGGTGATACCTAAAGCCTTGCCACAACTCGATAAGCAGGCAAGCAATAAGAAATAAAAACGAAAAGGACGCTAGTAAAGCGTCCTTTTTTATATCCTTTAATAAACGTCGTGTTGTTATTTTTGCGTGCTACAATGGGCGTGACTAAATAATATATTCTACATATATTTAATTCTTGTCACTTCGACGTTCTGCTTTTGATCTATTTTATATTTGTATTAAACAGGTTTATTAATCAGCTATATATTGAAAATAGTATATTTAAGATTATATAACCAATAAATCACTTTAATTCCTTTCGTGATGGAGTGTCACTTCCATGTGACAAGCTTTTCGTCTTAACCCTGATAAAGACGGCTTATTCAATGTATATTTCATTTTTGATTTGTTCAAATAAAATAACACTTCAAAAATGGAATGATAATTTGCAAGTTTTTCGATTTAGATTATTAAAATTATCGGTGTATATTTCTGGGGAAACGGAAATACGGAGTGATTCCGTTTTGATTTTTAAATATGTGAATAATAATTATCAGATTAAATTTAATTCTGTGTATTAAATTTATCTTAATATAATTCGTCGTCACTAGGCAGCTTTATTTTGTGAAGTTTAATTATCAGAAGTTTTAATTCGATATTATTTTAAAGGGTGATTTATGGAAGCTAATATTCACGACGACCCAATATTGGTGGCAGGCAAGAGGATTCTGATTGCTCAAGCAGCTTTGGGTCTGGTATTCATCGCGTATGAGTACATGCGAAGCGGGACTCTAAGCGCTGAATCAGCAATCACTGGGGTACTGATTGCGATTCTTCCATCTCTGTTTGGCATGGTATTCGCGTCCATTAAATCTAGGGTGAAACCAGAAGAGAGTTTGCGTGACCTCATGCATCTGAGTCGAAATATCAAAGTCATTTACACCATAGTGATGTTTGTTTTGACGTTTCGATTTATGGCTCTTCGCAACATCGTGGTCCTGATAGGCTTTTGTGTGACGATGTTTGGTCACTTCTTAACGCCGCTGTTCAGAGACCGCTTCGAAAGGAAGGCATAAATGGAGACTGTCCAGTCCGCTCATGAATATATTGAGCACCACTTGACCTTTCTCACCGCCGGCGACGGTTGGTTTGGAATTAACCTTGATTCCATGATCATGGTCTGGTTGACGGGGCTCGTTTTCATCCTTTCATTCCGTTATGCGGTGACGAAAGGAACGAAAGGAGTACCAGGACGATTCCAGTGTTTGATCGAGATAATATTTGAGTTCGTCGATGACATTGTAAAAGAAATATTTCAAGCGAAGGACAAGTTAATTGGTCCTTTGGCACTGAC
Organism: Vibrio sp. NFR; assembly: GCF_027587095.1. Classification (NCBI taxonomy): domain Bacteria; kingdom Pseudomonadati; phylum Pseudomonadota; class Gammaproteobacteria; order Vibrionales; family Vibrionaceae; genus Vibrio; species Vibrio sp. NFR. The sequence continues at coordinate 43,047 of NZ_JAPPTN010000018.1, forward strand.
AATATTTGTTTGGGTGTTATTAATGAATGCCGTGGATTTGTTACCGATTGATTTAATTCCTGCACTTACTCGTGCTGTAGGGGTTGAACACTTCCGTGACTTACCATCCGCTGACGTCAATATTACGATGTCGATGGCATTAGGCGTATTTATTTTGGTGTTAGGTTATACGTTTAAAAACAAAGGCGTGAAAGGTTTTATTAAAGAGTTAACTACTCAACCATTTTCACATCCGTTGTTATATCCAGTGAACTTAGTTCTTGAATTGGTGACGCTAATTTCTAAACCAATATCTTTAGGTCTTCGATTATTTGGCAATATGTATGCAGGTGAAATGATCTTCATTCTAATTGCATTAATGCCGTGGTGGATGCAATGGGCACTAAGTGTTCCTTGGGCACTGTTCCACATTCTTATTGTTGTTCTTCAAGCATTTATTTTTATGGTACTGACCGTGGTTTATCTCGGCATGGCTGTTGAAGAGCATTAATTTCAAAAATCTTGTTTCTTAATTAAAAAATTCAATTCTAGGAGTTGTTATGGATATCGTTAGCGCAGTTCTTTACGTGGCGGGTGCACTACTGATCGGTCTTGGTGCAGCGGGTGCCGCAGCAGGTATCGGTAACCTTGCAGGTAAATACCTTGAAGGTGTGGCTCGTCAACCTGATTTGACCCCAATGCTTCGTACTCAATTCTTCATCATGATGGGTCTTGTGGACGCGGTGCCAATGATCGGTGTTGGTATCGGCTTGTACATCATCTTCGCTGTAGCGTAATTCGAATTAATAATTTTCATAACGTTATAGAAGAGAGGGTGCTATGAACTTAAATGCCTCAATGTTTGGTCAGGCGATCTCCTTCGTGATTTTCGTTTGGCTGTGCATGAAATATGTCTGGCCACCACTTGTAAAACTGCTTGATGAGCGTCGTGCTGAAATTGCCCAAGGTCTTGAGCAAACAGAAAAAGCAGCACAAGAGTTAGAACTGGCAAAAGCGAACGGTGAAGCGCTGCTGACAGAAGCTCGCTCAAAAGCTCAAGCTATCATCAACCAAGGTAAGCAACGTCAAGAACAGATGGTTGCGGAAGCGGTTGATCTGGCAAATCAAGAGAAAGCGCGCATTGTCGCAGAAGGCAAAGCAGAAGTGGAAAGCGAACGCAGTAAAGTTCGCCAAGAGCTGAAAGATGAAATGGCGGATCTGGTGATTGAAAGTGCCAGCAAGCTGATTAATCGCAATCTGGATAGCTCGGCTAACCGCGACTTGGTGAACCGCTTCATCAACGAAATGTAGGAGGGCACATGTCCGAATTGACAGTAGTAGCTCAACCCTACGCAAAAGCGGCGTTTGATTACGCACGCGACGCAGAATGCTTGGACTATTGGCAACAAATGTTTGCGATTACCCAAGTTGTCTTGGAACAACCTAACACGCTTCTGGTCTTGAATGACCTCGATGAAGACGGTTCTGAACAACCATTCTTGGATCTGATTCTTCATGCTGGTGGTGAATGGTTGAATCAAAACTTCGAGAATTTTCTTCGCATTATGGAAGAGAACAAGCGTCTAAAAGCGCTCAGTGAAGTAAACGTTCAGTTCCAAGAGATGAAAGCGGATTACGAACGAACCATGACAGTAACAGTGCGTGTTTCAGAACCTCTGGATGAGGAACAGATGGTAAGGCTTAATCAAGCGTTAACCGAAAAGTACGGTAAAGCCATCACACTAGAAACACAACTGGATCCATCCCTTGTAGGTGGTGTGGTGATCACAGCAGGGCAGACCGTGTATGACGGCAGTGTCCTCACCAACCTAAGCCGATTGGCGACCAACCTACATGTGTAACGGGGTATAGAAATGCAATTAAATTCAAATGAAATCAGTGAATTAATCAGAGAGCGAATTGTTAACTTCAACCTCGAAAGTGAAGCGAGAAATGAAGGTACTATCGTCTCTGTGAGTGACGGCATCATCACAATTCACGGTCTTGCAGACGTTATGCAAGGCGAGATGCTAGAACTGCCAGATAACCGCTTTGCGTTGGCTCTGAACTTAGAGCGTCATTCAGTTGGTGCTGTTGTGATGGGCCCATATGCGGACTTGTCAGAAGGGATGAAAGTAAAAGGCACCGGTCGTATTCTCGAAGTGCCAGTCGGTAACGGTCTGCTAGGTCGTGTAGTGAACACGCTAGGTCAACCAATCGATGGTAAAGGCGCAGTGTCATTCGATCGTATGGACCCTGTAGAGGTCATTGCCCCTGGTGTTATCGACCGTAAATCTGTCGACCAACCAATCCAAACCGGTTACAAAGCGGTAGATTCCATGGTGCCAATTGGTCGTGGTCAACGTGAGTTGATCATCGGTGACCGTCAGACAGGTAAAACCGCGATGGCGATTGATGCCATCATCAACCAAAAAGAACTGGGCGTTAAATGTATTTACGTCGCAATTGGTCAAAAAGCATCGACGATTGCCAACGTGGTTCGCAAGCTAGAAGAACACGGTGCACTAGAAAACACCATTGTGGTGGTTGCGTCAGCATCAGAAGCGGCAGCACTGCAATACCTAGCGCCATACGCAGGTTGTACCATGGGCGAATACTTCCGTGACCGTGGTGAAGATGCGTTGATCGTATACGATGATCTATCAAAACAAGCGGTGGCTTACCGTCAAATCTCGCTACTTCTAAAACGTCCACCAGGTCGTGAAGCCTTCCCGGGTGATGTTTTCTACCTCCACTCACGCCTTCTAGAACGTGCAGCACGTGTTAACGAAGAATACGTTGAGCGATTCACTAACGGTGAAGTGAAAGGCAAAACCGGTTCTCTAACCGCACTGCCAATCATCGAAACCCAAGCGGGTGATGTATCAGCATTCGTACCAACCAACGTAATCTCGATTACCGATGGTCAAATCTTCCTACAGACTCAGCTATTCAACTCAGGCTTACGTCCAGCGGTTGACCCAGGTATTTCGGTATCTCGTGTAGGTGGTGCAGCGCAAACCAAAGTGATCAAGAAGCTGTCGGGGGGTATTCGTACCGCGTTGGCGCAATACCGTGAATTGGCAGCATTTGCTCAGTTCTCTTCTGACCTAGATGAAGCGACACGTCGTCAGCTTGACCACGGTGAGAAAGTAACGGAACTCATGAAGCAAAAGCAGTACGCACCAATGACCGTTGCTGAGCAAGCACTGGCGATCTTTGCAGCAGAGAAGGGTTACCTCACTGATGTGGCGTTAAACCAAATCTCTCGCTTTGAAGATGAGTTGATGGCATTTGGTCGTACAAACGCGCAGCCGCTACTGGACAAGATCAACCAATCCGGTGATTACAACGACGAGATCGAGAGTGAGCTACACAGCTTGCTGAAAGAGTTCACTGCGCTGCAATCGTAGGACCACTAACAGGAGTCCGTTATGGCAAATACCAAAGAGATTCGCACCAAAATTGCTAGCGTGAGTAGCACGCAAAAGATTACGAGTGCGATGCAAATGGTCGCCGCCAGCAAGATGCGCAAAGTGCAGGAGAACATGCAGGCGTCCCGTCCTTACGCGGAGAACATGCGTAAGGTTATCGGTCACGTCTCGTCCGGTACGCTGGAGTACAGCCATCCTTTCCTTCAAGAACGCGAAGTGAAGCGAGTGGCTTACATCATCATCTCATCCGATCGAGGTTTGTGTGGTGGCCTGAACAGTAATTTGTTCAAAAAAGTATTGGCAGAAATGCAGGACTGGCAAGAGAAGGGCGTTGAAGTAGATACGACGCTCATTGGTTCGAAAGCAATCAGCTTTTTCCAGTCCCTCGGGAAAGTAATGGCACAGACTTCTGGGCTTGGTGATGCACCAAAACTGGAAGATATGTTGGGTGCGGTTAACGCCATGATGGAGCACTACTCCGAAGGCAAAATCGACCGCTTGTTCCTCGTTTACAACCAGTTTGTAAACACCATGGTGCAAAAACCAACGGTATTGCAGATGTTGCCGTTCCCTAAAGAAGACATTTCACGTGATAAAGAGGCTCGTTGGGATTACCTCTACGAGCAGTCTCCTCAAGACATTCTCAACCACCTGATTCAACGCTATGTGGAATCACTGGTTTATCAGGGGGTGGTTGAGAGTATCGCTTGTGAACAAGCCGCGCGGATGATGGCAATGTCTGCCGCGACTGATAACGCAGCGCAACTGATTGAAGACCTGCAACTGGTTTACAACAAAGCGCGTCAAGCGGCGATTACTCAAGAGTTGAGTGAAATTGTATCCGGCGCACAAGCGGTTTAGAGAGAGAATTTGAGGTTTAAATTATGAGTATTGGCAAAATCGTCAAAGTCATCGGTGCGGTGGTCGACGTCGAGTTCGAACAAGGCAAAGGCCCGAAAGTTTACGATGCACTGAAAATCAACGATGGCAGCGATGGCTCACTGATGTTGGAAGTCCAGCAACAGTTGGGCGGCGGTGTGGTTCGCTGTATCGCAATGGGTTCTTCGGATGGTCTTAAACGTGGCCTAGAAGTGGAATCTACGGGCAACCCAATCACGGTACCAGTGGGTGAAGAAACCCTAGGTCGTATCATGAACGTGTTGGGTCATCCAATCGATGAATGTGGTCCAATCGGTGAGCAAGTGTCTTACGAGATCCACCGTGATGCCCCAAGCTATGAAGAGCAATCTAACAGCACTGCGCTACTAGAAACCGGCGTTAAAGTTATCGACTTGATTTGTCCGTTCGCGAAGGGCGGTAAGATCGGTTTGTTCGGTGGTGCGGGTGTAGGTAAGACGGTAAACATGATGGAGCTTATCAATAACATTGCTAAAGCTCACTCAGGTTTGTCGGTATTTACCGGTGTAGGTGAACGTACTCGTGAGGGTAACGATTTCTACTACGAAATGAAGGAAGCAGGTGTTCTCGACAAAGTAGCCATGGTTTACGGTCAGATGAACGAGCCACCGGGTAACCGTCTACGTGTTGCGCTAACGGGCTTGACCATCGCAGAGCGTTTCCGTGATGAAGGTCGTGACGTACTGCTATTCGTGGATAACATTTACCGTTACACATTGGCAGGTACTGAGGTATCGGCGTTGCTTGGTCGTATGCCATCTGCGGTAGGTTACCAACCAACACTGGCAGAAGAGATGGGTGTGCTGCAAGAGCGTATCACGTCGACTAAAAATGGTTCTATCACGTCTATCCAAGCGGTTTACGTACCAGCGGATGACTTGACTGACCCATCACCAGCAACCACGTTTGCGCACTTGGATGCGACGGTCGTTCTATCTCGTAACATCGCTGCTTTGGGTCTGTACCCAGCGATTGACCCATTGGATTCGACATCACGTCAGCTTGACCCTCAAGTGGTTGGTCAAGAGCACTACGATGTGGCGCGTAAAGTTCAGCAAACGCTGCAACGTTATAAAGAGCTAAAAGACATCATCGCTATCCTGGGTATGGATGAGTTGTCTGAAGAAGATAAGCGCTTGGTATCTCGTGCTCGTAAAGTTGAACGTTTCCTAACTCAGCCTTACCACGTAGCAGAAGTGTTTACGGGTCAACCGGGTGTATTCGTTCCACTAAAAGACACCATTGCAGGCTTTAAAGCGCTGCTTGATGGTCAGTACGATGACATCCCAGAGCAGGCATTTATGTACTGCGGCAACATCGACGAAGTGCTTGAAAAAGCGAAAAAACTGTAAAGCGCGGGAGGCAATATGGCCATAGCGGTTTCACAAAATACGTTTCAACTGAATGTGGTAAGTGCGGAGGGCACTCTTTACTCAGGTCCGGCACATGCTATCGCGGTAGCGGGTGCGGATGGTGAGTTAGGTATTCGTCCGGGTCACTCACCGCTTATCAGTAAAATCAAGCCGGGCGTTGCTCGTATTACTGGTGACTTGTCCAAGCCTGAAGAGATCCTGTATGTCTCTGGTGGTTTGGTCGAAGTCCAACCTGATGTGGTTACTGTATTAGCGGATACTGCGCTTCACGGTAAAGACATCGACAAAGCAAGGGCTGAAGAAGCTCGTAGAGCGGCGGAAGAAAACATTCGTGCTCATGTAGACGATATCAGCTTTGCACAGGCACACATGGAGTTGAACAAAGCATTGGCTCAGCTTCGTGCAGTTGAACTAACGATGAGAATTCGTTAGTCAACACTTCGGAATGCGGTCTGAAGGGTAACCAAACGGGGCAACTACGGTTTGCCCCGTTTTTTTATTTTTTATGGGGATTAGGTTTAGCAATGAGTCGTTTGTTGAGATAAAACGTATCAGTATTGCAAACACTTTTATATAGCGAGGAAAGCATGCTGGCGTTAGAATCCATCACCCAAATTCTGAATAACGAGTATCAAATTCAAATGAACCAACAATTTATGCTTCGTGCGTTGGAAGTATCACGCAACGCGCTGCCTGCCTGTCAGCCAAACCCGCCTGTCGGATGTGTGCTGGTCAAAAACGGTGAAATCGTATCAGAAGGGCACACACAAGCGATTGGTGGTAATCATGCAGAAGTGGAAGCCCTAAACGCATACAACGGAGACCTAAGTGACGTCACCGCGTACGTAACACTAGAGCCATGTTCATTTGTGGGTCGCACGCCAGCTTGCGCTAAAACCTTAGTGACTTGTGGTATCAGAAAAGTAGTGGTTGCTATGCTTGATCCTGATCCCCGTAATGCTGGTCGCGGTATCGAAATCCTAAAAGAAGGTGGCGTTGAAGTAGAAGTTGGCTTATGCGGTGAAGAGGCGAGTGCATTCTTGACCCCTTACCTAGGAAAATCCTGAGTGATTTTCAGAATATTCTTCGTCAATGCGAGGTTAAAACTCGCGAAAACATGCATAGACGCTCAAATCTAGAGTTCTGAGTCGTTAACTATCATACTGTTAGCTAAAATAAGGTCATGTCCTGTTTTATGTTTGCAAAATGAAGAGCACCGACTTAAACCTTATCCCCATTTTTGTGGCGATTTATGAAGAGCAGAACCTGTCTAAGGCTGCTGCTCGTCTTGATATCAGCCAACCTGCGGTGAGCAAAGCACTCGCTCGTTTGCGTGACATTTATGATGAGCCACTGTTCCACCGCAGCACATCGGGTGTCGAGCCGACCAGTTTTGCTATGGATATTTATCCTGCGATGGTCGCTGCGCTGAAAAACTTTACTTCTACCTTATCCGCCTCGAGCAGTTTTGATCCTAAAGTATCCAATCGTATTTTTTCCATCGCCTGCGTCTCAGTTGCCAGTTATGAGTTAATGCCGCAGCTCCTGCGCCAAATCCGTAAAAACGCGCCGAGTGTCGGTTTGGAAGTGCATCCTTTGTTCACGGAAGATTACGAAAGCGATCTGCGTTTACAACGATATGATTTGATTATCGATATGCCACCGCGTGGTCGTACTGTCCTCAAAGTAGAGCCTGTGTTTTCCGAGCGTTTGATGGTGGTGTGCAGTGCCGAGCATCCACGAATTCATGACTCTTGTTCTGTAGAACAATTTTTGGCGGAAGAGCACGTCGTGGTTTCGCGTTGGCATGCGCGTAAAAGTTTGATGAATGAGGAAGATATTGCAGACCTAGCGCAAAGGAATATCGTGTATCGCGCATCTGGTGCAATGGAAATGCTGCCAGTCATTAATGGTAGTGAATACATCGGTATGCTGCCGTTGTCGACCATTCAACACTTTTCAAAAACGTATAATATTAAAGCTGTCCCGCTTCCTTTTAGTGACAAAATTCATGACCTTTGTGCAATCTGGCATTCTAGTCGTCACAATGAAAGTGCGCATCAATGGTTGAGAGCTCAACTCAAGCAAGCAGGGAAAGCAATCGAAGAGTAAAGGGCCAGTATGAAGACAATACGAGCCATTCTAAACGGTAAGAAAGCCGGAACGCCTGAGCTTCGCAGTGAGATCATGCGAATGCGAGAACAAGGTGTGGATCTGCAAGTTCGGGTCACTTGGGAATCACAAGACATGACTCGTTTAGTGAGTGAAGCGGTCAATCAAGGAATGAAACGTATTGTTGTTGCTGGTGGCGATGGCACCGTTAACGAAGCGGTAACGGCTTTGAATCAGATTGAGGCGAACGTTCGTCCAGAATTGGCCATTATCCCAATGGGTACGGCGAATGACTTCGCGACTGCTACGAAAATCCCAATCATGATTCGAGAAGCCATCGAACTTGCCGTCAATGGTGACGCTGTTGCGGTAGACTGCGTTCAAGCTAATGATCGCTATTTTATGAACATTGCTGCAGCTGGCTTTGGAGCAGAAATTACCGCTGAAACACCAGTTGAACTGAAAAACTTTCTGGGTGGTGGTGCCTACACATTAACCGGTCTAGTGAAGGCGCTTGGCTTTAAACCTTATGATGGCTCCCTCACAATTGAGCAGGGTAGTTATCAAGGGGAGATCTTGGTTGGGGCGTTTTGTAATAGTCGCCTTGCGGGAGGAGGTCAAGAGCTTGCGCCAAATGCATTGATAGATGATGGCTTAATGGACATTACTTTGGTGCATCCATTCTTGCCCCATGAGCTACCTCAGGTCATTGATGAAATTCAAAATCCAACTGAGACTGGGCAGTTTGTTAAGCATACTCAGGCGAGTTGGTTGGAGATCGATTTCCCTAAAGCACTGCCTTTAAATCTTGATGGTGAGCCTTATCGTTCCCGTAAAATTCGATTTGATGTTAGATCTAAAAGTATTCGCTTGGTCCTACCGCCTAATTGCCCATGCTTGAGCGTTTGTTAAGAGACGCACAAAAGCCACCCAATGCGGTGGCTTTGTACTTAACAAGAGTAAGGATCTCGTTTGAACGTGTGGCTTATAGCTTTTGAATCGTATCGACGTCGATTTGAGTCTTTGTCCATTCAGAGTCTACTTCACCACGAATGGCAACGCGATCTTGCGGTGATACGTCTTGACCCATCCAGTCTTCGTTATCGATCTCGACTTGAATCTCACCTGTGTTGTCTTTGAATAGGTAAGTCTCATTACCAAGTGCTTGAACGATGTTACCTGTCAACAGTACATAGCTATCATCAGATGCATTTTGCGCCGCTTTTACAGTGCTGATTGCTGCGGTTTCAGGACCGTTGAAGGCAGCCAATGCAGAGCCAGAAATTAGGGCTAATGTTGTCGTAATAATCAGTTTTTTCATGCTAATGGCTTCCTAAGTTAGAAGTAGTAAGTAGAGCCTACGTTGATTGATGCTGTGTTTGCGTAGCTATCAAGCTGGTATTTTGCGTTCGCGCCGATGGTCAATTGAGGGAAGATTTTGTACTCCGCACCGATAGATAGTATTGCACCGAGCTCATTATTTTTTTCAGAACGGTGGAACAAGGTGTTGTTCATTTCGACGTCGTCATTCATAACAAGCTCATGTTCTTCTGATTGGCTTGCTTTGGATTCGTACTGAGTGTAAGTCAAACCTGCTTTAACTTTTGTTGTCCACTTTTCGTTTAATGCATAGCTAAACACAGGCGCTAACGTAATTTGTTTGGCTTTGATTGAAGCGTCCCAATCCATTTCATGATGGTATTTTTGACCCTTGATATCGACAATTCCAAGATTTTTGGAACGACCATCATCAAGATCAAATTGGTTATAACCCAGTTCTACAGCCCAAGAATCATTGATAGAGTAGCCAATGAAGCCACCAAAAATACCGTCTTCCAATTCAGGGTTCAGATTCACACCGTCAGCTTGAAAAGATGGTTCAAAATCGTGATCTGTGGTGCCGAATCCGTATTCCAAACCCACGTAAGGTGCTGCTGCAACCGAAAATGAGCTTGCTGCGAGAATCGTCAGGACTGTTTTTTTCATTATATATTTACCTCTTCGTTTCGATGGGAGGCATTTTGTGTGAAGAGTCGTGAAGTGTTCGTGAAGAAAAGACTAACGTTTGAAAATTAATAAAAAAACTCCTCACTAAGGAGGAGTTTGTCAGTTGCAAAGGTATGGTTAATACACCGTGCACCACTCATTTTTCATGTCAATGAGGTGCCAGTTATCACGCTGATTGGCTTCATCCATTGCTTTATCTAAATGACCCACACTGGACTTGCGGTCGTATTTCCACTCACGCTCTTCGTCGGTATGGTGAACGATCATCGCCATAGAGTTTGGTTGACTGGTTGCCCATTGCATCATCGCGTGGTCACCGTCTGAGTTACCAATCGCGAGAACGGGTTTCTTACCGATGATGTGCTGAATGTTCTCAACCTTACCGGCTTTGTCATCAATCGTGAGGATTTCACCTAACTTGGTCACGGTTGGCTTACCGTCGTTGTAGTCGTACTTGTATTTTAGCGCGCTGCCAATGATTTGCTCTTCGGGAATACCGTACACCTCTGGCGCCCAAACGCGCATAAAGTCCACACCGCCACCTGATACGATGTAAGTCTTAAAACCATGCTCTTGCAGGTAGGTGACCATTTCGCGCATTGGTTTGTATGTAAGTTCGGTATAAGCTTTGCCAAAGCGTGGATCTTTCGCGACTTTCAGCCAATCGGCGACTTTTTGCTGATATTCCTCTACCGTCATACCACTATGAGTGACCTTGACGATCTCAAGTAGCGCTTTTTCACCGCCTTTGAAGACGCCTTCAATATCGTCATTCAGTACAGATTTAAACGGTTCTTGTGTCTTCCATTCTGGATGGTCTTTTGCCATCAGTTTCACTTCGTCTAGCGCATACGCCAGTTGGAAGTAAAACGGTTTTTCTGACCATAACGTACCGTCATTGTCGAACACCGCGATGCGGTCTTGTTCCGCAATGAAGGTTTTTTTCGAAGCATCAGTAGATTGATCAACATAGTTAACAATTGCAGATTTACTCGCGCCATCTTTCCAAGAAGGTAGTAAGTTTGGATCGCAATCTAAAGCCATCGCTGAGAATGATAAACCATATAAGACTGCAAGGGCACAGATGTGTTTCTTCATATTATTATTTACCTAAGTTTGAATGTATTGTTTGTATACATTGAGGTTAAATGAGAGCAACGTAGATTTAGCCTCTTTCCCCTAACCATTTCCCTAACCAAGAGACGTCTTAATTGGTAAGAATGCGGCAAAGGGGCAGTCACGTCGTTTCTCATGCGTAATCGTGCTTAATCAGCATCTTTCGCAAGGCGAAGTCCCATGTCCGACATAATTATAGACTGGCTGGCGAAGTCTCGACGGAAATTCTCTGATTCATCAGAATCATAGGCAAAACTGCCGCCTCGTACGGATTTGTGTGCTAAGCCTGCTTTTTCGTCTTTAGCGTTGTTTGGATTTTCGGTTGGACCAAAGCGGTAGAAGGTGTCGTCATAAGCATCAATAACAAATTCACCAACGTTGCCTGTCATGTCATAAAGACCGAGTTCATTGGGTTGCTTTTGACCAACGGGGTGAGCTTGGTTTTTAGAGTTGTCGGCATACCACGCCACATCAGCAATGTTGTTTGAGCCTGCGTAAGTGAAACCTTGGCTCTTCTTACCGCCTTTCGCGGCAAACTCCCATTCCGCTTCTGTCGGCAAGCGGTAGTTTTCACCTGTGAGTTCGTTCAACTTCTCGATGAAGTAATTTGCCTGCTGCCAACTCAAGTTATTAACCGGAATGTTTGCACCTTGGAAGTAACTCATTGAAGAACCCATGACAGATTCAAACAATTCTTGAGTGACCTCGAATTTGGAAATGTAGAAGCCGTCTACCTTTACTTCGCGTGCTGGGGTTTCTGCCTTCTTGGCGGAGTCGCTGTCCGATCCCATGACAAATGAACCGCCTTCAACCAACACCATGTCTTGATCAATGTTGAGCGCGATAGGATGCGATGATTGAGTTGCACAACCACTCATTAATACGTTGAATGATAGAATAGAAAGTGCGGTTAACGATTTGCTTTTAAATGATTTCATCAATAGTTTCTCGCCAAAAAAGTCACGATAAATATTAGCAATAAACGCTATGAAAAAAGGTTATAAACGGTATAACAAGCCTCTTGTATTAATGGGATTTATGATTAGGTCATCAAGGTGAGAATGGCACGCTTATGAGCGTTCTCAGCTGCATTTCATAACGAAAAAGGTGACGTATGCACATTACTCAAGGTCCTCAGTTCAACGGTAAAGCCTCTAAGCGTTTACATGTCATGGCAAAACCTATTGGGGCGGCTTGTAACATTGATTGCACTTACTGCTATTACCTCAGCAAACAGGACTTACTTGAGTACAAAAAAGGCTGCACGCCTGTGATGGATGAAGAGACTCTAGAAGCCTACATTCGTCAGTACATTGAAGGGCAGAACACGCCGGAAATCATCTTCTCTTGGCAGGGTGGTGAACCAACAATGTTGGGCTTGGATTACTTTAAAAAGATTGTTGAGTTTCAATCTAAGTACAAGCCTGAAGGCGTGGTCATTTCTAACGATCTACAAACCAATGGCACCTTGCTCAACGACGATTGGTGTGCATTTCTGAAAGCAAATAACTTCTTGGTCGGTTTGAGTATCGACGGCCCAGAAATGATGCACAACGCTTACCGAACCAACCGCGCAGGTCGTGGTACCTTTAACCAAGTGATGAAGGCTGTTGAACTGCTGCACAAACACGAAGTGAAGTTCGCAACGCTGACTTGTGTAAACAATCTAACCAGCCGCAATCCTCTTGAGGTATACCGATTCCTGCGTGATGAAGTACGCTCACCGCAAATGCAGTTCATTCCCATCGTGGAACAAAAAACGTTCCGTACTACCGCACCTCAAACATGGCGGCCGCAAGAGCAGCTGAAACAAGGTGACAAGCGTCTTATTCCTGGTCACAAAGACTCTGTAGTAGAGCCTTGGTGTGTGGCAGACGAGGCGTGGGGTAACTTCCTTATCGCGATTTTTGATGAGTGGATTCAACACGACATTGGCAAAGTGTTTGTGCAGTACTTTGAAGCGAGCGTCGAGACTTGGATGGGGCGCAAAAACCCACTTTGTACACTTGGCGAGATTTGTGGCAAAGGCTTGGCAATGGAACCAAACGGTGATGTTTTTGCTTGTGACCACTACGTTTATCCAGAGTACAAGATTGGCAACATCCACCACGAAAAATTAGACAAGTTGGCCTATGGTCCTGAGCAGCAAAAGTTTGGCTTTGCCAAGACTCGCTCGTTAACCAAGCAGTGCCAACAGTGTGATTACCAATTTGCTTGCTACGGTGAGTGTCCGAAAAACCGTTTCATCCGCACCAAAGACGGTGAACCCGGGTTGAACTACCTGTGTGCAGGTTGGAAAAAGTTCTTCTCTCATGCTGATAAGGCAATGGCATACATTCTTCGTGCAACGGGTAACCCTGTGGCACATGGCAAATACAGTGATTCAGTGCTACGCCAACAAGCGGCGAAGCGTCCTGTATTCGAAACCAAATTTTAAGGGGATTGATATGACATTCTCAAAAACACTGTTAGTTGTCGCTTTAGGTATCACCACAAGCCAATCTGTCATTGCACAAGATGAAACCTTGCTCGCACCAGACCAAGTCTCATCAGCGAGCATGACAAGCGCTCAAAAAGCAAACTCAGCGCAGATGTCGCCACAGCAAATGGTTGCCAAGCTGTCTTACCAAGCGCAGGACATCAAACAACCCGTTGAAAAGCGTATTGAAGCACTGCACGAGTTGGCGAATTACCCAAGTCAAAACGCGCTGGTAGCGGTTGCACGCAGCCTTCAAGACCAAGATCCTGCGGTTCGTGAAGCCGCGATTGTTGGAGCAGAGCCATATACGATTGAACATCGTTGGCGCATGATTGAGCCATTATTGAGTGACCAAGAAACCATGGTTCGCATTACTGCGGCGACCAACTTAGTGCGTGACTTTTCTAACGTGAGCAGCGAGCAGAAGCAAACGCTTGAAGCCCCGGTTGCTGAACTGATCAGCTATTTAGAGAACAAGCAAGATAACGGTTCCAAACTGTTATTGGCGGATGTCTATCGTTGGCATCATGAATGGGATAAAGCGGATAAAATCTATCAAGCTTTGGTGATCAATCAGCCGGAGAATTCACAAATCTGGTTAAGCTTGGCGGACAACTACCGAGCGCAGCAACGCGATGCCGATGCAGTAAAGACGCTGGATTCTGCAATTAAGCTTCATCCTGACAACGCATCTTTGCATTACTCGAAAGCGTTAACGCTTGTGCGTCTTGATGACAAGAAGAGTGCAGCTTTAGAGATTGAGAAAGCAGCCAACATGGCGAAAGATAACAGTTACTTCTGGTACCTCAATGGTGTACTGCAAGAAGAGTACAACCTAGACAAATCGGTGAAGTCTTTTGAGCAAGCGTATTTGATTTCTGGCGCGCCGGAGCAGCTTTATGCGGTTTGTGACATTTATGTTCGCTACGACAACCCGAAAACAGACGAGTGCTTGGGCGAACTAGAGAAAGTCGCACCAAGCTACGTGATTGATCAATTGAAAGAGAAGAAAGGGCAGAAGAACGCCAAAGTAAGTAGCTAAGACCATTCTGGCTCTTTTCTAAGCTTGTGCTGTTATACCCAAGTAACCTCAAGATGCTAGGTTCAGCGAGAATGACTTGGTTTGTAGACGCGGCGGCGATTTAAAGATCTAGTCACTCTAAATCAAGAATCGACAACAAAGTATACAAGCCAAGACAGCTCGCCCTTCGGGAGCGTGTCATTGCCCCGATCTCTGCGTCAAATAACTTGGAAAGAGCTGGCTATTACGCGGCGTCGTTTTCCTTGACCTCGAATCAATGACAGCGCTCTGAATCCTGCATCTTGAAGTTACTTGGGTATACATAACAGACTGAGAACGGTACATTGAGGCGATTGAACTCCTTGATCCAACGCCATTGGTTATCTTGGAGTTTATCGCCTGGGCCTTTCACCTCTATCCATTCAAATTTCCCTTCTTTAAATGCAATCAAATCCGGCATGCCGTTTCGATAGAGTTTCAGATCACTTAACTGCACGTTAAACAGTTCGACCAACAGGTCATTAGGGATGTGTTCAAGAGCTAGGGATATCAGCTCTTCGTTCACGTACGCCCAACTGACGAAGGGATTACTGATCCCAACTTTATCTCGGTATGTATCAAACAACGCCTGCGTCTTCCCTTGTTGAACTTGCTCAAGCGCATTGTCGATAAGTTGCTTCCTTTTGTCGGCAAAATCGGCGTGATACAAATCCAATGGTCGATGTTGATAAGCGTTAATAAATGCCCCCTCTATTGGTGCAAAAATCGCATCCCACAAAGTTAAGCCTAACAAGCCGTTGAGTAGGGTATTCTCAGAATAGAAAACGGTCCAACCTAAACTTTCGAAATGTGCTTTGGTTGCCAGTTCAACACGTTGCTGTGATAGATCCAATTCGATATGGTATTCGGTGCATTCCGGCTTGGTGGCTCTCGGGACTTTAAAGCCCTGTTTACGTTTAACGCGTTGTTCAAGCTTTTGTGCCACTTCAAGCTCGGAAACATCAATAGGGTGAGTGAGCATTTTAGTGACAATGTCACAAAATAAATCGTTTTGTTCCAGCTTGTCGTAGATGCGAGCACGACGCTCTCGGCTTGGCGCGAGTGTCGTTGTTTCAAACAATGCAATTGCAATCTCAAGCTCGTTTATGCGTTCGTAATCACGCGCAATGTCGTTAATTATGTGCTCTCGTTTACGGTCGACGTAGCGATGTTCAACCTGTTCTGGCATTGCTTCGATAAGAACATCGAGATTCGCTTTTTGTTTTCTGTCGCATTGCCAATAAAGGTTGGAGAGCTGGCTGAGCTCAATAAGACGGTCGATTTGCTCTCTGCTCTCGAAAAATCGACGCGCTTTACTTAACTGGTATTGTTCGAATTGGTGTAAGCCTAAATCGTCAAGCACGAACTGGCTGAGGTCTTGATGGGTATTAGCAAAAAACAGCGTCAGCAAAACATCAATCATGTGTGCGGAGTTCAGCTTAATCACCGTGAAATCCAGAGCCTCAAATAGCTCGAAACGCTCTTCACTTAGGCATGCCACTAACGCCTCTTTCTTGAGGGATTTAAGATGCTCAGGATAGAGCGTGACGATCTCTGGCTTGGTCAGTAGATTCGCTGCTAATTCTTGCGTTGTTAGGTCAGGGGAGAGCGAGACAAAATCATGAGCTGCCAATTCATCCAAAGCAGACTGGATATTCTCGATTTCTTGATAGTTGAGTTTGTCGCTGCGAAACCAGCACCCTTTACGGCTGTATAGACGAACAAGAAGACACTGTGCGGGTTTGTTTAAGCTTTCAAACGCGGATAGCCATTGGTGCTCATCTGAGCAAAGTAAGTCGCTGTACCACTTGGTAGCGTGCTGTGTGAGCTTAAAGAAGTTATCGAGATAGTAATCTGGCGCGAGTTCGACGGTGTTTTCCATAACCAACTAACAATAAAAAAGGCTTAACCCATAGGTTAAGCCTTTTTCGAATCAATTTCTGCAGATCTACTAGATAAATAGAACTGGACTGGCAATTAAGCGTTTTTCAGTTGTGCTACTTTCGCTTCAGTCAGTGGCTTAGTGATGAACGCCAGTACGATACATACCGCCATCATTGCCGCTGAGATAGTGTAAGCAAGCGTGTAACCGTCACCGTTAGTCATTGAGAAACCAACAACAGCAGCACCGATTGCACCACCGATACCCCATGCTGTGTATAGCACGCCGTAGTTAGTACCGTAGTTCTTCAGACCGTAGAATTCAGCCGTTAGAGTAGGGAATACTGCTAGAAGCGTACCGTAGCCTACTGCTGCGATTGCTGTACCTATGATCAGCGTAAACTCAGTTTTGAACGTTGCGAACAGAACCATGTTGATGCCCTGTAGAACGAACGCTAGAAGAAGAGTACGAACGCCACCGATCTTGTCTGCAAGCATACCTGCTGCTACACGACCGCCTGAGTTAAATACCGCAAGGATAGACGCTAGGTAAACCGCGTTTGGCAGGTTCGCTTGAACGCTTGCAATAGTAGTGATGTTACCGATGATCATAAGACCAACAGAAGCTGCGAACGCGTACATGATCCATAGAGAGTAGAACTGTGGCGTTTTAAGCATTGCTTTCCAAGTTAGGTCGTCAGACTTCTTCACAACCTTAGGCGCTTGACCTTCTTTTACTTTAGGCTCTGCTGGCGTGTAATCCGCTGGTGGGTTGTTGATTGTTGCTGCTAGTGGAACAGCGATAGCAAGGATACCGACACCAAGAACTAGGAAGCTTGTTTGGATGCCCATGCTGTCGATCAGCGCAGAAGTCACAGGAGCTAGGTAGATAGCTGCTAGACCGAAACCTGCTGCGATGATGCCGTTAACCATACCTTTCTTAGATGCGTGGAACCACTTCATTGCTGAAGGAGAAAGACACGCGTAACCAAAACCGATACCTGCACCAGTGACCACACCGAAAGTGATGTTCAGCATTAGTGGTGAGTTAACAAAACCAGACGCGATCATGCCTAGACCTGTTAGAACAGTACCTAGGATAAGGATCAAACGTGGACCCATACGGTCTTGAAGAATACCTGCAACAAGAAGACAGATAGAGAAAGTAATAGTTGCAGTCGCGTAAGGTGCAGATGCTTCTGCTGCGCTCCAGCCTGACTCAGTCACTAGTGCTTTGTTGAATACACTCCAAGCATACAGGATGCCAAGACAAAGGTTGATACAGAATCCTGCTAGCAGGATGCGCATAGCTTTATCAATCTTGCTCATTTTTGTTCTCAGTAATACCTCTTGGCAGATAGCAAAGAGGAGTCGGTTTAAAGATAGGGTTTACTCAAAATAAGTTTGCATTTTTCAACGCATAACGTAATGAGCGCGGATTATAACCAATAAATGTGTGATTGGAATCTCTTTTTACCCCTATTACTAAAAATAATTCGAAGCATTAAAAATGGTTGTAATGAGAGCGTTTTATATATGAAGGAAATGTTGATCTAACGTAAAGAATCGTTGGTTTGGTAGTGAGATCCTAAGTGAAACAAGGTTTATAGCTAGAGCATGGGTATTTGGCTCACAGTTTAAGCAAAAAGTTTCAAAATATTTTAGTGTTAATGTTCTGTAACAAAAGTGGGCGAAATAGAGACTATTTTCTGTAAGTGCAGGATCTAAAGGGTTTATAAATT
Source organism: Vibrio sp. NFR (assembly GCF_027587095.1). Taxonomy (NCBI): domain Bacteria; kingdom Pseudomonadati; phylum Pseudomonadota; class Gammaproteobacteria; order Vibrionales; family Vibrionaceae; genus Vibrio; species Vibrio sp. NFR. The sequence continues at coordinate 61,148 of NZ_JAPPTN010000018.1, forward strand.
AGAGAATGTTAACTGCTTGTAATAACTTGATTCAAAAGGAGAGGGTGAACATAAATTGAGCAAAAAATGTGCTTGTAATTGCTAAATAGATAAGCAAAATAGGGCGCAAAATGAGTTTTCATTAATGAAAGGATGCTTTTCTCTACTCGTAGTGAGGTGACTTATGAAATTGTTCCTATTACTTATGGCTTCTGTTTCTGCAGGTGTCGCATCAGCAGATCACATCCATTCATTCATGCTAGGTCTTTCTATTGCATCGCTTGCAGTAGGTAGCTGCTACTTCTTCGCATTCCGTAGTTCGCGTTTCCCACAGCTTGCTTTGTTCTTACTGATCTGTGGCATGTTATCTAAATTGACGATTACGGTAATTGGCGTAATGTGGGGTATGTCAGCCGAGCTGATTACATCTCCAATCGTGTTTGCTTTGTCTTACTTGTTCTTCTCATTAGCGGTAACCTACTTGTGGTTCAGCTATCGTCAAAGCATCACTAAGATTCCAGAGCGCTTTAAAGCTGCTTAATCAGCGTCACTTATAGCCGAATACAAAAACGCCAGCGATCATCGCTGGCGTTTTACTTTTTGCAGTTAAAGCGTCACGGTAAGCGGCGGTTCTGGAACTTCCAAGAAACACGCTATCACGCGGTACAATTCGCCTTCCGCGACGGTGATCTTACCATCAGACTCAATTGCTAAACGACACGCCTTAACGAACTGTCGCCGTTGAAGGGGTTTAAGTTGCAACAACAGCTCCAATGCAGCGCGACTTAAACGCCAGTTGTTGTTTGGCGCTTCCAATGTCGTTTCTGCAAATCCTAGCGAGGTGAGCGAAGCGTTGAATGCGCGTTGTGCGCCTTCTCGTTCTGAATGCGTGACCCACGCCAATTCACGTAGCAACCAGTGCACGCTTTCTTGGAGTTGCTTGAATGTCTTGTTTTGGCGAGTAGAGCCAAAAGGCCCAAGAAGCTGCTTTTCCAGCAAGTTAATGACGCACCATTCACCCAGTGAGTAGTGATTGTCCGTTTGAGACAACTCTCGCAACACTTGGCAAAGTCTGTTTTTCTGACCTTCACTCATTGATTTAAGTGCTGGGATGGCGAGCTCTAGCAGAGGAAGCCTTAAGTGCAGGGGCAAATCGTAATCCAGCCATGGTAACAGCTTTGCGTGCGAGACCATTGGAATATGACCTTTGATCATCTCACGTTGCACATCGCTGCCATCAAAGATCAGGAGCAATGCAATAAAGCGCGAACTGTAGGGTTCACGGGCAATGTCTACCAAGTCTTGGGGCAATTGGCTGATCAGTTGTTTTCCTGTGTCACTTAGTTCTGAGGAAGTTGGAGTGACACTTTGTGGTTCATGGTCTTGAGAGCCGAAATCGGCATCCGAAGCAAATCCGCTGACTTGTTCATGGGCAAACGTCGAAGCTTGGCTATGATTTCTGCGCGAAAAACTGCCGTCCCAGTTGGGTTCAATGCGACGGATTCGTTCTTCGAGAGGCGGGTGAGTAGCGAAGAAGCCGGTGAAGCCAGACAAACTGCTTTGTCCAAACATCATGTGGCTCATTTGGCTGCTCGCTTGTGCATCCAAGCTAGAGCCAGATGCGTGACCGCCAATCTTTTTCAACGCACCTGAAATACCTTGGTCATTACGAGTAAACTGAACTGCACTCGCGTCCGCCAAGAACTCACGTTGTCGTGAGATAGCTGCTTTGATCATTGAGCCAAATAAAGTACCAACCCAACCGAGCACCAAACACACAACCGCGATCAGCATGATGACAGCGAAGCCTTTATCGGAATCGGAAGAGCTTCTTGATGAACGGCTAGTGTAGTGTGTATTGTCGAGAACCAAGTGACCCAAGTGCGCAATACAAGTAATGCCGAACAAGACGCCAATCAAGCGCGTGTTCATGCGCATGTCGCCATTCAATACGTGGCTGAACTCGTGAGCAATGACGCCTTGCAGTTCATCACGAGAAAAGCTGTCGAGCGCACCTTGCGTGACACCTATGACGGCATCATCAATGCTCATACCTGCAGCAAAAGCGTTAATGCCTCGCTCTTCTGGCATCACATAAACAGGGGGGACAGGAATGCCAGAAGCAATCGCCATCTCCTCTACCACATTAAGTAATTGGCGGTGTTTTGTGTCCGTTGTATTTGAGGAAATAAGCTTACCTCCAATACTTTCAGCGACGCCACTACCGCCATTGGAAGAAAGTTCAGATAGGCGGAACATAGAGCTGATTGCGACGACCAGTGCCACACCTGCAAAGCACAGCAAGGTGTAAGTAATCGCGGTGCGTTGATCAAATGGCTCGCCGGTTACTACGTAATAAATAGTAATGGATAGTACGCTGACCAAACTTGTGATGATTAATACTGCTAAGGAGAACAGAAACACCAAAAGCCCGGTACGCTGACGTGCGGTATCTTGATGGTCGAAAAAATCCATTAGAACTCAACCTTTGGCGCTTCTTGGATTGCTTCGCTGTCTGCAAACTCCAGCAACTTACCATCTTGGAAGCCAAACATATTGGCAAACAAGACTGGTGGGAAAGTTTGTTTGTAAGTGTTGTAGCTGGTAACAGCATCATTGAAAGCTTGGCGAGCAAAAGCGACTTTATTCTCCGTGCTGGTTAGTTCTTCTTGCAACTGAGTCATGGTTTCGTTGGCTTTCAGTTCTGGGTAAGCTTCAACGACGACGTTTAACTTACCTAGTGCATTTTGTAGCATGCCTTCTGCTTGTGCCAGTTGGCTAATTGCCGCATCGCTGTCTGGCGCGTCACTTGCTGCTTTCAAGCCCGAAATTGCCTGGTTACGCGCTTGGATGACTCGCTCGAAGGTTTCTTTTTCGTGTTCCATGTAACCTTTCGCTGTGCTGACAAGATTTGGGATCAGGTCGTAACGACGTTTTAACTGAACCTCAATCTGAGCAAAGCTGTTTTTAAAGCGATTACGCAGCGTCACTAGTTTGTTGTAAATGCTGACCGCAAACACCGCGATAAGCAAAATGATGACGATGAAAACAATAAGTGAAGTCATAGTAAGTTCCATTTTGTGAATGTATTTGGACTTTATATAAGTAGTTGAGATATTAAGCAAATTAGACTTACTTATAATGTGCAATGTTTTGTAATTATGGGACATATTGCGTATTCAGTACGAGGTGTCAAAGAGGGGAAAGGTGGTGACAAGGTCTGTGGAATAGAAATAAAAAAGCCCGACAAAACTGCCGAGCTTTTACGAACTAGATGATTGTGACTAGCGCTTACGCTGACATTGGTACAAGAACCATAGTACCGATGATCACAGTAATCAGACCCGCTAGAACTGGCACTGATGTGCGTTTTACTACCTCAAATGGGCTGATGTTTGCCATACCTGAAGTAGCAACGATTACGCCAGATACTGGCGAGATAGTACGACCTAGGTTAGAAGCTTGTAGCATTGGGATGATTAGGAACGCAGGGTTCAAACCCATTTTCGCAGCCAGTGAAGGAGCAAGTTCAACGAACGCGTAGAATGGTGCGTTACCAGAACCCGTTGCAATTGCTGCCGCCACGGTTAGACCTGTTAGGATAAGCATTAGTGCGATACCGCCTGCGCCTGCGTTATCCGCTAGGTGAAGAAGGTTGTCGATCGCACCGATAGACATAAGACCTTGAGCAAACACACCAGCAGCAACCAAAAGCATTACTACACCCTTAAACGCATCCGCCATGCCTGTGTAGCACGAGTCTAGATCTTCAAGAGATTTCTTACCGTCGAATTTATTAACAACGTAATGAATAACCGCACCTAAGAAAATCGAGCCAACCACGATCGTGTAGATATCTAGGCTTAGGCCAGGGATTGTGCGACCGTTGAATAGGAAAACACCGATGATAGGTAGGAAAGGTAGCGCAGCGTAGAATGCAGGAGCATCTGCTTTGATCTCAGATACGTCGATTCTTTCCATTGGTGTGTTGTCTTTCTTATCTAGGTATTTGTTCCAGAAGAAAGCGGCTGCCGCCATTACGATGATTGCACAGATAGAAACAGGAAGTACGGTTTGAACCGCAAATACGTCAAGCGCGAGACCAGATTTTTCTGCTGCGATAACCACGTCACCTGATGTTGGCGAAAGAATGATTGCCGCTGGTGAAGCACACACTGCCACTGCCGCTGGACGAGAAATACCCATTGCCGTCATCATAGGGAATAGGGTAGCCATTAATAGCACGCCCAGACCTGTTGCTGAACTCACTGCAAGAGACATCAAACATGCCACGATGTAAGCCGCTACCAAAAGGACGTATGGAGACTTGATAACAGAAAGCGGTTTAGAGAACTGTTTTACAACAACATTGTTTGCGCCGATATGTGTCATGTAAGACGCAAAACCACAAAGTAGCATGATTTGCATACCAAGACCGCCGCCACGGTATTGAAGCATGTATTTTACGTACTCTAGTGCGTCCGTCACCATATTACCCGTTGAGGTTACTTTTGATGGCAGAACGTCATGGCCAAGAATGCCAGTCATAAGAAGCAAACTAATACCTGCGGTTAATAACACGCCAGCAGCTTTGTAGCCTTTGACAATGAAATAACCCACAGCAATGGTCACTACCAAGCCAATTAAGAGCTCTAACATAGGGTTGTCTCCAGATATTATGAAAAAAAGAAAGAAACTGTTTCAGTTTATGTCTGGGAATTTACAGAATTCTTTCCTGTGGCACGAGACTAAATTAGAGCTAGCATGATCTAAAACAAATAATAGATTAATAAATAATTGCATTGGATTATATTGTTTAAATTACGTTTTTTAGGTGTTATGTACTAGTTTTCTGGATTTTAAAGAAACGAAAATATGAACATTCAATCGAATAAAAATCGTACTAAATGATTAAAAAGTGAGAAAAGCGATAGTTCGAGCTAGATCACGTTAAAGGGGCTTGGTTGAACAAAAAAGCTCCGAATTAACGGAGCTTTTGTTTTGACGTCTTTATATTGAAGCGCGAGTTACACGTTACGCGTAGCGACGCACTAAGAGATTCCAACTGCGTTGTTGACGTTCAAATTCTTCCTTAATTTGTTGGTATTTTAATTTGGAAACGGATCGCTCATACTTTTTCACTACTGTTGCAGTTTTCTCACCAAGCACTTCTTTGCGCGCTTCGTAGTACTCCTGCATGTGATGTACTAATGCGTCGAACTCCTTCTGAAGCTGATCACGAATCGACTGGCTGTTTGGCTTACTCTCTAGTTTTTCTTTGGCTTTCTTCAATAACTGCGTCGCGCGTGCTTTTTCTATGCGAAACGTTGACGTCGTACGAAGCTTCGTTGTTAACCCCAGCCAAGAACAAGATTTGATCAGCCATTTGGTTGGATCGTAGTGCCACCAGTAAACGCCATTACGGTAATCGTTCTCAAAGATGTGATGGAAGTTGTGGTAGCCCTCACCAAAGGTAAAGAATGCCAAAATGCCATTGTCACGAGCTGTGTTTTTATCGGTGAAGGTTTGTTTACCCCAAACGTGCGCCAATGAGTTGATAAAGAAAGTGGTGTGATGGCTCAAGAACAGACGAGCAGCACCGACAATTAGGAACATTCCCCAGATATCACCGTATAGAAGCCCAAGAGCCAGTGGGAAACCAATGTTCGTTGCGATAGCCAAAGGGACATAATATTTGTGCTGCCACACGACGATTTTATCTCGCTTCAAATCTCGACAATTAGTGTACTCATTCTCTTTTGATTTGTTGTAATCACGAAGCATCCAACCGATATGTGAATACCAGAACCCACGTTTTGCTGAGTATGGGTCTTTGTCGTTGTCGTCGACATGTTTGTGGTGAACACGATGATCGGATGACCAATGCATTGCACTGTTTTGAAGAGAGAAAGCACCACCGATGGCAAAGATGAATCGTAAAACTGGGTGAGCTTCGTAAGTTTTGTGACTCCAAAGGCGGTGATAGCCTGCTGTAATAGAGAGGTTGGTGAAACTAAAGGCAATAATGCCCCAGATCAGATGCTCCCAGCCTAAACCGAAGTGGTATGCATACCAAGGCAGTACAATAAAGGTGAGAATAAAACTGGCGGAAAATATCAATATATTCAACCAGATAAGTGGTGGTTTATTATGCTTCACAATGTGTCCCTAACTTTGAGCTAACAACTGTACGCCAGAATATCAGCGTACACGTGTAAGTCAAACTAAAGTTCGATGACTTTGTTTCGAGTTGTGACATTTCTATCGTTAAGCGAAAACTCGCAATAATTGGGTTTCGTTGGTGGGATATTTTGCTTTTAAACGAATAATGAGTAGTATTAATCAATGAGCTGTGGCTATAGATTTGTAAAATCTGCCAATAATATGCAGTTAATGAGGTGGAAAATGCCAAAGCTCGTTAGAGAAGCAATACAAGAACATAGGAATACGTAATGGAATTACGATTAGCGGAATATAAGGATTATGAACGCATCGCGCAGTTACACGCAGACAGTTGGAAGCGCCATTACCGTGGTGTGTTGAGTGATGGCTATTTGGATAGCGAAGCCATCGACGACAAACTGTTGATATGGCAAACGCGCTTAACCAATCCACCATTCAACCAACACATTGTTTTAGCCGAAGAGGGTGGTCTTCTTCTTGGTTTTGTTTGTGTGTTTGGTAATCATGATTTTGAACGTGGCAGCTTTATTGAAGCATTGCACGTAGATGACAGTTATCGCGGAAGAGGTATAGGCAAACAGCTACTTCTTGCGGTAGCGGAATGGCACCAGCAATACTTTAAGGACAGTGGTTTGTATCTTGAAGTCGTCTCTCAGAATGAACCTGCGGTTGAGTTTTATCAACATATTGGCGGGCAAGAGTGTCAGGAGCGAAACTGGAAAACTCCGGGCGGAAATGAAGTACTCGAAAAAGTGTTTCGTTGGTCTAACGCGCAATCACTAGTGAGTGGCATTGAAGAGAATGTCATTTACTCGTAACTTAGATTGAGTTTCCTTCAAGCATACAAAGAGCAGCACGTCGCTGCTCTTTTTTGTCTGAATAGGGATACCACTTAGAAGGTGAGTCCTAGTGCTTTGAGTTCTTGTTCACATTGTTCAGCATTCTCAAATTGAATCGCAGAGATTCCAAGTTTTCGAGCGCCTTCTACGTTATAAGGCATATCATCAAGAAAAACCGTCTCAGCAGCGATAAGTTGATGAGTATCAAGCAAGCTCTGATAGATCTCAGGCTGAGGTTTTAGCAAACCAAGCTCGGCGGAAACCGTCGTTCCATCAAATAAAGGCCAAAACTCATAGGTTGTTTTTAAGTGTTCAACAATCTCAACAACATTATCGGTTAATGCATACACGGAATAACCAGCACTTTTGATGCGTGTGAGAAGTTCTACACTGCCAAAGATCAGAAGTTGTGTTTGCTTAACATAGTAAAAGAATCGCGCACATTCGTTGTGAGACAGCTGTTTCTCTGACTGGTAACGCTCTTTCGCCTCAGCTTCTGTGATTAAGCCTTTGTTTAAATCTAACCATATATCGTTTGCGAATAATGCTTTAGCTTTTGCCTCAGCATCAACGTGATTGCCCAATGTCAATCTGACGATTTCTAAAGGTGACCATCTCACCATGACGTTGCCGATATCAAATACGACATTCTTAATTGAGTTAGCTTGCATAGGTATCCTTGGGTTAATTTGATTAGGTACGTGTTCAAATTCCGACAATATCTTAATTGCAATATGTTTATGTAAAAATTGTTGCGTATAATCCGGTTTTTCAAATACTTTTCGATGTTATTTGACTAATTATCACCTTTATGAATGTAACGGATTGAATTTAAAGCAGACCGTCATAAACTTTTGAACAACACCTCGCTGTTTATGTGCGATAACTAATATATAATTATAAGAAAACAATGTAATAGACAGTTAAACGTTAGGGCTGAGTTAATTAAGTAATAATATGGACGCGATTCGCAAAGTTTATCAGTACGCAGAGCCAAACCTTACCTTAGTAGGGTGGATGGGCTTTGTGGGCTTCCCAATTTATTACGTGGTATGGGAATTCATGTTCCCACAACCGTACGAAAACTTGCCACTGAGAATTCTCTGCTCTTTCTTGTTCTTTGGTATCATTTATCGTAACCGCCTACCATTCGAGTGGCGAAAGTATCTGCCGGCTTTTTATCAAGTCGCAATTACCCTTTGTTTACCTTGTTTCTTCTTCTATATGTTGTTGATGAACAACTGGTCAAATGTTTGGGTAATGTCGTTTATGTCGGCGATATTCCTTCATATTTTGTTGGTTCATATTACTTGGGTTATGTTTGCCCAGACCTTTGCTGGTATTGGCTTGGCGACGTTTTTCGCTTGGGTAGCTCAAGGCTTTCATATTGAGCTCACCATGGATTGGACGCATGTACCAATCTTCTTGTTCATTTATCTATTTGGTAACTTGTTCTACTTCCGAAACCAAGTGGAGCACGAAGCAAAAGTTTCCTTGGCTAAGTCTTTTGGTGCGGGCATCGCCCATGAAATGCGAAACCCACTCAGCGGCTTGTTGACTTCAATTGATGTGATTCAATCAGTGTTGCCCAACCCGAAAGAGGGAAGAAAAGCGCAATACGAGCTGAGTGACGAAGATGTGACCTTATTGCGTGAAGTCAGTGACGATGCAATGAAAATCATTCACTCAGGTAACGAGACCATTGATTTACTGCTAACTTCAATTGATGAAAACCGAGTGTCGCGTTCGACGTTCCAGAAACACTCGGCTCAATCTGTCGTTGAAAGTGCAATTGAAAGTTTTAGCTACAAACGAGCGACTGACCGTTTTGCCATTTCGTTGGATATGCGTAGTGAATTTGATTTCTTGGGCAGTGATACGCTGTTGAAGTACGTCATGTACAACTTGTTTAAGAATGCATTTCACCACCGAAGTTCGGAAGATTTTCATATCCACGTTACCATGTACAGTGACGATTTCAGCAATCAAATTGTGGTTACGGATAATGGTTCAGGCATCGCGCCTGATGTGTTACAAAGCATTTTCCAAGACTTCTACACTACAGGCAAATCGGGTAGTTACGGCTTAGGTTTGCCTTTCTGTAAAAAGGTGATGCGTTCATTTGGGGGGGACATTCGGTGTCAGTCAGAAGTGGGCGAGTGGTCGCAATTTACGATGACCTTCCCGGCGATTAACTCAAATGAAGTCAAAGAGATCAAAAGTGAGTTAACCAAGCTAAAAACCACACTCTTTGTGAGTGAGCAAAACATTCTAGTGTCTAAAATGACGGACATTGCTCGGTTTATGGGCTTTAGCCTTACGGTGTTAGACGTTGATGCTCTGCTCAAGAAGAAAGAATATGAATTTGAATACGATTTGATTTTTGTCGATATCGAAAGCCTAGACGCCCGAGGCAGTCATATGGACAAAGTGGAGTCACTATTTTCATTCACTGAAGCTCGTATTGTTTATCTGTTTGAGCACCACCCAATTCAGAGAGCCAGAAAGGCATCTTTTGCACCGATTTGGGTGGAAACACAAGCGTGGTTACTCAACACAAAAGCAACCATTGATCGTTTGCTATACGACGCCAACTATGTGGTTCCTCAGGTATCAACGAAGCCGCTAGATGCAACGAACAAACGAACGATTATGGTCGTTGATGATAACGAATCCTTGCGTAAGTTCACGGCAATGTTACTTGAGAAGCAAGGGTTTGAAGTGATCCAAACCGAAGACGGTCAGCAAGCTATAAGCGCATTAGATACAAATGACATTGATCTCATCTTAATGGACATCGAAATGCCAGTGATGGATGGGGTAGAGACATCTCGTCGAATTCGAGCGTCAAACAAACCTTATGCTTCCGTGCCTATCATTGCCCATACGGGAGACAGTTCACCAGTGACTCTCGATAAAATTGGCTCGTCTGGCATGTCAGATTTTATTGTCAAACCAGCAGATAAAAACAGACTGTTCGATAAGATAGCGAACTGGATTTAATTCCATCGCCTAACGTACTTATTGCCTAGCATCATTATTGAAGAACGGAATGACGATAGAGCTCAGCATTGTGCTGAGCTCTTTGTTTTTCGGCAGCGACAAGCTTCCATTCAATTGTGCCGTTATCGATTCATTATGCGAATTCTAGTTCTGGATGGTTAAATGCTTCCTGACAAGCGGTAATTACGTGGTCCACATCGCGAGAAGTCATATCTGCATTGATTGAAAATCGGATGATGTTTTTGTTCTTACCTGTTGCTGGGCGACAGAATACTGCACCAAACACATTACGTTCTTCAAGAAAGTCACGTACACGTTCCGTATTTCTCTCGCTACCGCACTCCAAAGCGACAATTTGAGATTCACTACGGATATTAAAGCCAATTTGTTTTAATCCTGTTCTTAGCTCTTTAGCTCGGTTGAACAGTAAGGTTCGTTTATCGTCAGCTCCCTTAATCACCTCAAGCGTTTTTTCTAAGCGAATCACTTCTTGCGGCAATACCGTCGAGCTAAAAATCGCTGGATACGCGACAAATGGGAGAGTCTTAGCCAGCTTCTCAGGACCAAGAATCGCCCCCGCACGGTATGCGAATGTCTTAGCCAAACTTACCGTAATGAAATCAACTTGATCGGTTAACCCTAACGCTTTCACAAGACCAGCGCCATTTGGACCGTGAGTTCCAAGTGAGTGGGATTCATCGACGACCAATGCACAATCAAATTCACGTGCCATTTCGTAGATGTCGTGAAGTGGGGCGATAGTACCAATCGTGCTATAGACCGAATCGACAACAATCACACCGGAGCCATGACGTTGGATCTGTTTACGCAAGTGGTTCATATTGTTGTGCATAAATGCATGCGCGTGTGCTCCCGCTGCTCGAATGCCTTCCCATAACGACATATGCGCAAAAAAGTCGATATAGACGGGCGTATTTGGTGGGCAAATCGTTTGCAACAACCCGATGTTTGCCGCCCATCCTGATTGTGAGAGCAAGCAGCTTCCCATTCCCACGTAATCGGCGAGTTGGGTTTCAAATGCAGGCTTGGAAGTATCATCTTGCAGGAAGATTGCAGACATTACTACGTTGTCGTCATGCTCGGTAATTGCATCACGATGTGCCTTTTGAATCAGTTGGTTGTGGGATAACGATAAGTAGTCGTTGCTTTGCATGACCACCGCTCCGGATTGTGGTCGCTTACCCAAAACCAAGTGCTTCTGGTTCTCGTTTTGTTCGATCAAGTCTTGAATATAAAAGTCTAGGCGTTCCTCAACAAAAGAAGGAAGAGGTTTCGTTTTCAGTTTATCACTCATAATAATTTCTCTTAGTAATACGAAAAACGCCAGCGCTGACAGTTATATAGTTTTAACTGATATGAGAGATGTGTCATTGCCAATGTTGCATAAGTTTGCGTACGCTTGCAAACTCGGTATTTAAGGGTTGGGTGCGGTTTGGAATTCCTTACCTTTCGGGAGTCTAACTATGATGGAGCTTAGAAAATAACCGTTAAAATACATAGTAAATCACTATGAATTTGTTTGGTTTTTTCTACAAAAATTAACGAATAGATGTCAAATCACAACGCCATTTTGTGGCGTTTTAGAGTGGTTCGTTCCATTTAATGTGGTTAACGAGTCCGTTGATTTTCAAGCTGATAAAAAAGATATACCCACGTGACTTCGAGATGATGCCTTCAAGATGAGGATTTCAGAGTGTTGTCATGGATTTGAGAGCAAGTACAGCCATCAAGTGGAGTATCAAGCTCTTTTCAGATTGTTATAAACCTGGAAAATAGGCGAAAAAAAGCGCGTATAAAACGCGCTTTAAAACAGTGATTGAATAGGAACTATCGTTTGTTTCGTAGGTAACGCTTGCGACGTTCTTCTTTACGTTTTGCTTTCTCTTCTTCTTTACGAGCGGTTTCGATTTCTACTTCGATCAGCTCTTGAGTAATCATCTCTGGCAACTCAAGGGTGATTTGCCCTAAGGTGCCCTGACGAAGTTCGTGTAGAAGGATTTCAGATACCTTGTGTAGGTCTACACGACCACCCGCACGAAGTGCTCCACGACGACGACCAATTTCTTCCATGATTTCGATATCAGACTCTGGAAGCTCTTCGATTTGATAACGCTCTTTAAGCTTCTCTGGGTAATGAGCAGCTAGGTATTCGACCGTGTAAAATGCCACTTCATCGTATTCCATTGCGGTATCTTTCACCGCACCTGTTGCTGCGAGTCGGAAACCACTGTGCGGGTTTTCAACTTTTGGCCACAAAATTCCAGGGGTATCTGAAAGTACGATGCCATTTTGTAGGTTAATACGCTGCTGACGACGAGTGACCGCTGGTTGGTTGCCTGTTACGGCAATCGTGCGACCGGCAAGAGTATTGATAATAGTCGATTTACCAACGTTTGGAATACCCATGATCATGGTACGAATGTTCTTACCAATTTCTTCACGGTGAGGCGCTAGCTTGCGGCAAAGCTCCATAATCTTATGTACTTCACTCGTCTCTGACGTAGTGATTGCCATTGCTTTTACGTTTTGCTCTTTCTCAAGGTGATCAATCCACACTTGAGTTAACTCCGGATCAGCAAGGTCGCGTTTATTCAGTACCTTTACTACTGGTTTATCACCGCGAATTTGGGAGATCATCGGGTTTTCACTACTGAAAGGAATACGAGCATCCAGTACTTCGATGATCACATCCACTTGCGGGATTGCTTCTTCGATTTCTTTACGCGCTTTGTGCATGTGGCCAGGAAACCACTGGATAGAGTTGTTAACCATCTGAAAAATCGCCTTATTGTTTCATGGTTATGCTGGTGGGTTAATCAATTTACCTACATCACTAACGAGGATGTTAAGGGGAGCGGGGTATGTTTCCCCACTCAATACCACTACAGCGAGTCATGTGAGGATCTTAACACTTTATTGGATGGGCGGAAATGTTAGAGCAAGCTGACATCGCGATATTTAAGGGCTTGAGCGTTGCTTTGGCTTCGCTTTGGTTAGTTTCGAATCGAATATCAATGCCTCGGTAATGATGTGCCTTATCACGATAAAGAAAATGACATCCGGGTGATTCGAGCGTCAGACCAACAAGGTGCGCTATGAGGCATGTTTGTTTAATTCTCTGATCAGCTCTGCGCGTTCAGTCCTTGCTGCTAACATCATTTGCATGTTCACCAGAGGAGAGGGTGCTTTTCTGATGTATTGTGCGTAATCAACAGGAACGCCATCAACGATCAACTCTATGTGCAGGTGAGGTCCGGTTGTTCTGCCTGTGTTACCTGAGCGACCAATAGCTTGTCCTTTCGTTACGTGGTCACCTACGCGAACGTTGCTGCGTGATAAGTGCAAGTAGCGGGATATAGAGCCATTTGTGTGACGGATGTTTATATAGTTGCCTGCAAAACGATTGTAGCGTGATTTGATGACGACACCGTCTGCAATACTTTTTATCGGCGTTCCAATTGGGACTGCATAATCTGTCCCTAAATGAGGAACAATCAAACCGGTTACTGGATGTCTTCTCTTTAAATTAAAGCCGGAGCTAATTTTGTAAGCTTTCGCGAGTGGAAATGAATAATAAGGCTTTTGAATTAGCTTATTTCCATATTCATCGTAAGCATTGTCTTTACCATCATTAATAATGAAAAAGTCTCTTTTACTACCTGAGTAGTAAAAAGAACTAATGTATCTTTCATTATAACTATTGGTTTTGATTTTTACTGAAAATCGGTCGCCTTTCTGTGCTGAACCAATAATTTTGAACTCATCTTCGATTAACCTGAACAAAGATTTGATCTCATGCGGGGATAATCCGGAATTAATTAAAGAGGCAACAAAGGAGTAATCAATAATGCCTGTGGTGATCTTGGTGCGTTGAAAGTGTGCTTCATAAGTCTGCTCGATACTATTACTATTTATCTTATTGTAACTTTCTGTTTTTGCAGTTGATTTTGTGGGGGTGGTCTGAAGTTCTGGGGTGAGAAAGTAATGAGTCAAAGATACGCCAGCAATGATAACGAATGCAATAAGAACAAGGGGTAAAGCAATATGCTGAGTCTGCTGTCTTAATATTAAACTTGTCATTAAATCGAAATTATGCTTATAGGCGAAAAATTGAGGGGAGTATAATATTTAAAATAAAATCTTACACGCCGTTAAGGGCAATTCCTGTGTTTTTACTAATTAAATAACGATAGATGTGAAGTGGCGCTGCTAAAGAGATTGAAAACTGCCTATTTCCTTAGCGTTTATGTTTGATTTTATGGTTATTTTGTCACGTTGAGAAAATTCTAGACAATAATATAATCGCGGCAAAATATACTCTGCCAAATTACTATGATCACTAAAAATACGCTAAAACCAACGTTAGGTCTCATGGCTGCTTCACTATTATTGAGTGCATGTGGCGGTGGGGGTGGGGGTGACAGCACGCCGCCAGCTAGGAAGACAGGAAGTATCTCAGGAAACGTTTTTGACGCTCCCGTCAATGGTGCGAAGATCGAGGTGTTTGAATACAAGAACGGAAAAGTTGGCAGGTTGCTTGCCAACACGACTTCTAACGCCTTCGGTGATTACAAGCTTGAATTCGAATCTTCATCGATGCCTTTGTATGTAGTTGCGCAACAAGGAAGCTATACCGATCCGCTTACGAAAGAGATCGTGTCGTCAAGTGCAGGTAAGACTTTGCGCCTAGAAGGTGTCGTCAACTTTAGTGAAGGCAGCAACCAGACATTAATGCTGACGCCTTTAACTAATATTGTTTCTGGTTTGGCAAAGTACAAAATTGCAGAAGGGGCATCTGGGGCGGATGCTATTTCTAAAGCATTGAGTAGTATCAATGGTATGTATGGGTTCAATGTCAATGAAACCACACCGATTGACATAACTAAAGGCGGTCAGAGTAGCTTTGCTACACCCGGACATCAGTACGGTGCGTTGCTAACGGCTTATTCTTCTTACTCTTATGATTTGATAGAGAAATACGGTCAGTCTAAAGACAATATATATACCTCAATGCATCTTGCAGACATTCAATTCCGCGATGTTATTGCAGACGGTCTTTTAGATGGCTTAGAAATTAGTGAGTCTACAGGTGCTGTTACTCCACTTACGTTCGGTCAGCAGAAAGTCACCAGTGACGTTTATACGCAAGATCTTTCGCAGCAAATTTTAATTGTGGTGAACGATCCCAAGCTCAATGTTTCTGGAACCGATGCTGATGATTACGTGGCGTTTAGCCAACAAGTCAATGATTTGGGGACTCATGGTCAGGCTGATGGCGTTATTCCGCCTCGCGACGAGACGGAAATTGACACAATTCCGCCAACTGTTACTCGCACAGATAGTGACGTTTTAGCTGGCACAGATAACGTCGATCTCAGAATCAACGACGATATTGGCGTTCAATCTATTTCTGCTTATGTTGAATACAAGCTAAACGGCATTTGGTCAGGAGAATTTAAATGTAGTGACCAGCAAACTTCTGGCAGTGAGTTCTGTTCGGTAGATGCTAGCGGCTTTGAAGTTGGTGTTCGTGAAACAAACATCAAAGTAAGCATTGATACCAATGCGATTGATGCTGTAGAGCGTGATTCGGATACTGGTCTTTCTAATGTATCGGATGCTCGTTTGGTCTTTTACACTGCAGACGTTTTAGGTAATGAACTTGTTCCTGGCAGTAACAAAGGTCACTACGTTAATTTTTATTGGGATAATGACGCGCCTGTTATTACGGTGAGTTCAGCGAGCGCGATCAACAAGCAGCTTCCCGAATACGTGTTAAAAGGGACTGTTAAAGAGGCATCTCAAGACATTAAATCGGTTAACGTCTCCTTCAAAAACGGTTTACCAGAAGAGCTCAGTTGTACTCCAGTTATCACTGAGTCAGGCAGTGCTTGTGAATTCACCAGTAAACCTTATTCGACAGAAGAATTCTTATCTACGACCACGTTTGATATTACGGCGAAGGACACAAAAGATAATGTCGGTAAGCTAACATTTACCGTCAGTCGCGATGACCAAGCTCCAGCTCAGATCGTTGCTTACCCTGAAGGGGCGTCGATGAACTACGTCAATGTAAACCTTGATGGGGAGCGATCGACATACGAGGGGGTTTACACACAAGATACTTATACTTCTGATAACGTGCAGTCGAGTCGTGACTACTTGAAGATCGACTACGTCTACGCAAGCTCAGGTTTGAAATCTCTTGATGGTGTCGACTTCGCAAACTTTAACGTTAACTTATTAAAAGAAAAGAAAATTCCTTATGTAAAGGTTCGAGTTTCCGATGTGAGTTCAGACACTGTCTTGGGAACGAGTGCTGACAAACTGAAGCTAGTGGTCAAGTACTATGTAAGCCCAAACAATGATGGTCAATATGCCTTCCAAGAGAGAACACAAACAGTAGCCTCAACAGAAGACGTTACCGCAAATATTCCTCACGAAACGATCATGGACAGCAACGGTCGAGTCAGCGAAGTTATCTATTATGTTCCTTTCGTAAGAGAAATCCTTGGTGAAGGCTTTAAGAACGTTTCTGAAAATGCGAGCCAAAAGCTGGAAATCCAAACCATCGATGAATCTGAAAACGTGAGTGCTGCGCAAGTCGTTTACTTCAGAAGCAGTTTTGACTTGCCGACAATGACTGTCGTGACGCCTTTTATTGGTGCGCGAGTGCAATTAGAAGGGTTGAACCCCAATGGCGAATTCACATCTTTAGCTAGTTGTACCACCATCCAGCAACCTGAAAGTGATCAGACAACCGCGCTTGACGTCGCGGTGTGTGAAACCACAACTGATGTGGTGAATTACGAATTCATGCGCGTACGTCTAATCGGTGTAGAAGGGATGGATCCTCATTACTACCAATGGAAAGATGATGAGGGTAAAAAGGCAAGTGTAAACTTAAATAACGCCAATATAGGCGCATATTTTGAGCTTGATGGCTCAAACACTTATTACATCACTGAGCTTGCAACCTACCAAACGGGTTTGTTTGATTATCGTTGGAACCAAGTAGAAGCAGGAGATAAAACGTCAGAACGTGCATCGCAAATTCTTACTGATGTGAAATACGCTTTATCGGGTGCCAACAGTAACAACAGCTCATTCTTTGGCTTTGACCCGACCGTGACGGCTTATGCCACGAACGAGATGTTAGAGAAACCAATACCTAATGTTTTGACCAATGACTACTTACATCGATTCCTTGTTGAGGCCATCGATGGTTTGGCGCAAAACCTGCCGAGAAACAACTCTTCTGATTTTGCCTCTGCTATCTATGATGATCTTAGCTACGATGGTAAAGCAAATGGTCTTGGAGCTGGTGGTAACAAAATCAAACTAGATGATTATGAGTTCAGTTCTGACACTTACAGGAAAGACCTTGCTCAGTCGTATTACAACATCATGACGGGTAAGTATCAGATTCCTGATAATATTGCTCAGCTATATGCTGATGATATTTCACAGGCAAACCCAAAACTTGGCAATGACAGTATTTTTGATAGTGAAGGTGGAAGTATTGATGTATATCCACCGGAGAAAACGTTGAAGATAGTAACTGGTCGCCAAACGATGGTTGGTAACAAACGTTATGTCGCGGGGGAAGTGGTTTCCCAAGTCGTTTTGGAAGACCCATCAGGTATTGTCGAAAAGGGCGATAATGCACCTAAATTCAAAAGTATGTGGTATGCGGGAAGCAATCCAAATACGGCTATTCCACTGGATCTAAACATAGAAGAGTCAGGCGAGAGTGGGAAGTTCAAAAAAGAGTACTTCTTTACGCTTAACTCAGAGTCATCAGACTTAAAGGATATTATTGAATTTGCACTGGAGATAAGTGCGTTTGATACCAAAGGCAATGGTTATTCTGAGTCCAACCCACATGTAGAACGCCTTTATGTAGATAACGATTATCCGAAGGCGAGTTATGAGCCTCCCAAAGACATCAATGATGAAGAAATCAAAGATGGTGTTTACCTAAGCGTTAAGAATAACATTCACGATCTGACTTTTATCTTAGATGATGTCGTTGGTGATAAGCTCGATAAGCGTAGTCTTCTACTTTACAAAAGTTCAGGCGAAAAATATCCAGTTTCGTATGAGCAGTTTTATAAGAATGAAACAAAACGATTTGTAGTACGACTATGCAGCCAGAAAGACTGTTCGGGTCAAGGAGTCACCATCAACCCAGGGGATGGTAACTGGTTCGCAGTCGCTAGCGCAGAAGATAACTTGGGCAATGTCGTATCTGATGCTGATAGCGGTGCGCCAAGGTTCCGCATCTACATCGATTCTGAAGCTCCAGTTGTTAATGATGCGAATATTGCTGAACGATTGGGTGGCAACAGTGTTTGGACACCGATCATTGATTGGGGCGAACTCAGTCAGGGAAGTAACGTAAAGATTGAGTTGAGCAAAGGTTCGGGTCAGACCCAGACATTAGAGGCGTGTGACCCTGTAGCAAGTAGTTGTGATGAACCGTACCTTGTTGGCGAGCAGCCAGATATTAAAGTTCAGTTGGTTGCAAATGCCTTTAGTTATGATGCTACCAATGAATTCTACGTGACGGCGACAGATACAGCGTATCCGAAAAACGAAAGTAGAAAAGGTACGTTTACCTTCAAAGTTGATAACGAAGGGCCAACTATTTTACTTTCTACCCCTTGGGTTGAAGACGCTTTAACAAAGGAAAATGCAGTCGTTGGTCGTAATTTCAACGTGCTTTTTGATGGAGTGACAGATGATTCGAAAATCACGGAGGTCTCGTTATTCCAAGTTGGACAAGCAGATGCGCTGAAAACATTCAAACCCGCAGAACCAAGCCAAAAGTTTCCCATGCCACTTGTCGAGAGTGATACTGACAAAATTGATATGCCGGGTGAAGGGAACAGTGTCAGCCTTTACGTCAAAGCGAAAGATATTCATGGCTTTGAGAGTCAATCCAACACAAATAGCGTCATTTTTGACAATCAAGGTCCAGATTTTAACTTGGTTGGTCACGATGAAAGTAGCTATTACGTCAACGATTATGTGTTTGAGCTGAGAGCCGTTGACTTGGGCGCAAGCGGCAATGTTTCTGTTGAAGGTGTTGATAGAGAAAATCTAGAGTTCTGGATATTTGAGGATGCAGAGCCGCCTTTTGGTGCGCAAGGTACGGACATAGTTAATGCCGAAACTCTAAAGGTTCCTTTAGGTGGTTTGAGTGATGGTGAGCATACTATTAGGATCAAAGGTCTTGATGTTCGTGGTAACTCTTCCCAAAAAGATTTCCGGTTTAATGTAAGTAACAAGGTTCCTCAACTGGATTTAAAAATCACTAACGTTGCGAACGGTGAAACAATAGATCGCGTCGTATATGACGAAGGTGACATCAAGCTGACGTTAAAAGTAACGGATGTGAGTGGTGTAAAGAACATTGTTTCTACTTATAAATACTCCGGTGAGAGCAAAGCTACGGACTTTCAGTTCGATGAAGTTGTGGGTGAAGAGGGTACGTGGACTGCTACCTTGAAAGAGTCTGAGTTAAAAGCTGATGGTAACTATGAACTCAGTATTAGTGTTTACAACAATGTCCAGCATAACAGCGACGATAATCCATTAGTCAGCAAGATAAACCACACGCTTAGTGTTCAGCGTAATGGTGTTGCTCTTGATGTATTAAAACCAACTCAAGACTTTCAAAACTATGTCTCTAATGGTGTGCTGGATGTCACATTCACAACGCTAAGTGAAGTTAAAGCGCAGCAAATTCAGTGCTGGGTTCGTCAAGAGTACGATGGCAATGAAGCCCCTGATGAGAACGAAAAGCCAACTTCTGGCAAGAAGAATATATCTCCAGGACAAGAACCTAGTTGTACCGTTGACTCTGAAAGTACCTCATTGTCACCGGCAATATTGATTGTTCAAACTAAGGGGACGAATGGCGCGGTAGCGGTTCAGAAATTTGACTTTAAAATGATGGACTCAGATTCCCCAGTAGTCACTCAACCAGCTACTGATACTTATCAATTCTCTGGTGGTGAAGTAACCCACAACCCTGGTGATGACACGAAGTTCCTAGCGTTCGAGCTTATGTTTAAAGATGAATTATCAGGAGTGAACATCACCAATGAAGACAACTACCCTAAGATAATTCGGAAAGCGGGAGCGATTCCTTTTAGCGCAGAAAGTTGTGTATTAAATGCGGATGGTCAGGTTGTGTGTCGCTACAAGGAAAAGTACTCCGACATTATCCAAAAGACCGCAGTTACACATGATTACAAAGTAACAAACATTAAAGACAATGCAGGTAATTTAGCCCTAGATCATGAGTTTGAATTTTTGTTACCGACTGAAGATCCAATCGTTGAAATTATCAGCCCAAGTGAAGGCAACGTTCTAAATGGTAAAACTCTTGATGTAGAGTTTAGAGTGAAACTGAGTAAAAATTCAGAACTAGAAAACGTAGAAGTCACCTTTGGTGACGAGTCCTACAATCTCAAAACGGATGATAACTTTGAAAAGTTCAAGCCTTGTGGTGTTGATGGAGAATATCGTTGTTCTATTTTCCATAGTGACCAATTAGAAAGCTCTCTAGAAAACAAAGCACTGACTGTAAATGTGACTGCCACAGATGTTTGGGATAACCGTGGAAGTGCAGCAGTTAAAGACATTCGATTCGATAATACTGCCCCAATTATTGGGGATGTGATCACGGTTTCAGAGCAACCAAACGATAAGGTTAGGTTCACTTTTGATGAGATGAGAGATGAAGTCAGTGGACTCGCTACGGTTAAATACACAGTGCGTGTGCTCAACTTTGAAGAAGAAAAAACGGAGAATGTGACCTATTTCGAGTTGCCTAAAGATCAGATCGCAGGTCGTGATGAAATCAGAGTTGAGGTTATCGCGACTGATGCTGTCGAAAACTTTGAGTCCGCAACAAAAACTGTTTATTTAAAAGCGCCAACAGTAACACTTGCTTTTGATGGCATTGCTGGCTTGCAAGGAAACAAGCTAGCGTTTGTAGATGAGAATCAATCATTTACGATTACCTCTAAAGATAGTGAGCACGTCAAGGCTTCTAGCTACTCTGTAGATATGATTCCGAAGGTTGGGGATACGCTTAATTTCAAGGGAAATATAACGTCATCAACGGCGTCAGGCACTATGGTGTTTGATGCCGATGACCAGGCTGAGTACACGTACAAAGTCACTGTCATAGATTCCATAGGACGTTCGATTACAGACTTTGAGCTTTTCGATAAATCTTATGATGCCAAAGGTCTCGACTCTGTTGTTGACCATGAGATACCAGTTATCACGGGTGTTCGCGCTGATCAAGTTTCTATGACTCCGACAGGTGATAAATACAATTTGGATGTAACCGCTTATGTTTCAGATAAAAACTTAAGTTCAGTCACATCAACGGCTGATAATGGGGCAGGGGTAATTGTTGCTCCACAATCAATCACACAGCCTGCCAACGATAGCGACCCGTATGTAATGCACTACCTATTATCAAAAGGAGACTACACGATAAAAGTAGTGGCGTCGGACCTCGTCAACCATAAGGCTGAAGAAACGATAACGCCGACAGTGGAAGCTGCAAGTGTCCCTGAACTCACAATATCGAGCTCTGGGAGTGCTCCATTAGCTGGTGGTGTTGAAGTTCAGCTTACGTTTAAGTTTACGGAAGACGTCAAAAACTTTGAGTTCTCTGATGTAAAACTCGAAGCAAGTGATGGAAGTGATATTGGAGAGCTGAAGCTTCTATCTTGGAACAAAACTGATGACAAAACATGGACTGTCAACTATTTAACTCCAGAGAGGGCGGATAAAGATATAACCATACGGGTCGATGATGGTAGCTATGAGAGCGTCAATACTATCCCCGGAATTGGGGATAGTTTGCTTCTAGGGGTTGAAGGTGTGTTGCCAACACTGACTAAGGTAACGTTTGACCCGATACATCAGGAAATCGGCAAATCTGTCAACATCCAGCTTGAGTTCGACAAAGAGTTGCAAGAAGCGACTGCATCACTAGGAAGTAATAACGTTACATCACTAGCGGTGACCGCAAATAAGAAGGTGTGGACAGGCACAGTTGAGGTTCCGAATGTACCGGAAGCTAGCGTTGGTCTTGTTGTCAGTCAATATAAAGACTTAGTGGGTAATGTGGGCGAAAACAATGCATCAAACGCATTGCCAATAACGCCAACTTTAACAGTTGAGAATATCCGTGATGTCAATTCAACTGG
>NZ_JAPPTN010000019.1:0-82466 GCF_027587095.1 Vibrio sp. NFR
TCCTATTGAGCTTTGCTCAAATCGGATGGCCATTTTAGCGAGTTAAAGTTTAGTGTCAATCACTTTTTTCAAACTTTTTATCAAGCGCTTCCGCTTGGCTAATTGCCTTGCTAATTTGACTTCGTTTCTTTCGAAGCGTTGCCGTGTCAGCGAGGTGGCATTATAGAGATTGCGATCACATTGGCAAGCCCTTTTTCTCGTTTTTTTTGATTTTTTTATCGTTCGGATAAATTTGCATCAAAAGCGTTCAAAAGAGCACGTTATTTCTACAGTTCTTTGAATTTATCTGCAAAAAGAGCCACTTTTTCCCAATTGGTGTATTCCACTTCTTTGGTCGTATCGGTTTCGCCCCCTGTCATCGACATAATGAACTTAATCATAGTTTTGTCGAACCAACCATAACGAGGATAATAAAGAGCACCAGCAAAAACACCAATTAAGATTGGTTTCCAAGGCGACTTGGTCAGGAACTTACGAATGTAAGCGCTACCCTCTGGCGTATCTTTTCCTTGGTCTTCTTTGCGAGCAGTTAGGTTTACGCAGAAAAATGCCACTTTACTTTGTTCAAGTTGATTGAGGTTTCGCTCAATAAACTGGTACAGCTTCTTATTAAGATGACCATAACGAATAGAGGCTCCAATCAATACTCTGTCGTATTGGCTGAAATCAATCGTCTCTACACTATGTAAATCCACCAGCTCGCAATCGAACTCTAATAGCTGCTCATCTATATAGTGGAGAATTTTTTTAGTCTGCCCTTCTCGGGAAGAATATAGAAATAATGCTTTTGCCACAATTTCCCCTTAACTGCGCCAAAACGTCGGCGTAAGTAAAATAAGTAAGGTAAAGATTTCCAAACGACCAAACAGCATAGAAACAATCAATACCCATTTTGCTTTGTCATTAACATCACCAAAGTGAAGTGCTACTTCCCCTAAGCCAGGACCGAGGTTGTTCAGAGTCGCAGCTACCGCCGAGAACGCACTTAGCTCATCCATGCCAGTCGCAATCAACCCCAGCATACAAACCACAAATACGAGCGCGTAAGCAGAGAAGAATCCCCAAACCGCATCAACAACACGCTGCGGTAGCGCACTGCCACCCACTTTGATGGTGTACACCGCACGAGGGTGCACCAAACGCTTCAGCTCACGAGCACCTTGTAAAGTCAGTAGCAGAATACGGATCACTTTCATGCCACCACCAGTCGAACCAGCACAACCACCGATGAAAGAAGAGAACAATAACAACACTGGCAAGAACAACGGCCAATCAGCAAAGCCGGTTGTAGTAAAACCTGCAGTAGTAGAGATTGACACAGTTTGGAACAAGGCTTGGTCGAAGGCATCATAAGGAGAGTCATACGAGTGATGATTCAATAATAATAAGAAGCAAACCAAGAACAGAACCACTTGAATAAAGATAAACGCGCGAAACTCTGGGTCTTTCCAATAGTATTTAGGATGCACGCCACCAGACGCAAACGCGGCAAAGTGCAAAGAATAGTTACATGCCGAGATTAACAAGAAGACAACGGTAATCATGTTAATGGCATAACTATCGAAATAGCCCATGCTGGCATCGTGCGTAGAGAAACCACCGATGGCAATCGTGGAGAAGCTATGACTAATGGCATCAAACGGCGTCATGCCTGCTAGCCAAAATGCTACGGCACATGCGATAGTCAAACTCAAGTAGATGTACCACAGTGCTTTTGCTGTCTCAGCAATACGTGGGGTCATCTTAGTATCTTTTACTGGTCCTGGTATTTCAGCTCTATACAGCTGCATACCACCGATACCAAGAACAGGAAGAATGGCTACCGCCAATACGATGATACCCATACCGCCAAACCACTGTAGAAGTTGGCGATAAAAGAGAATCGCTTTTGGCAACTCGTCGAGCCCGACGATCACCGTCGCACCTGTTGTCGTTAAAGCAGAGAAGGACTCAAAAAAAGCGTCAGTCACAGATACATTGGGGTTATCTGAGATCAGAAAAGGGATAGAGCCAGCACTGCCAAGTACAGTCCAGAAAAGAACAACAATAAGGAAGCCATCACGCGCTTTAAGCTCGTGTTTATGCCTGCGGTTTGGGAACCAACAGATCCCACCGCACACAAGAAGTACGAAGAAAGTCGTGACAAAAGGTACACCCGCACCATCTCGATAGATAAGCGCAACTAGCGCAGGCGCGAGCATTGTGACACTAAAAAGTGCGAGCAATAGCCCGACGATTCGAATAATTGAACGAAATTGCATGGATTGATTGACTAGCGAAGCTGTCCCTGTGGCTTCCTATTTTTCATTATTGTCCGTCTAGTGGGGTGACAATTGCCTTTGCACCACTTTTGTTGATGATAACTTGGGTAAACGCGCTCACTTCACGTAGCTCAATTTCCACCACTAATACCACCTGATCGCTGTATTCAGCATCCACTTCAACCGCACCAAACTGGGGCATAAGCGACTGTGCGATAGGCATAAACCCATAGTCTAACTCTAGTCGGAGTTTTGTGGTTATTTTTTTCTCAATTGTTTGAAGCAGCTTGAGCGCTTGTTGCACGCCGCCACCATAGGCTTTGACCAAACCACCTGTACCAAGCTTAATGCCGCCAGAATATCGAGTCACTACAGCGGTAATCTCTCCAACTCCAGAGCCAGACAGCTGAGCAAGGATTGGTTTACCTGCTGTCCCTGAAGGTTCTCCATCATCACTAAAGCCCCACTTCATCGAATCTTCTGGTCGACCAGCAACAAATCCCCAGCAGTTGTGTCTTGCATCAGCATGCTTGGTTTTGATCTGCTCAACGAATGCTTTCGCCGCTTCCACGCTTGGCGTATGTGCTAAGTAAGTAATAAAGACACTCTTTTTGATCTCTTCTTCAAATTGAGCAGGCTGAGCAGGAATCAGATAAGGCAGGTCATTCATAGGATTAAGTCACTTTTCTCTTTGTCTAAAGTCTATCACGAGAGGTAATTGTGAGTCGCATAAGATCTGCCTTAGCGCACAATGTTAAACACTTGTTTAAAAAATGTATTGAAATTAACCAGTCCGAAGTCCAAACTAACTTCACTGGTCTAACCAGAACAATAAATAAAACGACTTTCCTCTATATCTATTTGCTGCTCGACAGGCGCTCAGCCCGCAACAAATCGGTATACAGACAATCCAAGATTGTATGTCATGGAGATAGACAATGATTTACCAAGCCAAAACCCTACAGGTAAAGGAAGTACAAGATGGTATTGCAGAACTAAGCTTCTGCTCTCCAAAATCCGTTAACAAGCTCGACCTAGCGACACTAGAGTCACTCGACAAAGCCCTTGATGCACTAAAAGCGCACCAAGGACTGAAGGGCTTGATGCTCACCTCAGATAAAGACGCGTTCATTGTTGGCGCTGATATCACCGAATTCTTAGGTCTTTTCGCTAAGACAGACGCTGAACTCGATCAGTGGCTACAATTTGCTAACAGCATCTTCAATAAGCTGGAAGACTTACCTGTCCCAACTATCTCGGTACTAAAAGGCCACACGTTAGGCGGCGGCTGTGAGTGTGTGCTTGCAACTGATATGCGAATTGGTGACAAGACCACCAGCATCGGTCTACCAGAAACAAAACTGGGCATCATGCCGGGCTTTGGTGGTTGTGTACGTCTGCCACGTGTTATTGGCGCCGACAGCGCAATGGAAGTGATCACTCAAGGTAAAGCGTGTCGTGCGGATGAAGCGTTAAAGATTGGTCTTCTGGATGCGGTTGTTGATAACGACGCACTTTACGAGTCAGCATTCAAGACACTGACCTCAGCAATCAACGAGAAGTTGGACTGGCAAGCTCGTCGCAAGCAAAAGACATCACCTCTAACGCTAAGTAAGCTTGAATCAATGATGAGCTTTACCATGGCGAAGGGTCTGGTGGCACAAAAAGCGGGTCCTCACTACCCCGCTCCAATGACAGCCGTTATTACTATTGAAGAAGGCGCTCGTTTCGCTCGTAACGAAGCACTCGACATTGAACGTAAGCACTTCGTAAAACTGGCTAAGTCTGAAGAAGCAAAATCACTGGTTGGCTTGTTCCTCAACGACCAATACATCAAAGGGCTTGCTAAAAAATCAGCGAAGTCAGCGAGTAAAGACACGCAACGTGCGGCTGTGCTTGGTGCGGGCATTATGGGCGGCGGCATCGCCTACCAATCTGCATTAAAAGGCGTACCGGTGTTAATGAAAGACATCGCGCAACCTTCACTCGATTTAGGCATGACTGAAGCATCTAAGCTGCTAAATAAACGCTTATCTCGTGGTCGCATTGATGGCTTTAAGATGGCTGGTATTTTAGCGTCTATCACACCAAGCCTACATTACGCAGGCATCGAAGAATCAGACGTGATTGTTGAAGCCGTAGTAGAAAACCCGAAAGTAAAAGCAGCAGTTTTGAGTGAAGTCGAATCGCATGTCGGTGACGATACCGTTATTACCTCAAACACCTCGACAATTCCTATCAACCTGTTGGCAAAATCGCTAAAACGCCCAGAAAACTTCTGTGGCATGCACTTTTTCAACCCAGTGCACCGCATGCCTCTTGTTGAGATCATCCGTGGTGAACATACCTCTGATGAAACCATCAATCGCGTTGTTGCGTACGCAGCGAAAATGGGCAAATCACCAATTGTCGTTAATGACTGCCCTGGGTTCTTTGTAAACCGCGTATTGTTCCCATACTTTGGTGGCTTCAGCATGCTACTTCGCGATGGCGCTGACTTTACGAAAATCGACAAAATCATGGAACGTAAGTTTGGCTGGCCGATGGGACCTGCATACTTGCTCGATGTTGTTGGTATTGATACTGCTCACCACGCACAAGCCGTTATGGCACAAGGATTCCCTGAACGTATGGGCAAACAAGGTCGTGACGCAATAGATGCGCTGTTCGAAGCAGATAAATACGGCCAGAAGAATGGCAATGGCTTCTACAGCTACACCATTGATAGAAAAGGTAAGCCTAAGAAAACCTTCTCTGAAGAAATCTTACCGGTACTCGCTGACGTTTGTGCCGATAAACTGGACTTTGACGAACAGACCATCATTCAACGTATGATGATTCCAATGATCAACGAAGTGGTACTGTGTCTACAAGAAGGCATCATTGCCACTCCACAAGAAGCGGATATGGCATTGGTTTACGGTCTTGGCTTCCCTCCATTCCGTGGTGGCGTATTCCGCTACCTAGATAGCGTAGGTATTGCTGAGTTTGTTGCAATGGCAAAACAATACTCAGAGCTCGGTGCAATGTACCAAGTACCACAGATGCTGATTGATATGGCGGCGAAAGGTGAAAGCTTTTACGGTGCACAACAGCAAGGTTCTATCTAAGGAGGGATTCTAAAATGACTAATCAAACAAGAAATGTTGTCGTAGTCGATTGTCTACGTACTCCAATGGGTCGCTCTAAAGGTGGTGCTTTCCGTCATACGCGAGCAGAAGATCTATCTGCGCGCCTAATGAAAGGTATTCTTGCACGTAACCCACAAGTAAACCCAAGCGAGATTGAAGATATCTACTGGGGCTGTGTACAACAAACCTTAGAACAAGGCTTTAACGTGGCACGTAATGCGGCGCTACTTGCTGGTCTACCAATTGAGATTGGCGCCGTGACGGTTAACCGCTTGTGTGGTTCATCAATGCAAGCGCTTCACGATGGTACACGTGCCATCATGACAGGTGACGCTGAAATCTGCCTAATTGGTGGTGTTGAGCACATGGGACACGTACCAATGAACCACGGCGTGGACTTCCACCCAGGTATGTCCAAGACAGTTGCAAAAGCAGCAGGCATGATGGGCTTAACCGCTGAAATGCTTGGTAAGCTGCATGGCATTAGCCGTGAGCAACAAGACGAGTTTGCTGCGCGTTCCCATGCTCGTGCACATGCTGCAACCGTAGAGGGTCGTTTTAAAAACGAAATCCTACCAATTGAAGGTCATGCGGCTGACGGCACGCTGTTCACTCTAGATTACGATGAAGTCATTCGCCCTGAAACATCCGTTGAAGGTCTATCTCAACTTCGTCCTGTTTTCGACCCAGCCAACGGTACAGTAACAGCCGGTACATCATCGGCGCTGTCTGATGGTGCATCAGCGATGTTGATCATGAGTGAAGAGAAAGCTAATGAACTTGGCTTGAAGATTCGAGCACGCATTAAAGGTATGGCCATTGCGGGCTGCGATCCTTCAATCATGGGTTACGGTCCAGTACCTGCGACACAAAAAGCGCTCAAGCGTGCTGGTCTTTCAATTGAAGACATGGACGTGGTTGAGCTAAACGAAGCATTTGCCGCGCAGTCTCTACCATGTGCTAAAGACTTGGGTCTGCTTGATGTTATGGATGAGAAGGTCAACCTTAACGGTGGTGCAATTGCATTGGGTCACCCGCTTGGTTGTTCTGGCTCACGTATCTCAACGACGTTAATCAACCTAATGGAAGCGAAAGATGCGAAATACGGTCTCGCAACCATGTGTATTGGTTTAGGTCAGGGTATTGCGACTGTATTTGAACGACCATAGTCTGTTTAAGAAACGCTAGGTTGTAGTGATCAATTCAACAGTCACGAGCAAATGAACCAATACTGAAATTTTTTAGTATTACACTTAAGGGCGACATCTGATGTCGCCCTTTGTTTTACGCTAAACATTGCTTACATGCACAAAAAGCATACATTAAATGCTCAAGTTTCATTTTATTCATAGACAAAGAAGACATACACTTAGCAGCAGTTGATATCTTGCTGCATGTGACCCGAGTCACGCTACCGCACAATCGGAGAACCTTATGTTTAATGCTCTAGTTCTAAATCAAGAAGACAAACGTACTATCGCTAGCATCGAGAAAATCGATGAAACACAACTGCCTGAAGGCGACGTTCTGATTGACGTTGATTACTCATCGTTGAACTACAAAGACGGTCTTGCAATTACAGGTAAAGGTAAAATCATCCGTAACTTCCCGATGGTGCCGGGTATTGACCTAGCAGGTACGGTAGTAAGCTCAGAAGACGACCGCTACCAAGCAGGCGACAAAGTTGTTCTTACTGGTTGGG
Organism: Vibrio sp. NFR; assembly: GCF_027587095.1. Taxonomy (NCBI): domain Bacteria; kingdom Pseudomonadati; phylum Pseudomonadota; class Gammaproteobacteria; order Vibrionales; family Vibrionaceae; genus Vibrio; species Vibrio sp. NFR. Next base: position 7,095 of record NZ_JAPPTN010000019.1, read on the forward strand.
GTGTGGGTGAAAACCATTGGGGCGGTATGTCTCAACGTGCTCGTCTAAAAGCAGATTGGCTAGTACCACTACCAAAAGGTCTGGACAGCAAGAAAGCCATGATGGTTGGTACTGCTGGTTTCACTGGCATGCTGTGTGTTCAAGCACTGCTTGATGCAGGCATCAAACCTGAAAATGGTGAAATCCTAGTAACCGGCGCAAGTGGCGGTGTAGGCTCAGTAGCTGTGACGCTTCTAGCACAGCTTGGCTACAAAGTGGCAGCCGTGACAGGTCGTGTTGAAAAAAATGGTCCGCTACTAGAAAAGCTAGGAGCTAGCCGCATCATCGACCGTGTTGAGTTTGAAGAACCAGCACGTCCGCTTGAAAAGCAAGTATGGGCAGGTGCGGTTGATACCGTAGGCAGCAAAGTGCTAGCAAAAGTATTGGCGCAAATGGATTACAACAGTGCAGTCGCAGCTTGTGGTCTTGCAGGTGGCTTCGATCTACCGACGACAGTGATGCCATTCATTCTACGTAACGTTCGTCTACAAGGTGTGGATTCTGTTTCATGCCCATTTGAAAAACGTACTGCAGCATGGGAAAAATTGGTAGAACTACTACCAGACAGCTACTTCGAGCAAGCTTGTACTGAAGTAGAGCTAGCAGAAGCACCAAAATACGCTGAAGACATCACAAACGGTCAAGTAACTGGTCGTGTGGTTATCAAGTTATAAGCGTTAACTCTTCGATAGAATAAACAAAGCCGGGTCATTGCCCGGCTTTTTGCTATTTCGATTTTTGGAAAAATCAGTCCAACCCCATATCTTCAATTCGTTTAGCAATAAGACGACTACATTCTTCACGAACTACTGCACGCAACCATTCTTGAGCGGGAGAGTGTTCGCAACGTGCGTGCCAAATCATCGAATATTCAAACGGCGTGAATTGGAATGGTAATGGCTTCACTACTAAGTCATAGCGATCAGCAACCAAGTACGCTAAATCGGCAGGCACGGTAATAATAATTGGCAGAGTATCAACGATCGCCAGCGCCGCTTCCAAGTGATAAGCGCGTAATACCATCTGACGTTGCGGCTTCTCCACCAGCGCTTGTTCAATCAGCGCTTTAACCCCATCACTAATGGCAATCATGGCATGCGGATGACTGAGATAATCATCCAGACTCATCTCTTTCTCAGCTAGCGGGTGCTGCTTAGATAGCATACACAACACACCAACTCGCCCTAACACTTCACTGCGTAATGGCTCCACTGGACCTGTTGGACGACAAATCGCTAAGTCCGCGCCTTCATATGTTAATTGATCAGATAAGCGGTCGTGTTGCAGCGGCAAGAAGTTAAACGACACATTCGGTGCTTCTTGATAGATACGCGGCAACGCGAAGGGCAGAATGGTTTGCATCGCGTAATCAGTTGTCGCGATATTAAACGTCTGATCGCAACTGCGTGGATCAAACTCACGTGGAGAAAGCAATTGGCGTAGTGACTCCAAAGGCTCACCCAAAGAGCGATCAATTTCTAACGCTTTTTGAGTTGGGATCAAGTGCTGACCTTGACGAGTAAACAGTGGGTCACCAAGCAGATCACGTAAACGCCCTAGCACACGACTCATTGCCGATTGGCTTAAATTGAGGCGAGTTGCTGCTTTACTGACACTGCTCTCTTCAATCAGCACACGTAATGCGACCAATAAATTCAGGTCTCGACGATAGATGTCTTCTAATTCCACGATTTGCCACTTAACATGTAGAGGATTTAGGTAAATTGTACTCTTCAGGCAAAAAAAATCCCGCCTTTCAGCGGGGAAGCCCAAGAAAAATGGGGATAGTGTCGGAATGAAGTGTCGTTAAACTTGGTGAGCGGTATATCAATAGGTTCCGATTACAGCAAGAAGCGCTAATTTTCTTGCTCTGATGCACCTGACCATTTGTGCATCTCAATCCAAATCCCAATAATCGTTGCACTCATGCCTACAAGAGGCATCAATGAGGTTTCACCTGGCGTCCTAAGTACCAATGCACAGAACGAGATAAAACATAAAACCGAATAGATGGTTAGTCTGTCTAACGCTGTTAACATCGTCTCTCCTTGCCAGTTGTTACCAAATTGTTAATTTAAGGTAAATCAAAAAATTCGGTTTGCCAAGTGGTTATTGAATATTTTTTCAACGAAAGTAAAATTCAACGCTCAGTTAGTTACGAGAATCACACTATGAGCTTTAATCCTGAACTGGCGACCAAGACATTAGAGGCGGAAGGATTACGCTGCCCAGAGCCAGTGATGATGGTCAGGAAGACAATTCGAAACATGCAAGATGGTGAGGTATTGCTAGTTAAAGCAGACGACCCATCCACAACTCGAGATATCCCGAGTTTCTGTCGATTTATGGATCACCAGCTGATTGCGGCACAAACGGAACAGCTTCCATACCAGTACCTGATCAAGAAAGGTTTGGAATAATCTCAGCAAGATCAAAAACGGCAGCCCAATTGGCTGCCGTTTGTTTATTCATCGTATTCTAGTGTGCGAACTTCAGATTGTAGCTTGTTCAGTTGCTTTCTCATTGCACGCATCTCTTCATGCATCGGAATAATATGCGCGACCCGAATCCAAGCCTCTACTGTTAGACCAGTAAGGATGAAGGTCCCTGCAACAATCGGCAACCACATATCGGTCAACACCATTGCCAATAAGCACAGCGCTAAACCAAAGGTGAATAAATAACTCTGACTCTTTGGGGTCATCCCCATGTAACGTGTAAGCATAACCTTGCCCTCTCGCTATCATTCACACCATTAAAGTACCATGACAAGTATGACACTAATATGTCATCCGTCACGGTCCTGAATGATTTTGAACCAGAGTTTGAACTCATGCATAATTTCACTAGTTATTGATAATTAACACGATTTATCTTTAAGATGATCAGAAAAATGCTGCACCAATAGCAAGGGCAATAAATAGGAAAGCGGTCACCTTACGAATCAATCCTAAAGGCATCTTATCCGCCGATAGCTTGCCGATTAAAACCACGGGAACATTGGCAAGCAACATGCCGATCGTGGTACCAAGAATCACCCAACTCAATGCATCTGCGTATTGCGCACCCAAGATAGAAGTTGCAATCTGAGTCTTGTCGCCAATCTCCGCAACGAAGAAAGCAATAAAACTCGCAATGAATGGACCACGGTTGGAGATCTGTTCGTCATCATCCAGTTTATCTGGGATCAGCACCCAAGCCGCCATGGCGACAAAACTAACCACCAGCACCCATTTTAAAACCTCAGGCGAAAGGTAATCTGCCACAACCACACCTAACCATGCAGCCAAAGCGTGGTTGGCAATGGTTGCCAAAAAGATTGCGGCAATAATAGGGATTGGCTTGCGGTAACGACTGGCAAGTAATAGAGATAGCAATTGGGTCTTATCGCCAATTTCTGCTAACGCTACAGTAGTAATTGAAATAGCTAAAACGCTCACGACATGCTCATTGGGGCGGGATAATTATTTTTAACCTAAGACAAATCTCACGCCCCACCCCGGTTCATGATGATTTGTCTAAGGTCTTGCTAAACTCATCGGGTTGATGAGTCTCGAACGCCATGGTGATTTTGCACCAATTATGTTGACGAACGAACCAGATGAAATAGGCATTTCATCGAGTAAGCTACTCCCCAAAGACAGGCGCAATTCTAGCCACCTTTGCTCATCACCTCAAGAGTGAAAGCCAGTGAAAACTCCCTTTTAGGAAAAATTCAGCAGATAAAGCGGTAAAAATCCATTAAAGGAGAAAATTGCCCACGAATTAATCAAGATTAGCTCTACTCCCATGCTCAATATCTGGGTATACTTGATTGTTATTTTATTCAACCGTAATTACTTTGAATCGCTATTGTTGAGGCTATAAAACCCAGCAAAAGAGACGAATTCACAAGTAATAAGAGAATCGCGCGAACCTGACTTATGCAAAAATACGATATCAAAACCTTCCAGGGAATGATCCTCGCGCTGCAGGATTATTGGGCTCAAAATGGTTGTACCATTGTTCAACCGCTAGATATGGAAGTGGGTGCGGGTACCTCTCATCCAATGACATGTCTACGAGCACTTGGCCCAGAGCCAATGTCTACAGCTTACGTACAACCTTCACGTCGTCCTACCGATGGTCGTTACGGTGAAAACCCTAACCGTCTACAGCACTACTACCAATTCCAAGTAGCGCTAAAACCATCACCAGACAATATCCAAGAGTTGTACCTAGGTTCTCTAGAAGTTCTTGGTATTGACCCACTTGTTCACGATATCCGTTTCGTAGAAGACAACTGGGAAAACCCAACACTAGGCGCATGGGGTCTAGGCTGGGAAGTTTGGCTAAACGGCATGGAAGTGACTCAGTTTACTTACTTCCAACAAGTTGGCGGTCTTGAGTGTAAGCCAGTAACTGGTGAGATCACTTACGGTATCGAACGTCTAGCAATGTACATCCAAGAAGTAGACTCTGTTTACGACCTAGTTTGGAACATCGCACCAGACGGCAGCAAAGTGACTTACGGTGACATCTTCCACCAAAACGAAGTAGAGCAATCGACTTACAACTTCGAGCACGCAGACGTTGACTTCCTATTTGGTTTCTTCGAACAGTGTGAGAAAGAGTGTAAAGAACTGCTTGAGCTTGAAAAGCCACTGCCACTACCTGCTTATGAGCGTATCCTAAAAGCTGGTCATGCATTCAACCTACTAGACGCACGTAAAGCGATCTCAGTAACTGAACGCCAACGTTACATCCTACGCATCCGCAACCTGACGAAAGCAGTTGCAGAAGCATACTACGCATCGCGTGAAGCTCTTGGCTTCCCAATGTGTAAGAAAGAACAAGCGTAAGGGGTAGAGTAACATGGCAAAAGAATTTCTAATCGAGCTAGGTACAGAAGAGCTACCACCAACGCAACTTCGCACTCTAGCTGAAGCATTCGCAGCAAACTTCGAAGCAGAACTAAAAGGCGCTGAGCTTGCTCATGAAGGCGTGAAATGGTTCGCGGCACCTCGTCGTCTTGCACTTAAAGTAGCAGCACTAGCAGACAGCCAGTCTGACAAAGTTGTTGAAAAACGTGGTCCTGCGGTTTCTGCAGCGTTTGACGCGGAAGGCAACCCAACAAAAGCGGCTCAAGGCTGGGCACGCGGTTGTGGCATCACGGTTGACCAAGCAGAGCGCATGGTAACCGACAAAGGTGAATGGCTACTGTTCAAACAAGAAGTGAAAGGTCAGCCAACGTCTGAGATCGTAGTTGAACTTGCAGCGAAAGCACTAGCAAACCTACCTATCGCAAAACCAATGCGCTGGGGTAACAAAACGACTCAATTTATCCGTCCAGTTAAGACGCTAACCATGCTAATGGGCAGCGACCTAATCGAAGGCGAGATCCTTGGTGTCGCTTCAGACCGCACTATCCGTGGTCACCGCTTCATGGGTGAGCAAGAGTTCACTATCGATTCTGCTGAACAATACCCTGCGATCTTAGAAGAGCGCGGTAAAGTAATGGCAGATTACGAAGCGCGTAAAGCAATCATCCTAGCTGACGCACAAAAAGCAGCAGCAGCGGTTGGCGGTATCGCTGACCTAGAAGATGACCTAGTAGAAGAAGTAACGTCTCTGGTTGAATGGCCAGTAGTACTAACAGCGAAGTTCGAAGAAGAGTTCCTAAAAGTGCCTTCTGAAGCGTTGGTTTACACCATGAAAGGTGACCAGAAGTACTTCCCTGTTTATGACGAAAACAAGAAGCTACTACCTAACTTCATCTTCGTATCGAACATCGAATCAAAAGAGCCTCGTTACGTAATCGAAGGTAACGAGAAAGTAGTTCGCCCTCGTCTTGCTGACGCAGAGTTCTTCTTCAACACAGACCGTAAGCGTCCGCTTATCGACCGTCTGCCAGAACTAGAACAAGCGATCTTCCAAAAGCAACTGGGTACGATCAAAGACAAAACAGACCGCATCACAGAGCTTGCTGGCTACATTGCTGAACAAATCGGTACTGACGTTGAGAAATCAAAGCGTGCTGGTCTACTAGCAAAATGTGACCTAATGACCTCAATGGTATTCGAATTCACGGATACTCAAGGTGTTATGGGTATGCACTACGCTCGCCACGACGGTGAAGCAGAAGAAGTTGCAGTAGCACTGAACGAGCAATACATGCCTCGTTTCGCAGGTGATGAACTGCCATCTAACGGCGTTTCAACTGCAGTTGCAATGGCAGACAAGCTAGACACTATCGTAGGTATCTTCGGTATTGGTCAAGCGCCTAAAGGCAGCGACCCATTCGCACTGCGCCGCGCATCTCTAGGTGTACTACGTATCATCGTTGAATACGGCTACAACCTAGATCTTGTAGACCTAGTAGCGAAAGCGAAGTCACTATTTGGCGATCGCCTAACTAACGACAACGTTGAACAAGACGTTATCGAGTTCATGCTTGGTCGTTTCCGTGCTTGGTACCAAGACGAAGGCTTCAGCGTAGACATCATTCAAGCGGTTCTAGCTCGTCGTCCGACGAAACCAGCAGACTTCGACCAACGAGTTAAAGCGGTTTCTCACTTCCGTGAACTGGAAGCGGCAGAGTCTCTAGCAGCAGCGAACAAACGTGTAGGTAACATCCTAGCGAAATTCGACGGCGAACTAGCAGCAGACATCGACCTAGCACTTCTACAAGAAGACGCAGAGAAAGCACTAGCAGAAAGCGTTGAAGTAATGACAGAAGCGCTAGAGCCAGCATTTGCTACAGGTAACTACCAAGAAGCCCTAAGCAAACTAGCTGACCTACGTGAACCAGTTGACGCGTTCTTTGATAACGTAATGGTAATGGCAGACGACGAAGCACTTAAGAAGAACCGTCTGACACTACTGAACAACCTGCGTAACCTGTTCCTACAGATCGCAGACATTTCTTTGCTTCAAAAGTAATTCATTACTCTTCGAAGTGATTAAGAAATAACTAAAAGGGAAGCAGATGCTTCCCTTTTTTGTTGCCTTCAAACCGATGAAGGTGACGCTTATTATTCATTTTGTGAACAAGACTAAAATTTGTAGGGTGAGACGCGTTTAACTTGTTGGTGTAGAGCTCGGATTGTAGAGGCACAGTTTTGCTATAACTGGACTGTTTATTCGGGGGAAGGACACAATGAAAAAAACAATTCTCGCACTCTCTATAGGTCTACTGAGCGCCTGCAGCCAGATTCCAGAAAATGCCATCGTATTAAGCGTTGGTGATGACACCTCTGTTTTTGAAGAAAACTCACAAGGCTTACTTATCGCCGAGCAAAAACTCGAAAAAGGCAGTTATACCTTTACCATTGCTGACAGCAAGCAAAGCTGCGGCAGTAGCTTTGCCCTAGCAGAAGAAGATCGCATCAAGTTCAATCGTCCATTAAAAATGGATAACTGCGCCACTGATGCACAAATGCCGCTGCGCATTTTCAAAGCCAATACCTATCAATTTACGCTCAACCCAACCACCAATGAGCTGACGGTCAAAATCAAACCAAAGCAGAGTCAGGACATCACCTACTCTTGCCCTGTCGCAACTGACACGCCAAAAACCATCAATGTTGCTCAAACCTTTAATGATGGCACTGTCGTTCGTGATGCCTTAACCGGACAAGAAGCCACAGTCGCCAATGGCAGCGTCACCATGCAACCGGGTCCTATGAGCCAAGGTCTATTGCTGCTAGAAGAAGTTGAACAGCAAGTCGATAAACCGTTCAGTTGGGATAACGCAACGGTGTACTTCGTCATGACTGACCGCTTCTACAATGGCAACCCAGACAACGACAACAGCTACGGTCGTAGCAAAGACGGAAAATATGAGATTGGTACCTTCCACGGTGGTGACTTAGCGGGTCTAACGAAAAAACTCGATTACATCGAATCACTTGGTGTGAATGCTATCTGGATAACTTCACCACTGGAACAGATCCACGGCTGGGTTGGCGGCGGCGATAAAGGCGACTTTAAGCACTATGGCTACCACGGCTATTATCACCAAGATTGGACCAAGCTTGATGCCAACATGGGTACCGAAGATGAACTCAGAACCTTCGTCGATACTGCCCACAAGAAAGGCATTCGCGTGATTTGGGATGTAGTCTTGAACCACACAGGTTACGCGACATTAGCAGACATGCAGGAATTCGGATTTGGTCAGCTTTACCTTGATGACCAAGAAGCCAAAGAAGTCCTCGGTGAAAAATGGACCGACTGGCAACCAAAATCAGGACAAAGCTGGCATAGCTTCAACGACTACATCAAATACGGTGATAGCGAAGCGTGGGATAAATGGTGGGGCAAAGATTGGATCCGTACCGACATTGGTGACTACGATGCTCCGGGCTACAACGACATCACCATGTCTTTGAACTACCTACCGGATCTAAAAACCGAATCGACTCAGAAAACCGGACTCCCAAACTTCTTCCGCAATAAAAACACCAATGCGCAAGATGAGCTACAAACCCCACGTGAACATCTGATTACGTGGTTATCCGATTGGGTGCGCGACTATGGCATTGATGGCTTCCGTGTCGACACCGCTAAACACGTTGAAATGGAAGCGTGGGCAGAGTTGAAAGCCAGTACCACCCAAGCGCTTGCCCAGTGGAAGCAAAACAACCCGGACAAAGCTTTGGATGATCTACCTTTCTGGATGACGGGTGAAGTGTGGGCACACAGCGTGGTGAAGAGCCCGTATTTCGATAACGGCTTCGATTCCATCATCAACTTCGAGTTCCAATCTGACGTAGCGCCAAAAGCGCTGAAGTGTTTCGCTCAACTTGATAATGATTACCGCCGCTATGCAGAGCGCATCAATACCGATCCTGAGTTCAACGTATTGAGCTACCTATCTTCACACGATACACAGCTGTTTTGGTCAGCACGCAGCCGCAGCTTTGATGACCAAGCTCGTGCCGCAAATGCACTGATGCTGGCTCCAGGTGCAGTACAGATCTATTACGGTGATGAGATAGCTCGTGATTTTGGCATTACTGGTTCAGATGCTCACCAAGGCACACGCTCAGATATGCCATGGGATAAGATTCATGGCGAGCGTGAAGATCTACTGCAACATTGGCAAAAGTTGGGTGAATTCCGTAAACGCCACCCAGCGGTTGCTCAAGGTAAGCACATCACTCGCAATCAAGAAGGTTACTACGCGTTCGAACGCCAATACCAAGACGATAAGGTGCTGATTGTTTACACCGGTGAGTAAGTCATACTCTCTCCACCAGCAAGGGAAGCATAAGCTTCCCTTTTTTATTGCTCTTTTTGCCTTTTTATCTCGTACCTCTGGTCTGATGACACACTTTTTTCTTTTTCGGCTTAATTCACACTTTGCGTTAATTACGCATTGAGGTAAGGTCAAGGATTACTCGATAAGCCGATAAAACATCGGCACAAACATACACAAAGCAATCACAATGAATTAGGTATAACGACAAATGCAGTTCTCTAAGTTTGGTGAAAAATTTAATCAGTATTCAGGTATCACGCAGTTAATGGACGATTTGAATGATGGTCTGCGCACACCAGGTGCCATCATGCTCGGTGGAGGTAACCCAGCCGCCATTCCTGCCATGCTCGATTACTTTCGCCAAGCCAGTGAGGAAATGCTCGCCAGTGGGGAGCTCGTCGCCGCCCTCGCCAACTATGATGGTCCGCAAGGCAAAGACGCGTTCGTTAAAGCGTTGGCTCAGTTATTCCGTGAAACTTATGGCTGGGATATTTCCGAGAAAAACATCAGCCTAACTAACGGCAGCCAAAGTGGCTTTTTCTACTTGTTCAACTTGTTAGCAGGTAAACAGCCAGACGGTTCGCATAAGAAGGTGCTACTGCCTATCGCGCCTGAGTACATCGGTTATGGTGACGCAGGTATTGATGAAGATATCTTTGTCTCTTACCATCCAGAAATCGAGCTGTTAGATAACGGTCTGTTTAAATACCACGTTGATTTTGAGCAGCTCACCGTCGATGACTCTGTTGCGGCAATCTGCGCGTCTCGCCCAACCAATCCAACAGGTAACGTACTGACAGACGAAGAAGTACGTAAACTGGACAAACTAGCACGTGAGAACAACATTCCGCTAATCATCGATAACGCCTACGGTCTGCCGTTCCCAAATATCATCTTTGAAGATGTCGAGCCGTTCTGGAATGAAAACACCATCCTGTGCATGAGCCTATCTAAGCTTGGTTTACCGGGCGTGCGTTGTGGGATTGTGATTGCGAGTGAAGAAATCACTCAAGCATTAACCAATATGAACGGCATCATCAGCCTAGCACCGGGCAGTGTTGGTCCTGCGTTGGCAAACCACATCATAGGTAAAGGCGATCTGCTTAAACTGAGCTCAGAGGTGATTAAGCCGTTCTACAAACAGAAGTCGCAACGTGCGGTTGAACTGCTCCAAGAAGCGATTACCGATGAGCGATTCCGCATTCACAAACCGGAAGGTGCTATCTTCTTGTGGCTATGGTTTGATGAACTGCCAATTACGACAATGGAACTGTACCAACGCTTGAAAGCGCGTGGGGTTTTGATTGTTCCGGGAGAATACTTCTTTATTGGTCAGAAGGACGAGTGGAATCATGCACACCAATGCTTGCGTATGAACTACGTTCAAGACGATGAGATGATGCAAAAAGGCATTGCGATTATCGCAGAAGAAGTGGAAAAGGCTTACCGCGAAGGTAAATAGACCGATAAAACTCAGCCGTTCTTCTCTTTGAAATTACTGCTTTGAAATAGTGGCTTTGAAAGCCCCAAACTAAAAAGAGCGCCCTTGTCCATATGGAAGGCGCTCTTTCTCATTCTATAACCGTGTGGTTAACTGAAGTGTCTTTAGCTGATTAGCTGTTTTCAATCAGGTTGTTGCCACCGATAGCAATCTTACGTGGTTGCATCGCTTCTGGAATTTCACGAACCAAATCGATATGAAGTAGACCGTTTTCCATTGATGCACCAACGACTTTTACGTAATCCGCAAGTTGGAATTTACGTTCAAAATCGCGCTCCGCAATACCTTGGTAAACGTAGTTTTTACCTTCTTCTGCTTTACGCTCGCCCTTCACAATCAACATGTTTTCGTTTTGAGTCAAATCGAGCTGATCTTCAGCAAAACCTGCGACTGCCATAGTAATACGATAGTTGTGCTCGTCTTTTTGCTCGATGTTGTATGGAGGGTAGCCGCCAGAAGTGTTTTTCGCAGAGCTTGCTTCCATCAGGTTAAACAGACGGTCGAAGCCAATTGCATTACGGTATAGTGGTGAGAAATCTACATTACGCATAATCTATCCTCTTTTAAGCAATAGTCTTAGCCCAGATGAGGGTCATCCACATGGCGCATTTATGCAAGAAAACGCCAAGCTAAGGATCCGATGATTCATTCCTCTGACCTACTTTTTAGGTGCGGGGACATGATGTCGAATCTAGGGTCAAGTTGTGTGCTAATACTGAGTATCCTCTCTTGAGCGATCTCGTTTAGCGATTCCAGAGGCGCTGTTCTTCTCTTGTTGAGCAAGTCAGCCATCCCTCTTCATAACTAGATATAAGGTCGAAAAATGGGCTTTCAAGGGCTACGGTGAAAATATTTTAGATCCCCGACTCGGTCGTTCCTCCCTCTCGAAGATGACGTCCTAACATACTAATAATGAAAAGCGCCACTTATATCCACTCTTTCCTTAAATGTAGAGTTTCAAAGCCAAGCTTCCCCGCCTCCATAGAGTGCAGCCTATTCTTGTGTCTCGTTTCTTTTATCTGGTTTCTCTTACTCAATAAAAAAGCACCACCCGAAGGCAGTGCTTTTAAAATTCTATCAAAAGAAATTTAGATTCGTTTTTCCGCAGGGGGATAGCTTAGTTCTAGGAGAAGGCGCGCAGCATACAAGTGTATGTGAGCACCTTCGACAACGACATCAGCATATCCAGCAAAGGAAAAATAGTCTAAACGTCTAGGTTTGCTACTTTCAGCGCGTTCTCTTCGATGAAGTTACGACGCGGCTCAACTTGGTCACCCATTAGCGTTGTGAACAATTGGTCTGCGCCTACCGCATCTTCAATGGTTACTTGCATCATGCGACGTGTCTCTGGGTCCATTGTGGTTTCCCAAAGCTGATCTGGGTTCATCTCACCTAGACCTTTGTAGCGCTGTAGGCTTAGACCACGACGCGACTCTTTGATTAGCCACTCAAGTGCCGATGCAAAGCTTGATACTGGCTGAGTACGCTCACCACGCTTGATGTAAGCGCCTTCTTCTAGCAGACCGTCTAGCGCTTCAGATAGATCCGCTAGCTTGCCGTACTCTTTCGAGTTCAATAGGTCGATGCTTAGTGCGTAGTCGTGAGTCACACCGTGAGTACGTACGATGATCTTAGGTAGGTTTAGACCTAGCTCTTCGTGTTGCTCAACTTCGAAGCTGTATTGGCTTGCGCCTACTTCTTTCGCGTTTAGCTGCTCAACAAGCTGCTTTGTCCACGCTTCTACTGTTGCAGCATCATGACATTGCTCTGCCGTTAGACGCGGCGTGTAGATTAGCTCATGAACTAGCGCGCTTGGGTAGCGGCGGCTCATGCGATCCGCTAGCTTGATACCAGCGTTGTATTGCTGAACTAGCTTCTCTAGCGCTTCGCCTGCCAATGCTGGTGCTTCTGCGTTTACGTGTAGCGATGCGTTATCAAGTGCCAAAGCAACTTGGTATTGGTTCATCGCATCTTCGTCTTTGATGTACTGCTCTTGTTTGCCTTTCTTCACTTTGTAAAGCGGTGGCTGAGCAATGTACACATAGCCACGCTCGATAAGCTCTGGCATTTGACGGTAGAAGAAGGTCAACAGTAGCGTACGGATGTGCGAACCATCGACGTCAGCATCGGTCATGATGATGATGTTGTGGTAACGCAGTTTGTCCGGGTTGTACTCGTCACGACCGATACCACAGCCTAGTGCCGTGATCAGCGTTGCTACTTCTTGAGAAGAAAGCATCTTGTCGAAACGCGCTTTTTCTACGTTAAGAATCTTACCTTTTAACGGTAGGATTGCTTGGTTCTTACGGTTACGGCCTTGTTTTGCGGAGCCGCCTGCCGAATCACCCTCCACTATGTATAGTTCAGAGAGTGCTGGATCTTTTTCCTGACAGTCTGCAAGTTTGCCTGGCAGACCAGCTAGGTCTAGTGCGCCTTTACGACGAGTCATTTCACGAGCTTTACGCGCCGCTTCACGAGCACGAGCTGCATCGATGATTTTCGAACAAACCATCTTCGCTTCTGCCGGGTTCTCAATTAGGAACTCAGACAGTTTCTCACCCATTGCTGATTCAACCGCTGACTTCACTTCAGAAGAAACCAGTTTGTCTTTAGTTTGGCTTGAGAACTTAGGATCAGGCACTTTAACCGAAACAACCGCAGTTAGACCTTCACGCGCATCATCACCAGAAGTTGCTGTTTTCGCTTTCTTAGAGAAGCCTTCTTTGTCCATGAAAGAGTTCAGTGTACGCGTTAGCGCTGCACGGAAACCGGCAAGGTGAGTACCACCGTCGCGTTGTGGGATGTTGTTAGTGAAACAGTAGATGTTCTCTTGGAAACCGTCATTCCACTGCATCGCCACTTCTACCGAGATACCATCTTCGCGCTCAAAGTCGAAGTGGAAGATTTTCTCGATGATTGGTGTTTTGTTGGTGTTTAGGTGCTCAACAAACGCTTGGATACCACCTTCAAACATGAAGTGGTCGCTCTTGTCTGCTTCGCGCTCATCAACCAGTTTGATTGAAACACCAGAGTTCAGGAAAGAAAGTTCACGTAGACGCTTCGCTAGGATGTCGTAGTGAAATTCTGTGTTCGAGAATGTTTCTGCACTTGGCCAGAAACGGATTTGTGTACCAGTTTGGTCAGTATCACCAATTACTGCTAGTGGCGCTTGAGGCTCACCATGATGGTAAGTTTGCGTATGGATATGACCGCCGCGGTGGATAGTCAGAACCACTTTCTCAGACAGTGCGTTTACTACTGAAACACCTACGCCGTGTAGACCGCCTGATACTTTGTATGAGTTATCATCGAACTTACCACCAGCATGAAGTACCGTCATGATAACTTCTGCAGCAGATACTTTTTCTTCTGGGTGCATTTCTGTTGGAATGCCACGACCATCATCCGTAACTGAAACCGAGTTGTCCTCATGAATTGTCACAACGATGTCTTTACAGTGACCTGCCAACGCTTCATCAATTGAGTTATCCACCACCTCGAAGACCATGTGGTGAAGACCAGTGCCGTCGTCCGTGTCGCCGATGTACATACCTGGACGCTTACGTACCGCATCCAGACCCTTCAGTACCTTAATACTCGATGAATCGTAATTTTCAGACATGAGTTTCTCTCTTCTAGTTTTACTCTATCCTGCCATGTTCCACATGAAACAATTTGCCCGTATCGTCCAACATATCGGCGATTTGGCTTTCAGTGATAGAGCTTACAAATACTTGTGCGCCCGTCTCTTTCAAGCAGTCAGCAAGACGCTTGCGACGTTGGCTGTCTAATTCCGACGCAAAGTCGTCAATTAGGTAAATACATTGTTTTCCGGTCATTTCGGTAAGGTGTTGTCCCTGCGCGACACGCAATGCACACACCATGAGTTTTAATTGACCGCGTGACAAAACATCCTCAACGGGCGTTCCGTTCACTTTAATGCGCAGATCAGCCTTATTCGGACCGCTAAAGGTGTAGCCCAACGACTGATCACGCTCGAAATTTTTTTCTAGTATCTCATGATAAGGGGTATCTTTGTCCCATCCACGATAATACTTTAATTGGATCTCAAATTCTGGCAAAAATGTCTGACAGATGGTTTCCGCTACGCTTTTCATCTGTTCGATGTACAGCGCTCGCCATTGACTGATGTTTTCAGCCAAACGCGCCATCTCTTGATCCCAATAACTGAGTTCACGATAACTTCTAGCGGTTTTAAGCAGTGCATTGCGTTGCTTGTTAAGACGCTTGAAACGCCCCCATGCATCATAAAAAGCAGGCTCGGTGTGAAACACACCCCAATCGATGAATGCACGACGATGCTTTGGACCATCCGTTAGTAGATCAAACCCTTCCGGATGTATCAACTGCAAAGGTAAAACTTGTGCGAGTTGTGCCAGTTTTTGCCCAGATTGACCGCCTATTTTAACCTCTGTTGAGCCATCACGCTGCTTATTAATGCCGATAGGTAGCTCAAATTGATCCGAGTTCAAAAAACGACCATGAACAAACAGTTCGTCACACTCATTTTGGATAACTCGCCCCGTCAGCGAACTCTTGAAAGAGCGTCCGTGTCCGAGCAAATAAATCGCTTCGAGAACACTGGTTTTACCGCTGCCGTTCGGCCCAATAAGAAAGTTAAAGCCTGCTGATAGGTCAATATCACAGGCTTTAATGTTTCGAAACTGCTGAATGATGAGGCGAGAAAGTGGCATTCAGATGGCTTATAGACGAATTGGCATCACCACGTACATGGCACTGTCGTCGTCTGCGTTTTCAATCAACGCACTTGCGTTCGCATCTGACATCGACACACGTACGTTATCGCAACGCAGTGTATTAAGCACATCAAGCACGTAGCTAACGTTGAAGCCGATCTCAATAGCGTCACCTTCAAAGGTCACGTCTAGCATTTCTTCTGCTTCTTCTTGCTCTGGGTTGTTAGCAGTAATGCGCATTTCACTACCCGCAAGATTCACACGAACGCCACGGAATTTTTCGTTAGAAAGAATCGCAGCACGTGAGAAGGCTTGACGTAACTCATCACAACTTGCTTCTAGCGTTTTGTTGGTGCTTTGCGGCAATACGCGGCGATAATCAGGGAAACGACCATCAACCAGCTTAGAAGTGAAGATAAAGTTGTTCACTTCTGCACGTACATTTGAGCTGCCAATTTGTAGTACGACAGGCTGTTCTGGCGCATCCATCAGTTTAACAAGCTCTTGTACCCCCTTGCGAGGCACGATAATTTGCTTTTGCGCAAAATCTGCACCGAGCTGAGTTTGAGATACTGCCATACGGTGACCATCGGTTGCCACGCTGCGTAGCGTCGTACCGTCGATTTCAAACAACATGCCGTTTAGGTAGTAACGAACGTCTTGGTTCGCCATCGAGAATTGTGTTTTTTCAATCAGCGTACGTAGATCAGACTGAGTTAGTGAAACTTCTACTTCACTCTGCCAATCTTCAATGTTTGGGAAATCGTTTGCAGGAAGTGTTGCCAGTGAGAAACGGCTACGACCAGAACGTACCTGTACGCGATCGCCTTCTAATACGAAGGTAATGATGGAGTCATCAGGTAGACCACGACAGATATCAAGAAACTTACGAGAAGGAACGGTAATGCTGCCCGCTTCAAAATCCCCTTCTAGAGTCACTTTGCTCACCAATTCCACTTCCAAATCGGTCGCGGTCATGGATAACACGTTATCTTCTACTTTAAGCAGTAGGTTACCCAGAATTGGTAGGGTTGGTCGACCACCTAATGCGCCCGAAACCTGTTGTAGCGGTTTGATTAAATGACTACGTTCAATAGTAAATTTCATGCTTGGCTCTTTACGCTGTCAGCTCAATTAATGATTTGCTTGGAATACTGTCATTCTAACCGATTAAGAAGACAGGGTGCGAATCAAGTTAGAGTAATCTTCTTTAATATCGTGGCTCTCTTCACGTAGCTGCTCAATCTTGCGACAAGCATGCAGTACAGTGGTGTGGTCACGACCACCAAACGCATCACCAATTTCCGGCAAGCTATGATTAGTCAGCTCTTTTGCCAGCGCCATCGCCAACTGACGAGGACGAGCAACTGAGCGAGAGCGACGCTTAGACAGCAGATCAGCCACTTTAATCTTGTAGTATTCCGCCACTGTCTTTTGAATATTGTCGATAGTAACGAGCTTCTCTTGCAGAGCAAGTAGGTCGCGCAGCGCTTCACGAACGAAATCAATCGTGATTGGGCGACCGGTGAAGTTCGCGTTAGCAATAACGCGGTTAAGTGCCCCTTCCAACTCACGAACGTTGGAACGCAGACGCTTAGCAATAAAGAATGCCACTTCATCTGCTAGGTGGATTTGGTGGTCTTCCGCTTTCTTCATCAAGATCGCTACACGAGTTTCAAGCTCTGGTGGCTCGATCGCGACGGTTAATCCCCAACCGAAACGTGATTTCAGACGATCTTCTACACCGCTGATCTCTTTTGGGTAGCGATCTGAAGTCAAAATGATCTGTTGGTTACCTTCTAGCAATGCGTTGAAGGTATGGAAGAATTCTTCTTGTGAACGCTCTTTATTGGCAAAGAATTGGATATCATCGATAAGCAACGCATCAACACTTCGGTAGTAGCGTTTGAACTCTTCAATCGCATTGTTTTGCAGTGCTTTCACCATATCTTGCACAAAACGCTCAGAGTGCATGTACACCACTTTCGCATTTGGGTTGTTATCCACAATGGCATTACCCACTGCATGCAACAAGTGCGTTTTACCCAAGCCAGTACCACCGTATAGGAACAGCGGGTTATATGCAGCACCTGGGTTATCCGAAACCTGACGAGCAGCAGCAAGACCCAATTGGTTCGACTTACCTTCAACGAAGTTATTGAACTTATGTTTTGGGTTCACATTAGAGCGGTGGTTGATGTCTGCGATCACTTGCGCGTCATCATCCCACGTTTTATGCACAGGCTTACGGGCTTGCAGCTGAGCGGGCGCTGAAGACTCTGCCGCAACATCCGCCGGCGTTCGTGTCGGTGCCGGTTTTGGTGCTGCAACTCGGCGACTGCCAACTTCAAAGCGCAAACTAGGTACATCATTACCGCAGTATTCTTGCAGTAAGCGATTAATGCTATTCAGGTACTTGTCACGAACCCAATCCAACACAAAGCGGTTAGGTGCGAACAAAGTGAGAGTATTGTCATTGAGCTCCGCTTGTAACGGACGAACCCACATACTGAATTCTGTAGCTGGTAGCTCTTCTTGAAGCTGCTGCAAACATTGCAACCAAAGCGAAGATGACACGGTGCCCCCACTGAGTATTTGAATTATCGGAAAAGACTGGCAATTTTACCTGTTGATAACCAAGATCGCCAGCAATTGATCGATGATCCAGTGAATAAGATCTAAGTTATTCACAATATTTTCGCCCAACTTAGTGAGATCAACACATCTTGCCCCAAATTTGCCCACACATTGATCCACATTTAGGCAAAATCAGTCAGATCGAGTCATTGGTGATAACTCTGTGTATGAATTTTCATTCATCGGCTTATTTCGATCGTCACTCATGCTTCTTTCGATCGTTTTTTCATCATTTATCCCTATATCTTGGCTACTATCTATACCAAATAAGATCTTATTACTCTGAGGTCTAGGTTATTGCACTTGGTTATTTCTTTAATTGAGCTAACTGACAGTAGTATTTCCAACCATAAAATTATGGAGATGTATTATGAAAAACTGGATTAAGGTTGCCATTGCAGCCATCGCTTTATCTGCCGCCACCGTTCAAGCAGCAACTGAAGTCAAAGTTGGTATGTCTGGTCGCTACTTCCCATTCACTTTTGTGAAGCAAGATAAGCTACAAGGTTTTGAAGTGGATATGTGGGATGAGATCGGTAAGCGTAATGATTACAAGATCGAATACGTAACAGCGAACTTTTCTGGTTTGTTTGGCCTACTCGAAACAGGTCGTATTGATACCATCTCGAACCAAATCACGATGACAGATGCGCGTAAAGCAAAATACCTATTTGCTGACCCATACGTAGTAGACGGTGCGCAAATTACCGTACGTAAAGGCAACGATAGCATCCAAGGTGTCGAAGATCTCGCAGGCAAAACCGTTGCTGTTAACCTAGGCTCTAACTTTGAACAGTTGCTACGTGATTACGACAAAGATGGCAAGATCAACATTAAGACTTACGATACTGGTATTGAACACGATGTGGCACTAGGTCGTGCGGATGCTTTCATCATGGATCGTTTGTCTGCCCTAGAGCTGATTAAGAAAACGGGTCTACCGCTTCAACTGGCAGGTGAACCATTTGAAACGATTCAAAACGCTTGGCCATTCGTGGATAACGAAAAGGGTCGTAAGCTACAAGCGGAAGTGAATAAAGCACTTGCAGAAATGCGCGCAGACGGAACAGTAGAGAAGATTTCAGTGAAATGGTTTGGTGCCGACATCACGAAGTAAAACTTCTCTTCTTTTAGGACGCAGGGCTTTATCTCGCGTCCTTTTTTAACTCAATGACAAGGTGGAACTTAGTATTCCACCTTTTCTTTTCTCAAGGTAAGTCGTATGGGATTTGATTTTAATTACATGCTGGAGCTGCTACCGATACTGCTCAAGTATCTTGGCACGACCATGGAAATGGCCACATGGGGATTGGTCTTTTCTTTAATTCTATCCGTCATTTTAGCGAACATTCGCGTATTTAAGCTGCCAGTTCTCGACCAATTGAGCCAACTTTATATCAGCTTCTTCCGTGGTACTCCGCTTTTAGTACAACTGTTTCTGCTCTACTACGGCTTACCGCAAATCTTCCCATTTATGGTGGGAATCGATGCCTTTTCTGCTGCGGTAATTGGTTTAACGCTGCACTTTGCCGCTTATATGGCAGAGAGCATTCGTGCAGCCATCATTGGCATTGATCGCAGCCAAATGGAAGCAAGCTTGTCGGTCGGTATGACAACCACACAAGCGATGCGCCGTGTGATTTTACCGCAGGCAACACGTGTCGCACTGCCTTCATTGATGAACTACTTCATCGATATGATTAAGTCGACATCCCTCGCCTTCACACTTGGTGTTGCAGAAATCATGGCCAAAGCGCAGATGGAAGCTTCGTCTAGCTTCCGTTTCTTTGAAGCGTTCCTTGCTGTCGCTCTGATTTACTGGGGCGTGGTGGTTATCCTGACTCGAGTACAGATTTGGGCAGAAGCGAAATTGAATAAGGCGTACGTACGATGATCAAACTAGAAAACATTCACAAACGTTTTGGCGATACTGAAGTTCTAAAAGGCATTGATCTCGACATCAAACAAGGTGAGATCATCGTTATTATCGGCTCAAGCGGTACTGGCAAGTCGACGCTTCTACGTACCGTAAACTTCTTAGAGCAAGCAGACGAAGGCCGCATTACCATCGATGACATTTCGGTCGACACACAAAAACACACCAAAGCAGAAGTGCTTGCTCTACGTCGCCGTACTGGGTTTGTCTTTCAAAACTATGCCCTATTTGCTCATATGAATGCGCGTCAGAACATCGCAGAGGGCTTGATTACTGTTCGAGGATGGAAGAAAGATGACGCGTTAAAACGTGCTCAACAGATTCTGGATGACATTGGTCTTGGGGACAAAGGTGAAAGTTATCCAGCGGCGCTCTCAGGTGGGCAACAACAACGTGTGGGTATCGGTAGAGCGATGGCACTGCAACCCGAATTGCTGCTTTTTGATGAACCAACATCAGCTCTGGATCCTGAGTGGGTCGGAGAAGTTCTCTCATTAATGAAGAAGTTAGCGAATCAACACCAAACCATGCTGGTGGTAACGCACGAGATGCAATTTGCCAAAGAAGTCGCTGACAGAGTGATCTTTATGGCTGAAGGCAACATTGTTGAACAAGGTTCTCCACAAGATATCTTCGATAATCCACAAGATCCTCGTTTGAAAAAATTCCTTAACCAAGTGGGAATAGAGTAAAGATCAAGCATCAAGATCAATCGATCCTTGAGATTTGACTCACACTACGTATAATCGCCCGGTCGGAATTTCGTACTCATGAGTCATTGACACATTATGTGAGTGTGATTACAATTCCGCCTCTTTGTTGAGAGGCGTCGGTTGTTCTTCTTTAATAAAGAGCTTCTTTATATAAAGAAAGCAAAATGCCCACGCCGGGTTTAACAAGAACCTAAAACTACTGATCAGTAAAGGTAATTATCATGAAACGCACTTTTCAACCTACAGTTCTAAAGCGCAAGCGTACTCACGGCTTCCGTGCTCGCATGGCAACTAAGAACGGTCGTAAAGTTATCAACGCACGTCGTGCAAAAGGCCGTGCGCGCCTATCAAAATAATCGCTAGTTTATTTTGAACACGTACGCGTTTAATCGGGAGTTACGCTTGTTAACTCCCGAGCATTATCAAAACGTCTTCCAGCAAGCTCATCGAGCTGGCTCGCCTCATTTCACCATCATTGCTCGCAATAACAAACTTTCTCACCCACGATTAGGTTTAGCTGTTCCGAAAAAGCAAATCAAAACTGCTGTCGGTCGTAACCGTTTTAAACGTTTGGCTCGTGAAAGCTTTCGTAACAATCAACATCAGCTTCCAAATAAAGATTTTGTTGTGATCGCGAAGAAAAGCGCGCAAGATTTAAGCAATGAGGAATTATTTAAGTTGTTTGATAAGCTATGGCATCGCCTGTCTCGCCCTTCACGTGGATAGCCATTGGGCTCGTTAATCTTTATCGCTGGTTTATCAGCCCTCTGATTGGTCCTCGCTGCCGGTTCACACCAACTTGTTCCACTTACGCGCTAGAAGCTTTGAGAGCTCACGGTTTTGTAAAAGGATGTTGGTTATCAGGCAAACGTCTATTAAAATGCCACCCTTTGAATGAAGGGGGGTATGACCCCGTTCCACCAGTCCAAAAACAAGACAGAGATAACTAACGATGGATTCTCAACGTAATATCCTGCTCATTGCTCTGGCACTGGTTTCTTTCTTGCTGTTTCAACAGTGGCAAGTAGCAAAGAACCCAGCACCTCAAGCAGTTGAACAGGCTCAATCAAGCAGTACTCTACCTGCACCATCTTTTGCTGATGAGCTAGACCCAGTTCCAGGTCAACAGCAAGCTTCTGCAAAAACTATCACAGTAACGACTGATGTTTTAACTCTGTCGATCGACACCGTTGGTGGCGATGTGGTACATGCCGACCTTAACAAATACTCTGCTGAACTTGATTCATCAGATCCATTCGTTCTGCTAAAAGACACTAAAGGTCACCAGTTCATCGCGCAAAGCGGTCTAGTGGGTCCTCAAGGTATCGACCTAAGCAGCACTAACCGTCCTCACTACAACGTAAGTGCAGACAGCTTTAAACTGGCTGACGGTCAAGACGAACTACGCGTTCCAATGACGTTCACTGCAAACGGTATCGAATACATTAAAACTTACGTACTGAAACGTGGCAGCTACGCGCTGAACGTGGAATACGATGTAGTGAACAACTCTGGTAACAACGCAACATTTGGTATGTACGCTCACTTGCGTCAAAACCTAATGGACGCTGGTGGTAGCATCACAATGCCAACTTACCGTGGCGGTGCTTACTCAACAGAAGACGTTCGTTACAAAAAATACAGCTTTGAAGACATGCAGGATCGCAACTTGTCTCTCAACCTAGCAGATGGTCAAGGTTGGGCAGCAATGATCCAACACTACTTCGCTGCAGCTTGGATCCCACGTAACGAACCAGGTACTAACCTGTACACTCGCGTGATTGGTAATCTAGGTGATATCGGCGTACGTATGCCAAACAAAACTATCGCGACGGGTGATCAAGCGAAGTTTGAAGCAACGCTTTGGGTTGGTCCTAAACTGCAAAAAGAAATGGCTGCAGTAGCACCAAACCTAGACCTAGTAGTGGACTACGGCTGGCTATGGTTCATCGCTAAACCACTTCACTCACTGCTTGCTTTCATCCAAAGCTTCGTGGGTAACTGGGGTGTAGCAATCATCTGTTTGACCTTCATCGTTCGTGGTGCAATGTACCCACTAACGAAAGCGCAATACACGTCTATGGCGAAAATGCGTATGCTACAGCCTAAGCTACAAGCTATGCGTGAGCGCATCGGTGATGACCGTCAGCGCATGAGCCAAGAGATGATGGAACTGTATAAGAAAGAGAAAGTGAACCCTCTGGGCGGCTGTCTACCTCTTATCCTACAGATGCCTATCTTCATCGCTCTATACTGGGCACTAATGGAATCTGTTGAGCTACGTCACTCACCATTCTTTGGTTGGATTCACGACCTTTCAGCACAGGACCCTTACTACATCCTGCCGCTACTGATGGGTGCGTCAATGTTCCTAATCCAGAAGATGAGCCCAACAACAGTAACGGATCCAATGCAGCAGAAGATCATGACCTTTATGCCGGTTATGTTTACCTTCTTCTTCTTGTTCTTCCCATCAGGTCTAGTTCTATACTGGTTGGTGTCGAACATCGTTACGCTGATCCAGCAGACTTTGATTTACAAAGCGCTGGAGAAAAAAGGCTTACACACTAAGTAAACCTTTATAGAAAAGCATAAGAAAGGCGGCCAAAAGGTCGCCTTTTTGTTTTTGGCTGATTACAATTCAGCTAACTAATTGGTTCTGGCTCCCTAGGTCTGTAAAACCCTATAGCCCAGCTCAAAAGGCAAGATTATGACTACAGATACGATTGTCGCTCAGGCTACCGCACCCGGTCGTGGTGGTGTCGGCATTATTCGTGTTTCAGGCCCTAAGGCCAATAAAGTGGCACTAGAAGTCACAGGTAAAACGCTAAAGCCTCGCTACGCAGAGTATCTGCCATTCCAAGCGGAAGATGGCACCGTGCTAGACCAAGGCATTGCACTGTACTTCCCTAACCCACATTCGTTCACTGGCGAAGACGTTCTAGAACTTCAAGGTCACGGCGGTCCTGTTGTAATGGACATGCTAATTAAACGTATTCTGGGCATTGATGGTGTTCGTGCAGCCCGTCCTGGCGAATTCTCAGAACGTGCATTCTTGAATGATAAGATGGACTTAACGCAAGCTGAAGCGATCGCAGACTTGATCGATGCAAGCTCAGAAGAAGCGGCAAAATCAGCATTGCAATCGCTGCAGGGTCAGTTCTCACAACGTATTCAAACGCTGGTGGAGTCGTTGATTCACCTACGAATTTACGTTGAAGCAGCGATCGATTTCCCTGAAGAAGAAATAGACTTTCTTGCCGATGGAAAAGTATCAGCCGATCTTCAAGCCATCATCGATAACCTAGATGCTGTGCGTAAAGAAGCAAACCAAGGCGCCATCATGCGTGAAGGTATGAAAGTCGTGATTGCAGGTCGTCCTAATGCGGGTAAATCTAGCCTTCTGAATGCTCTGTCAGGCAAAGAGTCTGCAATTGTGACTGATATTGCCGGTACAACACGTGATGTACTGCGTGAACACATTCACATTGATGGCATGCCTCTACACATTATTGATACTGCCGGTCTGCGTGATGCTTCAGATGAGGTTGAGAAAATCGGTATCGAGCGAGCATGGGACGAAATAGCCCAAGCGGACCGTGTGCTCTTCATGGTAGATGGCACCACGACTGACGCCACGGATCCAAAAGACATATGGCCGGATTTCGTTGATCGCCTACCAAACAATATTGGAATGACGGTGATCCGTAACAAAGCGGATCAAACCGGTGAAGAAATGGGGATCTGCCATGTGAATGATCCAACGTTAATTCGTCTTTCGGCAAAAACAGGCACAGGTGTGGATGCTTTACGCACCCATTTAAAAGAATGTATGGGCTTCTCAGGCAATACGGAAGGCGGCTTTATGGCTCGTCGTCGCCATCTCGATGCATTAGAACGTGCAGCTCAGCACCTACAAATAGGTCAAGAACAGCTTGAAGGCTTCATGGCTGGCGAGATTTTGGCAGAAGAACTGCGTATCACTCAGCAACACTTGAACGAGATTACCGGAGAGTTCAGTTCCGATGACCTCCTTGGACGAATCTTCTCCTCATTCTGTATCGGTAAATAGTAAAACGCGCGGTGTCAGGCATAAGCTTAACACCGCGTTTCTTTTTGTACTGACGAACAACTGCAACTTGTCGTTGGTATGACTTATAAAGGAAGACACATGATCCACATTATTACAGGCAGTACTCTCGGTGGTGCGGAATACGTTGGTGATCACCTAAGTGATCTACTCAATGAGAACGGATTGGAAACAACGATCCACAATCAACCAGAGTTGTCGTCGATCGAGAATCGAGGCACTTGGTTAGTTATCACTTCAACTCACGGTGCAGGTGAATATCCAGACAATATCCAACCTTTCATCAACGCACTGCAAAATACGCCACCAAAAATGGCGGATGTGAAGTTCGCCGTCATCGCAATTGGTGATTCAAGCTACGATACATTCTGTGCAGCAGGTCAGCATGCATATGACCTACTAGAAGATATTGGTGCAACACCTTTAGCAGATTGCTTGAAAATAGACGTGCTTAACCATGATGTACCTGAAGACGCAGCAGAAGCTTGGTTAAACGAGAACCTCGCACGTTTTTCTGCTTAATCCCCCTTTCACAGAGCCGAATTACGGCTCTGTTTTTCCTCTTTGTGAATAACTCCTATCAGCCAACACCGTTCAACCGCTCAAAAAACACCCAAAACATCTGTGGATAAGTAAGGTAAGATCCAGTGACTTTCCTTTAGTTATCCAAATAACAACTTAGATCTTTTTTTAGCCCTGTGCATAACCATCGATTTTGATCTCAGGAAATCCTCGATCAGATCAAATCATGATCACAAGATTTGATCCAAAGAAGATCCATGATCTTGTTGATCATTTTCCAGTTATCCACAGAAACTTGCGATCCTAATAATAGATCCAATAAAAGATCATATATATAGATCTTATATATATAGTCTTAAGGTCTAAAATGTGAAAAGCGAGAAAACGATTCTCTCTCATAGATAAAAAAGGTAAAATACCGCTCTTTTTTATCTGTCCATTAAATCCTTTGAATACCTGAGGTCAGTTCATGCTTTATCACGAAAACTTTGACGTCATTGTTGTTGGTGGCGGACACGCAGGAACGGAAGCCGCGCTCGCATCTGCACGCACAGGACAAAAAACCCTTCTCCTTACCCATAACATCGATACATTAGGCCAGATGTCTTGTAATCCGGCGATTGGTGGTATCGGTAAAGGTCACTTAGTAAAAGAAGTGGATGCTATGGGCGGTCTGATGGCTGAAGCCATTGACCATGCAGGTATTCAATTCCGAACGCTAAATGCTTCCAAAGGTCCAGCGGTTCGAGCTACACGAGCTCAAGCAGACCGTGCTCTATACAAAGCATACGTACGCAACGCATTAGAAAATGCGCCAAATCTAACTCTGTTCCAGCAATCGGTCGACGATCTGATTGTGGAGCAAGATCGTGTGGTTGGCGTTGTGACACAAATGGGGCTGAAATTCCACGCGAAAGCTGTGGTATTAACGGTTGGTACTTTCCTTGGTGGTAAGATCCACATTGGTATGGAAAGTTCATCCGGTGGTCGTGCTGGTGATCCACCATCGATAGCATTGGCGGATCGATTGCGTGAACTACCATTCCGAGTTGATCGATTAAAAACAGGTACGCCACCGCGTATTGATGCTCGAAGCGTTGATTTCTCAGTGCTAGAAGCGCAGCATGGTGACAACCCGACACCTGTATTTTCGTTTATGGGGAAACGTGAGCACCATCCACGTCAGATCCCATGTTTTATCACTCACACCAATGAGCAAACTCATGAAGTGATCCGTAATAACCTTGATCGTAGCCCAATGTACGCTGGTGTGATCGAAGGTATCGGTCCACGCTACTGTCCGTCTATCGAAGACAAAGTGATGCGCTTTGCGGATAAAAACAGTCACCAAATCTTTATTGAGCCAGAAGGTTTAACGACGCACGAGTTATACCCTAATGGTATTTCCACCAGTTTGCCGTTTGACGTTCAAGTTCAAATCGTTCGCTCAATGAAAGGGTTTGAAAACGCACACATTGTTCGTCCTGGTTATGCGATTGAATACGATTTCTTCGACCCTCGTGATTTGAAGCAAACGTACGAAACCAAATTCATCAATGGTTTGTTCTTCGCGGGGCAAATCAACGGTACAACAGGTTATGAAGAAGCCGCTGCACAGGGTTTAATGGCTGGTCTTAATGCAAGTTTGCACAGTCAAGGCAAAGAAGGCTGGAGCCCTCGTCGTGACCAAGCTTACATGGGTGTTCTAATTGACGATCTGTCGACCATGGGTACCAAAGAACCGTACCGAATGTTCACGTCTCGAGCGGAATACCGTTTGTTGCTACGTGAAGATAACGCCGATTTGCGTTTGACGGAAAAAGCACGTGAACTTGGTTTGATTGATGATGTTCGTTGGGCACGTTTCAACGAAAAAATCGACAACATGGAAACTGAGCGCCAACGCCTAAAGTCGACCTGGATGAATCCAAATTCAATTGGTATCGATGAATTAAACAAGCTGCTGAAAACGCCAATGGCGCGTGAAGCAAGTGGTGAGGATCTTCTTCGTCGCCCAGAGATCTCATACTCACAATTGACCGAGCTCGAAGCTTTTGCTCCGGCACTGGAAGATCAACAAGCTGCTGAGCAAGTTGAAATTCAGGTTAAGTACGATGGTTACATCAAGCGTCAACAAGAAGAGATCGAAAAATCACTGCGCCATGAGCACACTAAGTTGCCAGCTGATTTGGATTACAAAGACGTGAAAGGTCTTTCCAATGAAGTCGTTGCAAAGCTGACAGAAGCGAAACCAGAAAGCATTGGTATTGCATCTCGCATCTCGGGCATTACCCCTGCGGCGATTTCTATTTTGCTTGTTCACCTGAAGAAGCACGGTTTGCTGAAGAAAGGTGAGGAAGAATAATGAGCGCTTTACGTACCAGATTAGACGAGCTGATCGCACAAACCGACTTAGAAGTGTCTGAAAAGCAACGCGAGCAGTTAGTCGGTTACGTCGAATTGCTCGACAAGTGGAACAAAGCTTACAACTTGACGTCGGTCCGTGATCCGCTTGAGATGTTAGTGAAACATATCCTTGATAGCATCATCGTTAGCACTCACTTACCGGGTGAGCGCTTTATCGATGTTGGAACAGGACCTGGTTTACCTGGCATTCCACTCGCAATCATGAACCCTGAGAAGACGTTCTTCTTGCTCGATAGCCTTGGTAAGCGCATTCGTTTTCTCAAGCAAGTTGTGCACGCACTTGGGTTGAAAAATGTGACACCAATTCAAAGTCGCGTTGAAGAATTCCAGCCAGAAGAAAAATTTGATGGCGTTTTGAGTCGAGCTTTTGCTTCAATGACGGACATGGTGGAATGGTGTCATCATTTGCCTAAACAAGATTCAGGGGTGTTTCTTGCATTGAAAGGACAACACCCTAAAGATGAAATAGATCAGCTTCCTGAATGGTGTAGTGTGACGGAGATCATATCTTTAGCTGTTCCTGAGTTGGAAGGTGATCGTCATCTAGTAATCTTATCGCGCAAGGAAAATTAGCGAGGTAATCGTGGGTAAAATTGTAGCAATCGCCAACCAGAAAGGTGGGGTCGGCAAAACAACAACGTGCATTAACTTAGCAGCTTCGATGGCGGCAACAAAGCGCAAAGTTTTGGTGATCGATCTCGACCCTCAAGGCAATGCTACTATGGCTAGTGGTGTCGACAAGTACATGGTTGACGCGACGGCGTATGATCTTTTGGTTGAAGATACCCCTTTTGATCAAGTGGTTTGCACACAAACCACTGGGAAATACGATCTGATTGCAGCGAACGGTGACGTGACTGCTGCAGAAATCAAATTGATGGAAGTGTTCGCGCGTGAGGTTCGTCTCAAAAACGCCCTTGCGCCAGTTCGCGATAACTATGATTTCATCTTTATTGATTGTCCTCCTTCTCTAAACCTTCTTACAATCAACGCAATGGCCGCAGCCGACTCTGTGCTGGTGCCGATGCAATGTGAATACTTTGCGTTAGAAGGTTTAACTGCTCTTATGGATACAATCAGCAAGTTAGCGGCCGTGGTCAATGAGAACCTCAAAATTGAAGGTTTACTGCGTACCATGTACGACCCACGTAACCGCCTATCTAATGAAGTATCCGATCAACTTAAAAAACACTTTGGTAGTAAAGTTTACCGTACTGTGATCCCACGTAATGTGCGTTTGGCCGAAGCGCCGAGCCACGGTAAACCGGCTATGTACTATGACAAGTACTCAGCTGGCGCCAAAGCGTATCTTGCTTTAGCGGGCGAAATGCTCCGCCGCGAAGAAATCCCAGTTTAACTCTAACCTAAGGAATTCCTCCTATGTCTAAGCGTGGTCTAGGAAAAGGACTGGATGCGTTGTTGTCGACCAGTTCGTTAGCTCGTGAAAAACAGCACATTGCATCGCAAAGCCAAGCGTTGTCGGCTGATGGCGAGTTGACTGATTTGGCTATTGGTCAATTGCAGCCGGGTGTTTACCAACCGCGTAAAGATATGGCTCCAGAAGCGCTAGAAGAACTAGCCGCTTCGATTCAATCGCAAGGCATTATTCAGCCAATCGTGGTTCGCCAAGTGGCAAGCGGTCAGTTTGAAATCATCGCTGGTGAGCGTCGTTGGCGTGCGGCAAAGCAAGCCGGTCTAAAACGTGTACCTTGTTTGGTGAAAAAGGTCGAAGACCGTGCTGCGATAGCGATGGCGTTGATTGAAAACATTCAGCGCGAAGATTTGAACGTGATTGAAGAAGCGCAAGCGCTTGAACGTCTACAAGATGAATTCACGCTGACACATCAGCAAGTGGCCGATGTGATCGGAAAATCAAGAACGACCGTGAGTAACCTATTACGTCTAAATCAGTTGGAAATTGATGTAAAAGGTCTGGTTGCAGATAAAAAATTGGAAATGGGTCATGCTCGAGCTCTGTTAGCGTTAGAAGGCGAACAGCAGGTCGAAGTGGCGCAACAAGTAGCTAAGAAGCAAATGACTGTTCGCCAAACCGAACAGTTAGTAAAAAAGTGCTTAGCCCCACAGAATGAGCAAAAAGCTCAACAAGAAGATATCGAAGCAGAGCAAATGTCGCATAAATTGAGTCAACTGCTTGATGCTAAAGTTTCTTTGGTTCGTTCTGCAAACGGCAAAGCGAAAGTGACGATAAGTCTTGATGAGCCTCACAAATTGGATCAACTGATTGCCAAGCTAGAGGCCTAGATGAGATAATTGATTTAGGTCAATTAATCAAAATAATCGAATTTTGTGTGAAAGTTGTCGGATTGTAAACAAAACTGTAAGTTTTTGATGCAATATAATTGCATTCAATTGTTCTCACCGTATAATTTTCGCCAATTTCCCTGCACAGAGAGTTTAGTGCAAAGTGGATATTACTAGAGGTACGAATACATGGTAGCTGCGTTAGCTAGACCAGGACGAGAGCTCGCAAAGCAATTGTTAATGATCCAGTCTGGCGCGGTTATTTTTGTGGCTGCAGGAATGGCGATAGCCGTGAATCCTGAATGGGGAATTTCAGCGCTGGTTGGTGGGGGCATTTTTGTTGTTGCCAATGCTGTCTTTGCGTTATGTGCTTTTATGTTTAGTGGGGCTCGCGCTGCCAAGCGTATCGCGGCTTCTTTCTATACAGGCGAAGTTCTGAAAATCCTCATCACGGTTGTGTTGTTCTACGTAGCCTACATGTATATGCAGGTGGAACTTGTTCCCCTCAAACTAACCTATTTGCTGGTACTAGGTATTAATATCTGTGCACCAGTGCTATTCATTAACAACAAAAAATAGGATGAGTTATGGCTGCGCCAGGTGAAGCGCTAACATCGTCCGGTTACATTGCCCACCACCTTACTAACCTATCTCTTTACAAGTTAGGTCTAGTAGCGGAGGAGACAAGTTTCTGGAACGTACATATCGATAGCCTGTTTTTTTCTTGGTTTACTGGTTTAATCTTCCTCGGAATTTTTTACAAAGTAGCGAAGAGAACAACAGCGGGTGTACCGGGTAAGCTTCAGTGTGCTGTAGAAATGATCGTTGAATTTGTCGCGGAAAACGTCAAAGACACGTTCCATGGACGCAACCCACTGATCGCGCCTTTAGCACTGACTATCTTTTGTTGGGTATTTTTGATGAACGTGATGGACTTAGTTCCTATCGACTTCTTACCGTACCCAGCAGAGCATTGGCTAGGTATCCCTTATCTTAAGGTTGTACCGTCTGCTGATGTGAATATCACCATGGCTATGGCTCTAGGCGTTTTCGCATTGATGATCTACTACAGCATCAAAGTGAAAGGTCTAGGTGGATTCGCAAAAGAACTTGCACTACATCCATTCAATCACCCACTGATGATTCCGTTTAACCTACTGATTGAAGTGGTATCGCTACTAGCGAAGCCTCTATCACTTGGTATGCGTCTATTCGGTAACATGTTCGCGGGTGAGGTTGTATTCATTCTTTGTGCGGCAATGCTACCATGGTACTTGCAATGGATGGGTTCACTACCGTGGGCAATCTTCCATATCTTGGTTATTACGATTCAAGCCTTCGTATTCATGATGTTGACAATTGTTTACCTGTCAATGGCACACGAAGATTCTGATCATTAATTTTTTAAGCTTTTTATTTGGGCACTAAGCCAACAACTATAAATTGGAGATAGTAATGGAAACTTTACTGAGCTTTTCTGCAAT
The DNA here is from genome assembly GCF_027587095.1 of Vibrio sp. NFR. Taxonomy (NCBI): domain Bacteria; kingdom Pseudomonadati; phylum Pseudomonadota; class Gammaproteobacteria; order Vibrionales; family Vibrionaceae; genus Vibrio; species Vibrio sp. NFR. The sequence continues at coordinate 38,668 of NZ_JAPPTN010000019.1, forward strand.
CGCCGTAGGTATTATCGTCGGTCTTGCTTCTCTTGGTACAGCGATTGGTTTCGCACTACTAGGTGGTAAATTCCTAGAAGGTGCAGCACGTCAACCAGAAATGGCTCCTATGCTACAAGTTAAGATGTTCATCATCGCAGGTCTACTTGATGCGGTTCCAATGATCGGTATCGTAATCGCGCTACTATTCACATTCGCAAACCCATTCGTTGGTCAACTAGGTTAATCACCTTTAACTCGGGACGAGCTCAGGCTTGTCACTGATTAACACTAAGTCCAAATAGAGGGGTAGCTGTTGTGAACATAAACGCAACTCTGCTAGGTCAAGCAATCTCGTTCGCACTATTTGTGTGGTTCTGCATGAAGTATGTATGGCCACCATTGATGCAAGCGATCGAAGAGCGTCAGAAGAAAATTGCTGATGGTCTTCAAGCAGCGGAACGTGCTGCAAAAGACTTGGATCTAGCACAAGCCAACGCTTCTGATCAGATGAAAGAAGCGAAGCGCACAGCAACTGAGATCATCGACCAAGCGAACAAGCGTAAGTCTCAAATTATTGATGAAGCTCGCGAGGAAGCTCAGGCAGAACGCCAGAAAATCCTAGCGCAAGCGGAAGCAGAACTTGAAGCTGAACGTAATCGTGCACGCGATGAGCTGCGCAAACAAGTTGCTACTCTGGCTGTAGCTGGTGCTGAGAAAATCCTTGAGCGTACTATCGATAAAGACGCTCAGAAAGATATTCTCGACAACATTACTGCAAAACTTTAAGTCTGGGGGCGCATATGTCTGATTTGACTACAATCGCACGCCCCTATGCTAAAGCAGCCTTCGACTTTGCTGTAGACAAAGATCAGCTAGACCAATGGGGTCAAATGCTATCTTTTGCTGCTGAAGTTGCCAAAAACGAACAAATGAATGAACTTCTAACGGGTTCTGTTTCTGCTGACAAAATGGCAGAAATCTTTGTTGCAGTTTGTGGCGAACAAGTTGATGCGCACGGTCAAAACCTGATTAAGGTAATGGCTGAGAATGGTCGTCTGACGGCCCTTCCTGATGTTTGTGAGCAATTCTTCCTATTGAAGAAAGAGCATGAGAAAGAAATCGATGTTGAAGTAATTTCAGCAAGCGAACTTTCTGATGAACAACTTGCAAACATTGGCAGCAAACTTGAAGTGCGTCTTGAACGCAAAGTGAAGCTGAATTGCAGTGTAGATGAGACCCTACTTGGTGGGGTTATTATTCGAGCCGGAGACCTAGTCATCGATGACTCAGCGCGTGGTCGTTTGAACCGCCTGAGCGATGCATTGCAGTCTTAATGGGGATTGGAGCATGCAACTTAATTCCACGGAAATTAGCGATCTGATCAAACAACGTATCGAATCTTTCGAAGTTGTTAGTGAAGCTCGCAACGAGGGTACTATCGTATCGGTAAGCGATGGTATCATCCGCATCCACGGCCTAGCGGACGTGATGCAAGGTGAAATGATTGAATTACCGGGTGGCCGTTATGCACTAGCACTTAACCTTGAGCGTGACTCGGTTGGTGCGGTAGTAATGGGCCCATATGCTGACCTTAAGGAAGGCATGAAAGTTACAGGTACTGGTCGCATTCTTGAAGTGCCAGTTGGTCCAGAACTTCTAGGTCGCGTAGTGAACACACTAGGTGAGCCTATCGATGGTAAAGGTCCAATCGAAGCTAAATTGACTTCGCCTGTAGAAGTAATCGCACCAGGTGTAATCGACCGTAAATCGGTAGACCAACCTGTGCAAACTGGTTACAAATCAGTTGACTCAATGATCCCAATCGGTCGTGGTCAGCGTGAGCTTGTAATCGGTGACCGTCAGACTGGTAAAACAGCAATGGCGATCGACGCGATTATCAACCAGAAAGACTCTGGTATTTTCTCAATCTACGTAGCAATCGGTCAGAAAGCATCGACTATCGCTAACGTAGTTCGCAAACTAGAAGAGCACGGCGCGCTAGCTAACACTATCGTTGTTGTTGCATCTGCTTCTGAATCTGCAGCGCTACAATATCTAGCGCCATACGCAGGTTGTGCGATGGGTGAATACTTCCGCGATCGCGGTGAAGACGCACTGATTGTTTACGATGATCTATCTAAGCAAGCGGTAGCTTACCGTCAGATCTCTCTACTACTAAAACGTCCACCAGGCCGTGAGGCATTCCCAGGTGATGTATTCTACCTACACTCGCGTCTACTAGAGCGTGCAGCTCGTGTAAACGAAGAGTACGTAGAGCGTTTCACTAACGGTGAAGTGAAAGGTAAGACTGGTTCTCTAACTGCTCTTCCTATCATTGAAACTCAAGCAGGTGACGTTTCAGCATTCGTACCGACTAACGTAATCTCGATTACCGATGGTCAGATCTTCCTACAAACTGAGCTATTCAACGCAGGTGTACGTCCAGCGGTTGACCCAGGTATCTCAGTATCTCGTGTAGGTGGTTCAGCTCAGACGAAAATCATCAAGAAGCTATCAGGCGGTATCCGTACTGCACTAGCTCAGTACCGTGAACTAGCGGCATTCGCGCAGTTCTCGTCTGACCTTGATGAAGCGACGAAGAAACAGCTAGACCACGGTCAAAAAGTTACAGAACTAATGAAGCAAAAGCAGTACGCTCCAATGTCTGTATTTGACCAAGCACTAGTAATCTTCGCGGCAGAGCGCGGCTATTTAGCAGATGTTGAACTAAGCAAACTGCTAGATTTCGAAGCGGCTCTACTATCGTACGCTCGCGGTCAATACGCTGAATTCGCAGCTGAGATCGACAAGACGGGTGCATACAACGATGAAGTTGAAGCTCAGTTGAAGAAACTGACTGACGACTTCGTAGCAACCCAAACTTGGTAATTAGGTCGGTGGCAGTTTCTGCCACCAACTAACGGAGAGTAACGATGGCCGGCGCAAAAGAGATACGTAATAAAATCGGTAGTGTTAAAAGCACTCAGAAAATTACGAAAGCGATGGAAATGGTAGCAGCTTCAAAAATGCGTCGTTCTCAAGACGCAATGGAAGCTTCTCGTCCATACGCTGAAACAATGCGTAAAGTGATCGGTCATGTGGCTAACGCAAACCTAGAGTACCGTCATCCGTACCTAGAAGAGCGTGAAGCTAAACGTGTTGGTTACATCATCGTTTCGACAGACCGTGGTCTGTGTGGTGGTTTGAACATTAACGTGTTCAAGAAAGCCGTTACAGACATGCAATCATGGAAAGAGAAAGGTGCTGAAGTTGAACTGGCTGTAATTGGTTCAAAAGCAACAGCTTTCTTTAAACATGGTGGCGCAAAAGTTGCGGCACAGGTTTCTGGTTTGGGTGATAGCCCAAGTCTAGAAGACCTAATCGGTTCTGTTGGCGTAATGCTTAAGAAATACGATGAAGGTGAACTGGATCGTCTATATGTGGTGTTCAACAAGTTTGTGAACACTATGATTCAGCAACCAACGATCGATCAATTGCTACCTTTGCCTAAATCGGACAGCGAAGAGATGCAGCGTGAGCACTCATGGGACTACATCTATGAGCCTGAGCCAAAACCTCTATTAGACACACTTCTAGTGCGTTACGTAGAGTCTCAGGTATACCAAGGTGTGGTTGAGAACCTTGCTTGTGAGCAAGCGGCTCGAATGATTGCGATGAAGGCTGCAACGGATAACGCAACCAACTTGATTGAAGATTTAGAACTTGTGTACAACAAAGCCCGTCAGGCTGCGATCACACAAGAACTATCGGAAATCGTTGGTGGTGCATCTGCGGTTTAAGCTTAGGTAAAACGAAATAGTTTAGAGGATTAACGATGGCTACAGGTAAGATCGTACAGATCATCGGTGCGGTAGTCGACGTAGAGTTCCCACAGAGCGAAGTACCAAGTGTATATGACGCTCTAAACGTTACAGAATCTAAAGAGCGTCTAGTTCTTGAGGTTCAACAACAGCTAGGCGGTGGCGTAGTTCGTTGTATCGTAATGGGTAGCTCTGATGGTTTACGTCGTGGCGTTGAAGTGGTTAACACTGGCGCTCCAATTTCAGTACCAGTAGGTACTAAAACTCTAGGTCGTATCATGAACGTCCTAGGTGACGCGATTGATGAGCGTGGTGAGATCGGTGCAGAAGAGGTTTACTCTATTCACCGTGAAGCACCAAGCTACGAAGAGCAATCAAACGAAACAGCACTTCTAGAAACTGGTGTTAAAGTAATCGACTTGGTTTGTCCATTCGCTAAGGGTGGTAAAATCGGTCTATTCGGTGGTGCAGGTGTAGGTAAGACCGTTAACATGATGGAGCTTATCAACAACATCGCACTTCAACACTCAGGTCTATCAGTATTTGCTGGTGTTGGTGAACGTACTCGTGAAGGTAACGATTTCTACTTCGAGATGCAGGAAGCGGGCGTTGTAAACGTTGAGAATCCTGAAGAATCTAAAGTAGCGATGGTTTACGGTCAGATGAACGAGCCACCAGGCAACCGTCTACGTGTTGCACTGACTGGTCTAACAATGGCAGAACGTTTCCGTGACGAAGGTCGTGACGTACTTCTGTTCGTTGATAACATCTACCGTTACACGCTTGCAGGTACTGAGGTATCAGCACTTCTAGGTCGTATGCCTTCTGCGGTAGGTTACCAGCCAACTCTTGCAGAAGAGATGGGTGTACTTCAGGAGCGTATCACGTCAACTAAGCAAGGTTCTATCACGTCTGTACAGGCGGTATACGTACCTGCGGATGACTTGACTGACCCGTCTCCAGCAACAACGTTCGCGCACTTGGATGCAACGGTTGTACTTAACCGTAACATCGCAGCTATGGGTCTATACCCAGCGATCGACCCACTAGATTCGACTTCTCGTCAGCTAGACCCACTAGTAGTTGGTCAAGAGCACTACGACACAGCTCGTGGCGTTCAGCAGACACTTCAGCGCTACAAAGAGCTGAAAGATATCATCGCGATTCTAGGTATGGACGAGCTATCTGAAGAAGATAAGCAAGTTGTATCTCGTGCACGTAAGATTGAGCGTTTCCTAACTCAGCCTTACCACGTAGCGGAAGTATTTACAGGTGACCCAGGCGTTTACGTACCTCTTAAAGAGACACTACGTGGCTTCAAAGGTCTACTAGCTGGTGAATACGATGACATTCCAGAGCAAGCGTTCATGTACTGCGGTACGATTGACGATGCTATCGAGAATGCGAAGAAGCTATAAGGCTAACTAGGAGGCGATATGGCACCAATAACCTTTCACCTAGACGTAGTAAGCGCTGAGAAACGTATTTTCTCTGGTCGTGTAGAAACGTTTCAGGTGACCGGTAGCGAAGGTGAACTGGGTATTTTCCACGGTCATACTCCGCTGCTGTCCGCTATTAAGCCTGGTATGGTGCGTATTGTGAAACAGCACGGCCACGAAGAGTTCATTTATGTCTCTGGTGGTATGGTCGAAGTTCAGCCTGGTACTGCTACAGTACTGGCTGATACTGCGATTCGTGGTGAAGATCTAGACGCAGCGAAGGCAGAAGAAGCCAAGCGCCGCGCTGAGGAGCAAATCCAGAATCAGCATGGTGACATGGACTTCGCACAAGCGGCCAGTGAACTGGCTAAAGCCATTGCTCAGCTACGAGTTATCGAGCTGACCAAAAAGCGTCGCTAAGCTCAATTAGCAACGTTGCATGAAAAAGGCGGCCAATTGGTCGCCTTTTTGATTAATTTTAGTTGGAAATTTACATCTCACCATTAACTAATCCTTCCAAGGTGTTTAAAATAACGCCCAATTAAAATAGAACGTCAATAGGTTATTAATGAAATTCAGTGCTGTGATCCTTGCTGCGGGTAAAGGTACCCGTATGTATTCAAACATGCCTAAAGTGCTACACACTTTGGCAGGGAAGCCAATGGCAAAACATGTTATCGATACATGTACAGGTCTTGGTGCACAAAACATCCACCTAGTATATGGTCACGGTGGTGATCAAATGCAGCAAACGCTAGCAGAAGAGCCGGTTAATTGGGTACTGCAAGCGGAGCAACTAGGTACAGGTCACGCGGTTGATCAAGCGTCTCCGAAGTTTGAAGACGATGAAAAAGTACTGGTGCTTTACGGTGATGTTCCACTGATTTCAGCTGAAACGATTGAAAACCTATTAGATGCACAACCAACAGGCGGTATTGCACTACTAACAGTGATGCTAGACAACCCAATGGGTTACGGTCGTATCATTCGCAAAAATGGTCCAGTAGTGGCGATCGTCGAGCAAAAAGACGCAACAGAAGAGCAGAAGCTCATCAAAGAATGTAATACCGGTGTGCTGGTGGCGACAGGTGGTGACCTGAAACGCTGGCTTGCTGGTCTAAATAATGAAAACGCACAAGGCGAATACTACTTAACAGACGTTATCGCGGCAGCACACGATGAAGGTCGCGCGGTTGAGGCTGTGCACCCAGTAAACGCGATTGAAGTAGAAGGCGTTAACGACCGTGCTCAACTGGCTCGTCTTGAGCGTGCATTCCAATCAATGCAAGCACAGAAGCTATTAGAGCAAGGCGTAATGCTGCGTGATCCAGCACGTTTCGACCTACGCGGTGAACTGCAATGCGGTATGGATTGTGAAATCGATGCAAACGTGATCATCGAAGGTAAAGTATCACTGGGTGATAACGTCGTAATCGGTGCTGGTTGCGTACTGAAAGACTGTGAAATCGATGATAACACGGTGGTTCGTCCTTACAGTGTGATTGAAGGTGCAACAGTTGGTGAAGAATGTACAGTTGGTCCATTCACACGCCTACGCCCTGGCGCAGAAATGCGTAACGATTCTCACGTAGGTAACTTCGTAGAAGTGAAAAACGCACGTATCGGCGAAGGCTCTAAAGCGAACCATCTGACTTACCTAGGTGATGCTGAGATCGGTCAACGTACTAACATCGGTGCAGGTACCATCACTTGTAACTACGATGGTGCGAACAAGTTTAAGACCATCATTGGTAACGACGTCTTCGTTGGCTCAGATAGCCAGCTTGTTGCGCCAGTGACGATTGCTGATGGTGCAACGATTGGTGCTGGTACGACATTAACCAAAGACGTTGCAGAAGGTGAGCTTGTGATTACTCGTGCGAAAGAGCGCAAAATTACCGGTTGGCAACGCCCGGTAAAACAAAAGTAAGCCTCAGCTGCTTTCTTTAACCGAAATAAACCAAAGCCGCTCATCTGAGCGGCTTTGTTGTATCTAGTGTTGTGAAAGGGAGAGTTTAGTGACTCGGAATCGCTATGCGTTTTTCTAGCCAGCGAACCGCTTGAGAGACCAAAAGAATCAGCACCAAATACTCTAAGACGAGAAATGTATAGATCTCTAATGGTAAGTACTCATTCACGACCAATTCATTAGCACGCCTTGTTAAGTCGCTTAGACCGATTACGCTGACTAACGAACTCATCTTAAGGATATAAACGAATTGATTCCCCAGCGGCGGTAAGATTTGGCGAAATGCTTGTGGAAGGATCACTAAGCGCATTTTTTGCCAGTAGTTTAACCCTAATGACTCCGCTGCCTCGTGTTGTCCGCGACTGATGGCTTGGATTCCCCCTCTAAATACTTCCGCCATAAAGGCACTTTCTGCGATAGTTAGCGCAATGACACCTGCCCAAAAGTGGTTTAAGGATACATCGAGTAACGTTGGCATTCCGTAATACACCCACAGCAACAATACCAAAACGGGAATAGAACGGATCACTTCCACATAAACGCGGTTGATCCACTTGAGCACTGGAGAGTCAGAAAGGGCGGGAAGAGCAATGAGCAATCCGATGGTCATTGCAAACAGCATGCTGAGTAGTGACACTTGGATCGTGTCATTAAAACCGGCGACCAAAAACTTGATGTTTGTCAGCCCTTGCTCGGTTGATGGGTCAAGCACATACCAGCCCCACTGATAATCGGAACAACCGGTGAGAAACAGCAGCGAAACTAAGCATAGATGTCGATAGTTCACATTTACTCCCTGAACTGACTAAAAAACTTCCTTTGTTGCTGCTATGTTATCAATGAAGCCGTACTAATGGTTAATAATTAAAGGGAATATCTCCTACCGTCATTCTTTTAAGGGAATAGAAAATGAAAAAAACTTTGCTTGCGCTAGGAATGTGTTTGCTTGCGATAACTCAAGTCGCTCATGCAGAAAGTCGTCTACAAGAGATCTTAGATAAAGGTGTGTTGCGTGTCGGGACGACAGGGGATTGGAATCCGATGACGATGAAAGATCCAGCGACCAATAGCTATCGTGGTTTTGATATCGACGTCACCTCTGAGCTTGCTAAAGATCTTGGTGTTAAGGTGGAATACGTCGCGACCGATTGGAAAACGCTAGTCAATGGCATTACTGCCAACAAATACGATATTACGGGTAGTGCATCATTGAATATGTCACGAGCGAAAGTTGCGGGTTATAGCCAACCGTATTTCTACCTTGCGTTTGTTCCTGTTGTACAAAAGAAAGACTTAGCGAAGTTCTCTGATTGGGCTGACTTTGACAAACCTGATGTAAAAGTGGCGGCTACGCTGGGGACAGTGCAAGAAAAGATGGTCAAAGATTTCTTTCCATCTGCACAACATATTGTGATTGAAGCGCCTGCGCGTGATTTCCAAGAATTATTAGCTCGCCGCGCTGATGTATCGGTAACATCCAATGTAGAAGCGGCAACGTTGGTGACCAAGTTTAAGCAACTGGCGATAGTGCCGGTGAAGGAGCCTCGTAAGCCTACCCCTATTGCGATGCTGCTACCTCAAGATGATCAAGTATGGATTAATTACATCAATCATTGGGTTGAGTTGAAGAAAACTCAAGGCTTCTTTGAGCAAACCGCTGAAAAGTGGGGACTGAAGAGCATGTAAGTTCGTTGCTTATTGTTACTATCACAGAATAAAAGAGCCGCTCAGCAGCGGCTCTTTGTTTTAATTAAGATGACTTTGAATTGAATCTAAAGCTCGTCTTCACTCACTACGCGAGCATTGTCTGGAGTTGTGAAGTGTTTAGATAATTCACGGTTAGACAAGATGTAACCCATCCATAGACCACCCATACAGATGATGATTGCAACACCCGTTACCATCTGAGCTTGGCTTGCCATCGCTGCTACTAGTGCGCTTGATAGGCTGCTCACGGTAATTTGCAGGCTGTTTTGCAAACCAGCTGCGGTTGCAGGGCTTTGCTTCGCACTTGCCAATGCACGGTTTACTACGATTGGGTACAGTGCACCATTCGCTACCGCAATCAAACAGAAAGGCGCTAGGATTGGCCAGATGGAGGTCAATTCCCACTGCGAAGCTACAAAGATAAGCAACGCGGCAACACTGAATAAACCGATCAACTGACGCAGAATTTTTTCATCACCAAATTTGCGAACACCAACTTTACCTAGGTAACCACCCACCATGAAAGCAATGGTTTGTGGGATAAAGCTCAAACCGATGTCTTTTGCTTCGTAGCCGAGTTGAGACATGATTTCTGGCATACCCGTTAGGTAAGCGAAGAAAGCTGCAGATGCCGTTGCAAACATAAACACGTTGCCTAGGTAAGTTTTAGATCCTAGAAGTGCTTTGATGTCAGACGACATGCTGGTTTGTTTTGTTTCTGCCTTGTCATTTTTTTGCGCCATTGTCGCAACGACAAGCAGTACGCCCATCAGTGTCAACGCTACAAAAATGCTGTGCCAACCGAAACTATCTGCGAGCAGTACACCTAACTGAGGTGCTAATGCTGGAGACAGAGCCACCAGTGGCATGATGGTCGCAAAAATCTGTTGGCTACTGCTAGAGTGACGTTTGATCACCATCGCTTGCCAAATAACAGCTGGGGCACAGACACCAATTGCTTGAACAAAGCGCAGTGCTAATAGTTGCCACACTTGCTCACTGAATGCGAGACCGAAGGAAGCAACAGTAAACAGCACTAAACCAGCTGCCAGCGTATTACGGTGCCCAAATTTGTCTGAAGCCAAGCCCCACATCAATTGACCAAAAGCCATACCAACAAGAAATACGGTTAGTGAAAGTGCGATTTGTTCTGGACCTGTTGCAAAGTCGATTTCCATCGCTTTGAACGCAGGTAGGTACATATCGGTCGCAATAAAGCCAAGCATAGACAAGGCTGCAAGGTAAACGAGTTGTAGTTTTGATATTTTCATGATTCAACCAATCAAATTATTTAATCATTTTTTAGTCAATATCAGTTGGCGCCAACCCTGATTTATTTACCTCGCCATTCTATTTTTCGATTTTAAGAAAATAAAACGCTAAAATTATTGGTTATCAATCAAAAATTTTGAAAGGTCGAAATCATGTTCTCCAAGTCTTCACTGGAAATGCTCGATACCGTTGCTCGATTGGGCAGTTTTACTGCGGCTGCTGAAGTGCTGCATAAAGTCCCTTCTGCGATCAGCTACGGTGTTCGTCAAGTAGAGCAAGATCTCGATGTAGTGTTGTTCCGTCGATTACCGAGAAAAGTGGAACTGACACCAGCTGGAGAGCTGTTCATTGAAGAAGCGCGTTTAATGCTACGACAAATGGCTGAAGTGAAAGCGCAAACTCGCCGCGCGGCACATGGTTGGCAGTCAACATTGAAGCTCACACTGGATAACGTGGTTAAGCTCGATAAGCTTAAGCCTTTGGTTGAAGATTTTTATCGTGAGTTTGAATTTGCTGAGCTGCAAATCAACATGGAAGTGTTTAACGGCTCATGGGAAGCGATTGCCCAAGGGCGTGCTGATATTGTCGTCGGTGCAACGTCAGCGATTCCAGTTGGGGGTGATTTTGAAGTAAAAGACATGGGGGTATTGGATTGGGCATTTGTTATGTCACCTGCGCACCCTTGTGTTCGCCAGCAAGTCCTGACAGAAGAGTTTGTGAGTCAATTTCCGGCGATCTGTCTCGATGATACCTCGAACGTGCTGCCAAAACGTCATACTGGTCATTATCCGAAACAGCGTCGTCTGCTGTTACCTAATTGGTATAGCGCGATCGAATGTCTGAAGAATGGAGTAGGAGTCGGTTACATGCCGCGCCATATTGCCATGCCACTGATCCACGATGGTGTGCTAGTGGAAAAAGTCCTGGAGGATGATAAACCGTTGAGCCAATGTTGTTTGGTGTGGCGTAAAGATGACAATCACAAGTTGATTCAATGGATGGTGGATTACTTAGGCACACCAAATAAACTGCATCAGGATTGGCTGCAGTACTAACAAAAAGCCACTTTCAAGGAAAGTGGCTTTGGCGGCTCTAAGACAAGAAAAACTTGTAAGACGGGTTATCTGTTTCGTCTTTGCATTGATAGCCAAGTTCGCGCAAATGCGCAGAAAACTGAGCTAAATCGCTTTCATCTAACTCGAAACCACATAAAACGCGTCCGTAGTCAGCGCCGTGGTTACGGTAGTTGAACAAGCTGATATTCCAATGGGTACCGAGTGTACTCAAGAACTTCAGTAGCGCTCCCGGATATTCTGGAAACTCAAAGCTGTAGAGGCGTTCTTTGAGTGGCTTAGATGGCTTACCACCAATCATGTAGCGTACGTGCAGTTTCGCCATTTCATCATCAGAGAGGTCTACCACAGGGTAACCACCATCACGCAAGTCATGGATGATGTTTTCTAGTTCTTCCTGACCGCCTTGCAAACGCACACCGACAAAGATATTCGCCAGTGCGTCATCGTTGTAACGATAGTTAAACTCCGTTACGGCACGACCGCCAATGAGGTTACAGAACTCAAAGAAGGCACCTTGACGCTCAGGAATGGTGACCGCAAGCAGGCCTTCACGTTTCTCACCAAGCTCGCAGCGTTCAGAAACATAACGCAAACCATGGAAGTTGGTGTTGGCGCCTGACAGTACGGTGCCTAGATTTTTGCCTTCGAGTTTGTTTTGCTCAGCAAACTTCTTTAAGCCCGCTAGAGCAAGCGCGCCCGAAGGTTCTGCGATAGCACGAGTATCTTCAAAGATGTCTTTCACAGCTGCGCAGATTTCATCACTGGAGACTGCGATATGCCCATCAATGTACTTTTGGCACAGACGAAACGTCTCTTCACCAATGCGCTTTACTGCGACGCCATCGGCAAACATGCTGACTTGATCTAACACGACTGGCTCACCAGCATCCAAAGCTGCTTTTAAGCATGAAGAGTCTTCTGGCTCGACCGCAATTACTTTGATTTCTGGCATCAACTGCTTCACAAGCACCGCTACGCCTGCGGCTAAACCGCCACCACCAACAGGTACGAAGATGTAATCCAGGTGGCCATTTTGCTGCAGCATTTCCATGCCGATAGTACCTTGACCAGCAATCACCAGTGGATGATCGAATGGTGGGACAAAGGTATAACCGTTTAACTCGGATAGGCGCTCAGCTTCCGCTTTTGCTTCATCAAAATTACTGCCATGCAGTACCACGTTGCCACCAAACCCGCGTACCGCATCGACTTTGATATCTGGTGTGGTTTTTGGCATCACAATGGTGGTTTTTATGCCTAGCTTTGTACCCGAAAGCGCCATGCCTTGGGCGTGATTACCTGCGGATGCAGCAATGACACCAGCGGCTTTTTGTGCTTCAGACAGGCTTGCCACCATGTTGTAAGCGCCGCGCAGTTTGAACGAGTGTACGGGCTGGCGATCTTCGCGTTTGATTTGCACATTGTTACCAATGCGTGCAGCAAGGCGAGGCATTTCTTGTAATGGGGTGACTGTTGCAACTTCATACACAGGAGCTCGCAAGATCTGGCGCAGATAATCTGCACCAGATTGGTTTTCCTGTTTTAAGGGAAAGGGTTGACTCATAAAGCTAGCCCTCGAGCTTAGATTTGTCTCGTACTGCACCTTTGTCAGCACTGGTCGCCATACTTGCGTAAGCTTTGAGTGCAAATGAAACTTCACGTTGGCGGTCAACAGGTTTCCAGCCTAGTTCGTCTTGTTTTGCACGTCGCTCAGCAAGCTCTTGTTCAGATACTTGGAGTGAAATTGAACGGTTTGGAATATCAATTGCGATCATATCGCCTTCTTTTACCAGACCAATCGCACCGCCATTTGCCGCTTCAGGAGAGGCGTGACCAATAGACAGACCTGATGTACCACCAGAGAATCGACCGTCAGTCAGAAGTGCACACTCTTTACCGAGTCCCATCGATTTCAAGTAAGTGGTTGGGTACAGCATTTCTTGCATGCCCGGACCACCTTTAGGGCCTTCGTAGCGGATAATTACCACGTCGCCCGCTTTAACTTTTCCGCCTAAGATGCCTTCAACGGCGTCTTCTTGGCTCTCGAAAACCACGGCAGGACCAGTGAACTTAAGAATGCTTTCATCAACGCCAGCGGTCTTAACGATACAGCCATCAAGTGCGATATTGCCAGATAGAACAGCTAGACCACCTTCTTGGCTGAAAGCATTGTCTTTGGCACGAATACAACCTTCAGCGCGGTCATCATCAAGTCGATCCCAGCGACAATCTTGTGAGAATGCTTGTGTAGTACGAATACCTGCAGGACCTGCGCGGTAGAACTTGAGTACTTCTTCGTCTTCAGTTTGGATGATGTCGTATTTTGCGAGCTGCTCTTTCATGGAAAGACCAAGTACGGTGCGCGCATCATTGTGCAGTAGACCTGCACGGTCAAGCTCACCAAGGATAGCCATTACACCACCAGCGCGGTGCACGTCTTCCATGTGATATTTCTGAGTGGACGGTGCGACTTTACACAGGTGCGGTACTTGGCGAGACAGGCGATCGATATCTTCCATATCAAAATCAACTTCGCCTTCTTGCGCTGCTGCCAATAAGTGCAAAATCGTATTGGTTGAGCCACCCATTGCGATGTCCAGTGCCATAGCATTTTCAAAGGCATCAAAGGTTGCGATGTTGCGTGGCAATGCGGATTCGTCATCTTGCTCGTAGTAACGACGAGTCAGTTCAACAATGCGTCGACCCGCGTTAAGGAATAGCTGTTCACGGTCTGCGTGAGTCGCCAACATAGAACCGTTGCCTGGCTGAGAAAGACCGAGTGCTTCAGTTAAACAGTTCATCGAGTTTGCGGTAAACATGCCTGAACACGATCCACACGTTGGGCATGCACTGCGCTCGATCTGTTCGCTTTGTTCATCAGAAACTTTTGGATCTGCGCCCTGGATCATTGCATCAACAAGGTCTAGCTTGATGATCTGATCGGAAAGCTTGGTTTTACCCGCTTCCATTGGACCACCAGAAACAAAGATAACAGGAATGTTGAGACGCATTGATGCCATCAACATTCCCGGAGTGATTTTGTCACAGTTAGAGATACACACCATAGCATCGGCACAGTGTGCGTTTACCATGTACTCAACGGAGTCTGCGATAAGTTCGCGTGAAGGCAATGAGTACAGCATGCCACCGTGACCCATTGCGATACCATCATCAACGGCGATGGTGTTGAATTCTTTTGCGATACCGCCAGCTTTTTCGATTTCGCGTGCTACAAGCTGACCCATATCTTTCAGGTGTACGTGACCCGGAACAAACTGAGTAAATGAGTTTACTACTGCGATGATTGGTTTACCGAAGTCTTCTTCTTTGACGCCAGTGGCACGCCACAATGCACGTGCTCCCGCCATGTTACGACCATGTGTGGTGGTTGCTGATCTATATTTTGGCATTTCCTAATCCTTCTTACTTCTGTTCTGGGTACACATAGTCTAACCAGCCCCACTTATCTTCCGTGGTGCCGTTAAATAGGCCGAAATAGGCCGCTTGTAGTTCTTTGGTGATAGGACCGCGCTTACCGCTGCCTACTTCAATTTTGTCGATGGTTGCAACAGGCACGACTTCAGCGGCTGTGCCTGTCATGAAGACTTCGTCAGCAAGGTAAAGGGCTTCACGAGCAATGTTTGCTTCACGAACTTCATAGCCTTTATCACGCGCAATGGTCATGATTGAATCGCGAGTGATGCCTGGCAGAATAGCGCTGGTTGCTGGTGGTGTTGTGATGACGCCATCTTTGATAACAAAGATGTTTTCACCTGCGCCTTCCGATAAGTAACCATCTACGCTGAGAGCGATGCCTTCATCATAACCGTGACGACGAGCTTCACCGCCAACGAGCAGTGAAGATAGGTAGTTACCACCTGCTTTCGCTGCGGTAGGGATAGTATTTGGTGCTGCACGGTTCCAGCTTGAAATCATCGCATCAACACCTTTCTCTAACGCTTCTTCACCTAGGTAAGACCCCCAAGGGAAAGCCGCAATGATCAGATCCATTTCAGTGCCAACAGGCGGGCAAACACCCAAGCCAACATTGCCCACAAAGCCCAATGGACGAATGTAAGCACTGTCGAGCTTGTTCTGGCGAAGGGTTTCACGTGTTGCTTCCATAATTTCTTCCACAGAGTATGGAATCGGGAAGCGGTAAATCTTGGCTGAATCTTTTAGACGTTGCGCATGTTCACGGTGACGGAAGACAATTGGTCCTTTTGGCGTGTTGTAACAGCGTACGCCTTCAAAAACAGAGGTGCCGTAATGCATTGCGTGAGTAAGAACGTGAACGTTCGCTTCAGCCCACGGGAGCATCTCACCATTAAACCAAATGTAATCTGCAGTTTTCGTTGCCATTTATTGCCTTCCTTATGCACTTACGTGTTGTTGTAAGTTGTGATTTGGGAGTTCATCGTTGCGGATCTTAAGTACTTCTACGGTACGAATATCCCACAACTTCTCAATTTGATTGACCAAGAACGAGATAGGTCGATCGCTGTCGACGATGATCTCTACGCTGGCTACTTTGCTTTCATGGTTTTGGGTAGCTGCGACTTGTTTGATCACAAAGCCTCGGTGACGAATCACACGAAGAACGCGCTCTAACAGTACCGGTTTGTCGTCGGCTTTGATGTCGAGTAAATATCTGTCCATGTGATTGCCTCTTAAGTGTTTTCCAACATGTCACTATTTGATGCACCTGGCGGTACAAGTGGCCACACGTTTTCTTCCTCATCGATTAAAACGTGAAGCATGTAAGAAGTCTTACTTTCTAGCATCTCTTTGAGAGCCGGTTCGACTTCTTCTTTCTTGGTGATGGTCTTGCCCGGGATATCGAAGGCTTTTGCAAGCATCACGAAATCTGGGTTGTCATCAAGAATGGTTTCGCTATGACGACCGTCGAAGAATAGCGACTGCCATTGGCGAACCATGCCAAGACGTTGGTTGTTAAGAAGGACTATCTTCACTGGAATCTGACGACGCTTTAGCGTGCCCAACTCCTGCACGTTCATCATAAATGAACCGTCACCTGTAATAAGGATAGACTGATCATCAGGACGTGCGACCGCGGCACCCATTGCGGCTGGCAGACCAAAACCCATGGTGCCAAGACCGGCCGAAGTGATGAAGTTTTGTGGATCGCGTGGTTGGATATGTTGTGCTGCCCACATCTGGTGCTGACCGACGTCGGTCGACACAATTGAGCTATCCGGCATCATGTCAGACAGTTGTTTGAGTAGTAGCGGTGCGTAGATCAACTCGCCTGGGTGGTCGTAACGCCATTTGAATCCGCTACGCAGACTTTCGCTGTGATGCACCCAAGGGGAGATATCTTGAGTCAGTTCTAGTTGAGGAAGAATCTTGCTGATTTCACCGCGAAGTGGTGCATTAGCATGGCGAAGCTTGTGAATTTCGGCTGCATCGATATCGATATGAATCACTTTGGCATGCGGCGCAAAGGTATCGAGTTTGCCCGTCACACGATCATCAAAACGAGCCCCAACCACAATCAAAAGGTCAGATTCTTGAACTACTAGGTTCGCAGCTTTAGTGCCGTGCATACCCAGCATACCTAAATAGTGTGGGTCATGACGTTCAATGGTGCCCAAGCCTTTCAGCGTGCTGACCGCTGGCATTGGGTTTAACCGTAGAAACTCGCGTACTGCATCTGTCGCTTTGGCAATCTGTACACCGCCGCCGACGTATAAAACTGGGCGAGTTGAAGCGGCAAGTACTTCTTGTGCGCGCTGGATATCGGCGTCACTTGCTAATGGAGGGGCTGGTGGAACAAAAGGAGGCAGAAGTTCTATGGGTGCTTGGGCAAGCTGAACGTCTTTGGCGATATCGACAATCACTGGACCTGGTCGACCTGTTTTTGCAACTTCGAACGCTTCGGCAAGTGTTGGAGCAAGGTCTTCAATGTCGGTCACTAGGTAGCTGTGTTTGGTACAAGCTAGGGACATACCAATCACATCCATTTCTTGGAATGCATCGGTACCGATATGAGAGCTAGCAACCTGACCTGTGATGGCTACTAGAGGAACGGAATCGAGAAAGGCATCGGCAAGACCAGTAACAAGGTTAGTGGCTCCTGGTCCGGAAGTTGCCATACAAACCGCAACGTCTTGTGTTGCGCGGGCCATCCCTATGGCGGCCATGGCAGCTCCTTGTTCATGACGACATAAGATGTGTTCCACACCTCCGTCATACAAGGCATCGTAGATCGGCATGATGGCTCCACCCGGATACCCAAACACCGTTTCGATGCCTTGCTGCCTTAAAGCGGCTACGACTAGTTCTGCACCGGTCATCGTAAACCTCCTTTGCTACGTTGTGGCTCGTAGCTATCGCCATGTGTTTTGCACTTCATGTGCACTCCCATTCTTCCCGTTAAGCTGTCTGAGGGTTAGACAGATGACAACTTGTAGTTGTAAAAAAACCCCCGGACTTTTCAGTGCGGGGGTTTTTCGTAATTTGTGGTTATCTTTCGCCCACAATACCCCGCGCGGTGCCAATAATGACCACGATAATCAGGGCTAGCAGTGAGTTGTTGTGAGCGAATAAGTTCATCTGTCTGTCGTTCTTTTTTTCGTTAAAAAGTAGTGTGTAATGTTCTACGAAAATGTTTGCGTCACTAGTGGTAACACACAAATCTGCTGCATGACAAGCAAAAAGTCATTCTTTTTTCACATTAAGTACCATTCTGGACAGGCTATATAACATATCCATATAGAAAACATCTGGTTATATAACGAACAAAAATTTGAGGAAATTATGGGGCTGGCAATCATTCATAGTCGAGCAAGTGTGGGTGTGCAAGCGCCGTCGGTAAGCGTGGAAGTCCACATCAGCAATGGGATGCCGGGGTTTACGCTGGTGGGTCTACCGGAAACCACAGTAAAAGAATCGAAAGATCGTGTCCGAAGTGCGATCGTTAATTCCAACTTTCAGTTCCCAGCAAAACGAATTACGGTCAATTTGGCTCCTGCTGACTTGCCCAAAGAAGGTGGGCGCTTTGATCTGCCGATTGCATTAGGGATTTTGGCTGCTTCAGAACAAATCGCGACAGATAAGCTCAAAAACTACGAATTTGTTGGTGAATTAGCCCTTTCTGGAGGGCTGAGACCTGTAAAAGGCGTGCTACCTGCTGCGTTGGCTGCGAACAAAAAACAGCGTCGTTTAGTGGTGCCTCATGCGAATGGTGATCAAGCGGCATTAGTGGGGAAAGAGCAGCATAAATCAGCCCAATCGTTACTGGAAGTGTGTGCTGAGCTTTGTGGTCAGCATCAATTGAATTTATATCAAACCCCGAAGAAAAAAGAGACCAAAACGCACGGTCGTGATTTACAAGACATCATTGGTCAACAACAAGGTAAACGCGCTTTAGAAATTGCTGCGGCTGGCAATCACAACCTACTTTTTCTTGGTCCTCCAGGTACAGGTAAAACCATGTTGGCATCACGGCTATGTGATTTATTGCCAGAGATGAGCGATGAAGAAGCCATGGAAACCGCTTCTGTGGCGTCGCTGACTCAAAGTGAAATCAATGAACACAATTGGAAGACGCGACCGTTCCGCGCTCCGCACCATTCCAGCTCAATGGCTGCTTTAGTCGGAGGTGGCTCAGTACCAAGACCGGGCGAGATATCTCTAGCCCATAATGGGTTGTTGTTTTTAGATGAGATGCCGGAGTTTGACCGTAAGGTGCTCGATTCTTTGCGAGAGCCTTTGGAGTCAGGAGAAATTATTATCTCTAGAGCGCAAGGTAAAACGCGCTTTCCTGCTCGATTCCAATTGGTTGGTGCATTAAACCCCAGTCCGACAGGATATTATGAAGGGAATCAAGCACGGACGAATCCACAAGCTATTTTGCGCTACCTTGGACGTTTATCAGGTCCGCTTCTAGATCGTTTTGACATGTCGCTGGAAATTCCTGCTTTGCCGAAAGGCACATTATCTGAAGGGGGCGATCGAGGGGAACCAACAGCGGCGGTCAAGGAACGAGTAAATCAAGCACGCAATGATATGCTCAATCGCAGCGGTAAGGTTAATGCACTGTTGGGCAGTCGAGAGATTGAAGCGTTTTGCCCGCTACAAAAAAGCGATGCCGAGTTTCTAGAGAACGCTTTGCACCGCTTGGGATTGTCGATTCGCGCGTATCACCGCATCATCAAAGTTGCGCGTACTATCGCTGATCTGGAAGGTTCACCACAAATTGAACGAACTCACCTTGCTGAAGCATTGGGGTATCGAGCGATGGATAGATTACTCAAACAGTTGACGGCGCAGGCAGTATAAATTTAAGCCTGCTTTCGGTTGCGTTTATCTTGGTAGAGTGCTTGGTCAGCACGCTCGATACATTGCTCAAGACTCCCTTGGCACTCCACCAAGCCAAAACTGAATGAGATACCATGTAGATGGATATCATTTTCTACAAATTGGCGAATATTCAACAGGATGTCTTGAGCACTGGATAATGGCATGCAATCAAATAGGACGACAAACTCATCACCACCAACCCGGTAGAGCGTGCCATTCTCTCCCAGTTTTTGCATCATTAAGGTGGCAAAGTCGATCAGTACTTTATCTCCAATAGCATGACCATAAGTGTCGTTAACTTGCTTGAATTTATCCAAATCAAGATAAGCCACAACGCAGCAGTCACAGCCCTTTTGTATGGCTGACATCAACGCTTTTTTATTTAATGCACCTGTTAGGTGATCGTAATGCAGGCTTTGTTTTAACTGGTTTTGTTCTTCGATACGCGCTGTTATATCCCATGCCATCAATACGATATGACGCTCACCATTAACTTCGGTAAGGTAGCGCATCGATTCAAAGTGGTGATTTTGAAAGGTTTCAATATCCACTCGCATCGGGGCTTTGCTGTCGATCAAAGCTTGGTCGTTGCGTTTGCATTGAAGTAACAGATCTCGTAGGTCTTCGTTATCACAATCTGTGATCATGTTGTCTAAGCTGATGCCGAGAATGTCTTCTTCGAAGAAAGCACGGTAGCGCTGGTTGAGGGCGACATGTTCACCTGTCTCTTTTCGCACAGCGATAAAACCCGGAAAGTTCTTGGAAAGAACGCTCATTAAGTTTTGTTCGGAAGCGTATTGAGGATCGATGTGCATGTATGGCTCTCGCAAATAATAAATAGGGCGCATATTATCCACAAGAGCGTTCGATTGGCTATTGTTTGAGCAATGAATTGTTTTTATTGTGACGATCAGTCCATTTTATACTCGCAGCAAATGGATCCCATTTACTGCGAGAATCGATCTTAGAAGTTGTAGTTCATACCAACTGAAACTAAATATTCTTTCTCATCGTAGAAAGTGATATTCGAATCGGTATTGCTGTAGCCAGCCAGAGAAATGAACGACCAGTTTTGCCAATCGAATACATTTTCGTATTCGTATGCCGCAAACAGACTTAATGTGTCGTCGCTACGTGTTTTACCAAACGTGTTGCTTGCTGATTGGTAGTCTTTCATTGTGTAGCCAGCGGTTAAGGCAAAGCGGTGACGGTTCATAAATTGGAACCAGCTTAAGTCTAAACCATATGAATCAAATGACTCGGCATCACCAACGGCATCTTGATTAATGTAGGTTAAAGCAGGTTGTAGCATTGATGTGCGACTCAACGGGATACGATAATCGCCTTTTACGTAATATACTTTCGCGTCACGGGCTAAAGTGCGGTCAGTGACTTCATCTTTTTCCACGTCTTTGTCTGCGTATGCCAAATCAAGATTAAAGTTGTCATCTAAGAAGCGTTTGATTTGGAAGCGGTATGCGTTGCCACCTTCGTCAGTGGTTTGTCTTGCAGAGCCTGTTTTATATGGGTTGCGCCACGTTTCTCCTTTTAAAACGGTAGGAAGGTAAGAGACATCTAATATTGTGCCCGATGGCAATTGATACTGATATCCTAACTGGAACGCTAAAGTACCCACTGCAATATCGGCACGCGTAGTACCAACGTATACTTGCTGGTTGAGTTTGCTACCAAATGTATAAGCGATGTTGCCTAATGGCGCAGCAATAAAGGAGCTATCACTCTCAGCGCTTTGATCGAGAGAGTTGATGGTGCTGCTATTATCGGTATTGAAATGAGATTCTGATGAAACGAAGCCTGCATTGAGCGAAATTTCACCGCTAAAACCTGCTGTTTCAGCAAGTTGAGCCTGAGCTGTACTGACGATAAGAGCCAAAGGCAGTAAGGTTAGCCTTGGATTCATTCGCTTTCTCCTTGTTTGTCGAATGAAGAATGTTAGTTGAGCATTGGTCCGGTTTTACAGTGAAACAAATCTGACCATTATTACAAATATTCCAATGTGGCAACGGATTCGTATAATTACACGCTGTTTTATTGTTCACGTACACTAGTTACTGATTGGTTACCATGTTGGCATATTTGTTACTCATTTTTAACGCTTCTTTTGTGATTATAAATTCTGCGATTTGTTCCATCGCTATTTGTATCATTGCCATTTTTAAGCTTTTGCTTCCAACAGCAAAGCTCAAAGCCAAGGGTACCGAAGCTGCAAACAAAATGATGTGGGTTTGGGCTACAGTCAATGCAGGCATCCTTGCTTTGTTTAATCGCGTTGAATGGGATGTTCAAGGCGGAGAAAACTTAAAGAAAGATGGTTGGTACCTACTGATCAGTAATCATCTTAGTTGGACTGATATTGTTGTACTGTGCTGCGTATTTAAAGATCGCATCCCTATGCCTAAATTTTTCCTAAAACAACAGCTACTTTACGTGCCTTTTATTGGTATGGCTTGTTGGGCATTAGATATGCCATTTATGCGTCGCTATTCTCGTGAATATCTGCTCCGTAATCCACATAAACGTGGACAAGATTTGCAAACGACGCGCCGCTCTTGCGCCAAGTTTAAACATACACCAACTACAGTAGTGAATTACGTGGAAGGAACGCGTTTTACACAAGAGAAGCAACGTAAAAGTCGAGCGGGTTATCAATATTTGTTGCAGCCAAAATCAGGTGGTATTGCTTATACGTTAGCGGCAATGGGTGAGCAATTTGAGAACATCATTGATGTGACCTTGGCATATCCAGATAATACGGAGAAGCCATTTAAAAATATTCTTATGGGGCGTATGACCAAGATTGTCGTGCGTGTGAAAGTGCTTCCTGTCGACGAACGTGTATTGGGCGATTATTTTAATGACAAGCCGTATAAACGCCAGTTCCAACAATGGCTTGGTGATGTTTGGCAGGAGAAAGATCAACTGCTGCAAGAAATACACAAATAAAGAAGGGGAGCACATTGCTCCCCTTTCTTGTTTTTGCTCAGATTACTTAAGCGTTAGCAAGTAGTTTACTAGTGCAAAGTACTCGTCCATTGACTTAATGCCTTGCGCTTGAACTAGGTACTTATTGTTAACGATAACTGCAGGAACGCCTGTTAGACCGCTGTTTTCAAATTGCTTGTCCATACGGCGAACCATTGAATCGACTGCGAAACCTTTGAATGCTGCGTCGAATTTTTTCGCGTCCACACCTTCGTCTAGGAAGATTTGACGAATTTCAGCATCGTCACGTGGTGGCTTACGCATGTTGTGGATACGGTTAAACATCACAGGCACCATCTTATCTTCTACTTTTAGAGCAACCATGGTCGCGTATGCTTTGCTCATTGAAGGCCCCATGTTTCCGCCCATGAAGGATACGTGGTTCTTCTGTAGCTTTACGCCTTCAGGTAGCTTTTGTTTCAGCTGCTGAATGATAGGCTCGAATGAATGACAGTGTGGGCAGTAGAAAGAGAAGAACTCAGTCACGACAGGCTTTTTCGATGCCTCTAGATCCAATACTTTGTAATGTTCACCTTCTTTGAATTGCGCTGCATGTGCCGACAGGCTTAGCATCAGCATAGAAAACAGTGCGAACAGCTTTTTCATTTAAATATCTCCATTTTGAATTGTTCGGCCTGACTTACCATTGAGGCATTAAAGACAGTGGTGCTTCTTCTAAGTTGGCAATCTGCTCTTTAAATGCAAGGACCTGACCTTCCCAGTATTTTGGCTCATTGAACCATGGAAAAGCGAGCGGAAATGCCGGGTCATGCCAACGTTTTGCTAGCCATGCCATATAGTGCACCATTCGTAGACCGCGAAGTGGTTCGATTAGTTTCAATTCTGCCGAGTTAAAGTCACAAAACTCCTGATAAGCTTCTAAGACGATATCCAACTGCATTAGTTTATCTTGGCGCTCACCATTGAGTAGCATCCATAAGTCTTGCACTGCTGGACCATTACGTGAGTCATCCAAATCGACAAACATGGGACCATCGCGCCATAAGATGTTGCCCGGATGGCAATCTCCGTGTAGGCGAATGGTATTGAAACCATCCTGCCAGTGGCTTTCAATCGATTTGATTAACATGTCTAAATCGTTGAAGAAGCTGTTCTCTAAATGCATTGGGATCATGTTAGCGTTTTGCAGAATCTTTCTTGGCTGATAAAGATATTCTTGCAAGCCAATCGTTGGGCGATGCTGGAAGGCTTGGCGGCTGCCTACTTTGTGGATTCGCCCTAAAAAACGACCCACACCTTCGAGCTGATCTAAGTTGTCGACTTCATATTGACGACCTCCCACACTCTCAAATAAAGCAAAGCCGTAGCCTTGGTAATGGTGTAGGGTGTGTCCGTTGATGCGCACGGGTGGAGCAACTGGGATTTCGTTGTCGATCAATTCAAGGGTAAAGTCATGTTCTTCTTGAATTTGTTCATTGCTCCAGCGCTCAGGACGGTAGAACTTCACCACATAGCGCTTGCGTTCTTCATCGGTGAACTGGTAAACGCGGTTTTCGTAGCTGTTGAGAGCGAGAAATCCAGATTCCGCTCGAATACCGATGCTCTCTAACGCGTACCACATAAAGTCTGGCGTGAGGGCATCAAAGTTGAAGGTGCCTTGGGACATATAAATAAAAAGGCTCATTGCTGAGCCTTTTTCCATTAATCATCGAAGTTATAGCTTCTTGATAAATCGACTTTCCACTTCGATAGTGAATTCGTTGCTCTTATCGGTGAGTATAAACTGAATTGTTGTGATCGCAGAGTTTAGCTTGTCAGGATCTGCGCCAAGGCTCATTGGTAAGTTTAATACTTCTCCTGGTTCAACTTGAATGGTTTGTTTGCCATACCAGCTGACATCACTCAAACCTTCGACGTTCAAGTCGTACTCTTGAACTTGTTGGGTCTTGTTGATCACTTTTAAGGTATAGGTGTTTTCTACTTCGCCAGAGCTGTTAACGCGGAACAATTGGTTACGGTCACGCAGCACGCTCATGCCTGCTGGATCAACCGATGCCACTTGTAAGAAGAACAAGCCAATCATGACCAACAGTACCGCACCATAACCAAGCAGTTTTGGACGCATGACTTTGGTACTCTTACCTGAGAGACGATGTTCGGTGGTGTAGTTGATCAGACCTTTCTCGTAACCCATGCGCTCCATGGTGTTGTCACATGCATCAATACACGCGCCACAGTTGATACACTCATACTGCAAGCCATCCCGGATATCGATACCAGTCGGACATACCTGAACACACAGATCACAATCGATACAGTCACCTAAACCAAGTTGCTTTGGATCGACTTTGCGTGAACGAGGACCACGTTTTTCACCACGTTTGGTGTCGTAACCCACGATGAAGGTGTCTTTATCGAACATAGCCGATTGGAAACGCGCATAAGGGCACATGTGAATACACATAATAGAGCGCATCCAGCCAGCGTTACCGTAAGTACAAATAGCAAAAAACATTACCCAAAATACGGGCCAAAAGTTGGCATTAAAGGTGAAAAAGTCGACGACTAATTGCTTCATGGGTACGAAATAGCCAACAAAGGTAAAGCCTGTCGCAAGAGCTATCGCAAACCACGCAATGTGTTTGAGGGTTTTGCGCATGGCTAAATTTGCAGTCAGCTTATTGGAGTCCTGCTTTCGGCGTTTATTTGCACTGCCTTCGAGCTTCTCTTCAAACCAAATATAGATGAAGGTCCACACGGTTTGCGGGCACAAGTAGCCACACCAAACCCGCCCCAAGAAGGTGGTGATAAAGAACAGCCCAAACGCTGCTATTACAAACAGCAGTGCGAGTAGGGTAAGGTCTTGTGGATACAGCGTTGTGCCGAAAAAGTTGAACTGCTGGTTACCGATGTCCAGCAAAATGGCTTGGCGCTCGCCGTAAGGAATCCATGGTACCAATGCAAACAGCAACAATAAAAACCAACCGCCGTAGCGACGGAGTTTCTGAAAGGTGCCTTTACTTTCTCGAACATAGATTCGATTACTTGGGTTGAAACGATCCCCTTTCCCTTTGTGGGTTTTCGGGTTAAAGGTTTTTGGAGTCACATCTTTGATATCAATCTTATCCTGACTCATGCACACATCCTTCTTTAGGCTTTTTATAATGTACGGCGACACTTCTAGTGATGTCGCTCGATGACATTGCTGCTTCGTCCATGCCATGATTCATGGCTGAACATAATTATTTTAGTAAATACTGATGAACGGCGATTATACAATCAATAACAATTCCGTTTCTTTAACGCAGTCAACGTTTAACAACAAAAGTCAGTACAGTTAACCTAATAAATGACTGAACAGTTATAACCACCTTTTTAAACTGTTTGATTTAGTTATAAAAAAAGCGACTCAAATGAGTCGCTTATCAATGCTTGGGTGTTGAGCGGTTTACTTGATGATACCGCGTGCGCGTAGGATTGCTGTCTTGAAATCATCTTCTTGGTCTTTCTTAAGACCTGGGATCATTTCATCTTTGCCGCTGTTGCGCATTTTTAGGTGGTAGATCAACACGTCGTCGGTGAGATCTTCCAGTTTGCCTTCATAGCCAGCTTCATTTGCTAGCTTTAGGATGAACTGCAGCAGGTTCATTTCTTGGTCTTTATGCCACTCAGGCTCTAGAAGCTCAAGCAACTCTTCAATACGATGACACTTCATTTCTTTCTCCACAGAATTTATAGGTGTTATTTGCTACTAAAGGTATCAAATTGCTTGGCGAACACCAAATAGGAAAGGTAGGGGAGCAAAGAAAAAAGCGCGGTGATTGCCGCGCTTTTTAATTAAGCTGCTTTGATAACTTTGTTTGGAACACTTGGCATAACCGCTGTCTTCTCAACCAGAGTCATTGCTGGCGCAACTTGTTTTGCCTTTGGCGCAGTAGTGAAACCACTGCGACGGCGCATTGCACTACGATTAGTATGTGCGAACCTGACTGTTGTTGGGCGCATTTAGATACCTAACTGCCAGGCATATCCATTGCCGATGTAATGGCCTGATTCATTATGAGTTGAGCTTCAACTGCTTGAAGGGTGGCTCTTCTGGCTCTCGCCAATCCAAATAATGCATCAGGAATAACGATATGCATGCATATCATGTATAGGTTAGCACTCCTGCTATAATTGGTCGATAGTTGAGCAGTTGAATTGTATGGATTTTATGGTTTTCTGTGCGAAATCGAGACGAAAATTTGTTTTGATCCCATGATCAGCAGTAGTAGTATGAGATCTCTACGAAGGAGGTGCATATGTCATTTTTGAAGAAGACACTTGCGAGTTTTGGGATCGGCAGTGCTAAGGTCGATTCGATCCTAAACCAAGATGTACTGTATCCCGGTCAGAGCGTTGATGTTTCTATCCACGTGTATGGCGGAGCGACTGAACAAGCGATCGACAACATCGATCTGAAGCTTTGTTGCCGTTACATTGCAGAAGCGCCTGATGATCGCGGAGCTCGCGAAGGACACAGCATGCGTCGGGTACCGCAAACGCATGTGCTTGCTAAGTGGAACCTCCCATACGCATTTACTATCCATCCCGGCGAAGACCGTACTTTTGAGGTTAAACTCGATGTGCCTTGGAATACGCCTGTGACCATTGGTGATGCCAAAGTTTGGCTAGAGACCGGCCTAGACGTTGCGATGGCGCTCGACCCTACCGACAAAGACATTCTTACTGTTAGACCTGACCCACTTATGGATGCCATTTTGTCTGCTTTTGAATCGCAAGGTTTGCGTATCCGCCAAGTCGAGTGTGAAGAAGTGAAAGGCTTTGATTTGCCATTCGTGCAAGAGTTTGAAATGGTGCCAACCGATGGACCATATCATGGCGTATGGCGTGAATTAGAGTTTGTTGCTCATCGCGACGAGCAGGCTCTTAAACTTTGGTTTGAAGTTGACCGTACACGAAGTGGGGCGAGTGGCATGTTGGCGAGCCTACTAGGCAGCGGCAAACTTAAACGAGAACTGAGCATTCCAGTTAGCACCCAATTAGAAGATGTAGGTCCGCTGGTACTGAGTTACCTTGAGCAAACCATTGCTGCCCACGAGTCATAATTTAAGCTTACACGTGTAAGCTTAATGTGCCATACTAGAGTGAATATTCGAAACTCTAGTATAGGCGCGTTCATGTCCTCACCACAGAAAGCACAATACAGTCAGGGCGAAGAGCTAGCCAACTCGATCACTCATGGTATTGGGATGATTTTCGGCATCGTTGGTTTGGTGTTGCTTTTAATCAAGGCGATCGACCACCAAGCGGATACGTTGACCATTACCAGCATGGCAATATACGGCTCTAGTATGATTGTCCTGTTTCTGGCATCCACGCTCTACCACGCCATTCCGTACCCCAAAGCTAAACGTTGGCTGAAAACCTTCGATCACTGCGCCATCTATCTTTTGATTGCAGGCAGCTACACGCCGTTTTTATTGGTGAGTCTGCGTACTCCATTAGCGATTGGGCTGATGATTGTGATTTGGACCATTGCGCTGATTGGCATCATCATGAAAGTTGCATTTGTATATCGATTCAAGAAGCTGTCTTTGATGACGTATCTGGTGATGGGGTGGTTGTCGCTGATTGTGATTTATCAGTTGGCGATTAATTTAGATATTGGTGGTTTGACACTATTAGCGGCGGGTGGATTGGTGTATTCAATTGGGGTGATTTTCTACGTAGCGAAACGAATCCCATTTAATCACGCAATTTGGCACGGCTTTGTTTTGGCGGGGTGTGTATGCCATTTCTTCGCTATTTACTACTTTGTCGAGCCTATTTAGTTGATAGAAATAGACTCGACTAAGCATATTTTATTGTATTAGCGGGTCTTCACTTCTAATACTTCTGCCGAGAACTGGTATTGCTGCGACTGTGGTACTGCCAGCTTGATTGCTTTACCTTGCTCAGCTTGTTGCGGACGTAGGTAAGTGTCTGCCATACGTTTGATGGATTGCCAAACTGTGACGCTTTCTTTCGCCAACGGTTTACCAGACATATCGAATACCTGTACTTCCACTTCAACCTGAATCACCGATTGTGAGCTTTGATTGGTTACTGAGGTCGGTAGGATCAGTTCACCGTCTTCATAACGCGCTGAACCAATTAACACATCCACACCAGAGTCGGACAGCTGCATTGTCGGCTTCTTCGCATTCACGACTATGGTTGTGCCCACTTTTTTGTTTACGACTGGAATTGTTGCAATCTCAGGTGCTTTAGTGGTTTGCGTGGTGACTGCTTCTACGGCTGTTGTTGATGCAACAACCGCAGCCGCCTCTACCGCCTCAACTTTTTCTAATGTGTTTTCAGACGCTGCTTTCTTCACGACGTACTCCCATGTGAAGTCGTCATTCAATTTTACTTCGCGCCCATCTGCTAGCTTCACGACTTCAGCTGCGTAAACGGATGAAGAGGCGAGTAGGGTCGCCAGAGTGATCCATGTTTTCATTGTTATACCTTTTATTTGAGTCTGTTTAACGGCGCCAAAACGCAGGGAAGAACAGTACAAGAATAGTCAGAATTTCCAAACGCCCCATTAACATACCAAAGCTTAATAACCATTTTGCAGTGTCAGGCAGTGGGGCAAAGTTACCCGTTGGTCCAATGATGTCACCCATCCCCGGTCCCACGTTTGCAACTGCGGTAATCGACCCCGAAATACTGGTGACTGGATCAAGACCGAGAGCACTTAAACAACCAGCAATGAAGATGATGGTGATGAAAAACATCAAACCAAACGCCACCACAGAGCGAACAATATCGTCGTTTACAGGGCGTTGATTGTAGCGCTGAACAAAAACACCTGAAGGGTGAATAAGCTTCATGATTTGCTTGTTGAGTAGTGTCATCGCGATCTGAAAACGGAAGATTTTAATCCCGCCTGAGGTGGAGCCTGAACATGCGCCTGCCATCATCAAGAAAGCAAACAATGTCGATGGCAATGCGCCCCAAGCTGTGAAATCTTCCAGGCCAAAACCCGTAGTGGTGACCACTGAAACAATATTGAACATTGAAACTCGCAGTGCATCCAAAATGGTGTAGCCATCACGAAGTACCAACCAAGCGGCGACCACTAAGCTTGAGAACAAAAATAGGTAAGCAAAGCCGCGAACTTGGGCGTCTTTCATCAAGACATCGATACTGCGCTTACGTAATGCCGCTACGAACAGTAGGAATGGCAAACCACCGAGGAACATAAAGGTGGTTGCAACCCAATGAGCACCGTTGGAGAAATGGTTCATCGAACCATCTGATGTCGAGTAACCGCCGGTGGATAGAGTCGTGAATGCGTGGTTGATTGCTTCAAACAGGTTCATGCCAGTTAACAAGTATCCCACGATACACAAGCCTGTCAGCATCAAATACACCAATACGATGTTCTTCGCGACAGTCTTAGCTCTTGGGCTGCTTTTGTCTGACCAATCGGAGGATTCGGTTTGGAATAGCTTCATACCACCAACGTTAAGCATCGGTAGGATAGCTACTGCCATCACGATAAAGCCAATACCACCCAGCCATTGCAAGATAGAACGCCACAGTAAGATGCTTGGCGCCATGTTGTCTAAGCCACTAAGTACGGTCGAACCCGTAGTCGTGATACCTGACATGGTTTCGAAGTAGGCGTCGGTAAAGCTGATATGGTTGATAAAGACAAATGGCAGTGCGGCAAACGCACTGGCGATAGTCCATACCAAACTGGTGATGAGAAACATATCACGCACGCTGAGTTTGAATTTGGCGGTTCGACCAATCGTTAAACAGATAAAAGCGGCGAGATGAGTGATCACTACGGCCTGGGCGAAGTCGAGGAACCCGCCCGTACCGGTGAAAAACGCGACCAAAGTCGGCACGTACATAAAAAGGGCTAGTTTGGATAAAACCAGCCCGATAACAAACAGTACGGGACGTAAGTTGACCATAGGAAAATCCTAGAGGAAGAATGGACTCGGCTGGAACAGCGCTTCGACGTCTGGTACGTACTTTTTGTCGACCAGGAACATCACGACGTGGTCATCTTGTTCGATGACAGTACGATCGTGTGCGATAAGAACTTCTTCGCCACGAACGATAGCACCAATAGTGGTTCCTGGTGGGAGTTTGATATCGCCAATCGCGCGACCCACCACTTTGGATGTGGTTTCGTCACCGTGCGCAACGGCTTCGATTGCTTCGGCTGCGCCACGACGCAGTGAAGAAACGTTCACGATGTCAGCACGGCGAACGTGCGTTAGTAGAGCAGAAATCGTCGCTTGCTGTGGTGAGATTGCCACATCAATCACGCCGCCTTGTACAAGGTCGACATAAGCGCCGCGTTGGATTAGCACCATCACTTTCTTTGCGCCCATGCGTTTTGCCAACATCGCTGACATGATGTTGGTCTCATCTTCGTTAGTCAGCGCGATGAACACGTCTACTTGGTCAATGTTTTCTTCAGTCAGCAGTTCTTGATCTGCCGCATCACCACAGAAGACGATGGTATTTTCTAGTTGCTCGGACAGCTTTTCTGCACGCTGATAGTTACGTTCGATCAGCTTCACGCTGTAAGTTTGTTCAAGGCGTTTGGCTAAACTCGCACCGATGTTACCACCGCCAACAATCATGATGCGGCGGTAAGGTTTCTCAAGTCGCTGAAGCTCACTCATTACCGAGCGAATGTGGTTACTTGCTGCAACGAAGAACACCTCATCATCAGCTTCAATGATGGTAGTGCCTTGTGGACGAATAGGACGACCCTGACGGAAAATCGCAGCAACACGAGTATCGATGTGTGGCATGTGCTCACGCAGGGCAGACAGAGCGTTGCCCACAAGCGGACCACCGTAATAGGCTTTAACGGCTACTAGGCTGACTTTCTGCTCGGCAAAGCTTACCACTTGCAGTGCGCCTGGGTATTGGATGAGGCGCTCGATGTAGCTCGTTACCAGCTCTTCTGGTGCGATAAGGTGATCGACAGGAATGGCACCAGACTTAAATAGGGCTTCTTTTTCTGCCAGATACTCTGGAGAACGAATACGTGCAACACGGTTTGGGGTATTGAACAGAGTGAACGCAACTTGACAGGCTGCCATGTTGGTCTCATCGGTGTTGGTTACTGCGACAAGCATATCGGCGTCTTGCGCACCGGCTTCGTGCAGAACATCTGGGTGGCTTGCGTGACCGTTGACCACTCGTAGGTCGTATTTGTCTTGTAACTCACGCAGTCGGTCGCCATTTTTGTCGACGATGGTGATGTCGTTGTTCTCACCAACTAGGTTTTCCGCCAGTGTGCCGCCAACCTGACCAGCACCAAGAATAATGATCTTCATACTCTTTACTCGTTATCTGAAAAAGGCGATTGAATTCACTTCAATCGCCCTATTTAGCATGCTGTTACGCGTGTTTTTTTGTTAGCACTGCGTAGTAGAAACCATCCATATCTTCTTCGCCTGGTAGAATCTGACGACCAGGTTGCTTTGGATCGGAGTCCACTAATTGCGCGTCTGCAGTACGTGCTAAGAACGCTTTTACTTGTTCCACGTTTTCTTGTGGTGTGATTGAACAAGTCGCGTAAACCATGGTGCCGCCAGGTTTTAGTTGCGCCCACATTGCATCAAAAATTTCGCTCTGTAGATCCGCAAGTGCGGCAATATCATCAGCACGACGTAGCCATTTGATGTCTGGGTGACGACGAATCACGCCAGTTGCAGAACACGGAGCATCCAGCAAAATGCGATCAAATTGTTCGCCTTGCCACCATTCTTGAGGATTACGCGCATCGCCGCAAACCACTTTTGCTTGAAGGTTGAGGCGCTTCAGGTTTTCGTGCACACGTTTAAGGCGCGTGTCATCGCAATCAATGGCAACCACTTCACTACCAGATGTACGCTCAAGAATGTGCGCTGTCTTACCGCCTGGTGCTGCGCAGCAGTCTAGGATCAGCTCGCCATCTTTTGGCTCAAGATAGTTAATCGACAGCTGCGCTGCCGCATCTTGCACCGATACCCAACCTTTTTCAAAGCCCGGCAGTTTCATCACATCGCATGGCGCCGCCAATTTTAGGGCCTCCATTGCTTGTGTGTGTGGCGTGCTATCAATGTTTTCATTTTTGAGTAGCGCAAGGTATTCATCACGAGTGTGGTGCTGGTGGTTTACACGCAGCCACATTGGCGCTTTCTGGTTGTTGGCTTCAACAATGCTTTCCCATTGTTGTGGGTAAGCTTCTTGCAGCAGTTTAAGTAACCAGCTCGGGTGACCGTATTTGCCCGCATTGTTGCTGACAGCCATTTGATCCAGTTCTTCTTGGTTGCGCTGGTAGTTACGTAATACTGCGTTGATAAGACCGCGCAAGCGGGGGCCTTTCAGCTCTTTAGTACCTTCAACCGTTTCACCCACTGCAGCGTGTGCAGGAATACGCATGAAGCTCAATTGGTAAATGCCAACCAAAATCAGGTGATGGAAAACGCGTTGTTTGCCCTTTAACGGCTTGTCCATCAACTGGTTTGCAATCATTTCTAGGCGAGGGAGGTAACGTAGAGCACCATAGCAAATTTCTTGCAAAAGAGCGTGATCACGTGGTCGTACGTTTTGTTGAGCCGCTGGAAGAGCGCTTGAAAGTGAGTGGCCCTTGTCGACGACAAGATACAAGACGTTGGCAGCCGCAGCGCGAACATTCATGATAAGTACCTTAAAGTAAAGGAGGGCATCTCTGCCCTCTAAAAGTTCGTATTATTGGTCTTTGACACGGTTATCTGGTTTTTAAACCAGTTGAGTGCCAACTTCAAACCAAGATGCACGTGAGTTCAGAATATCTTGAACTGACATGGCTTTTTTGCCCGGAACTTGCAGTTGTTCCAGAACCAATACACCGTTGCCTGTCGCAACATAAATACCGGTTTTGTCCGCTTGCAAAATGGTGCCTGCTGGCTTGTCGCTGGTTTGATCCGTGACACGACTTTCCCATACTTTGATGCTGTTTTCAGCCGCTTCAAAGTGGCTCATTGGCCATGGGTTGAATGCGCGAACACAACGTTCAATGTGCGCAGCATCATCGTTCCAATCAATGCGCGCTTCTTCTTTGCTCAGCTTCTTCGCGTAGTTTGCTAACTCGTCGTCTTGTTTCACGGGCTCTGCTTTGCCGGCTGCGATGTCTGCTAAACAATCAATCAGCGCATCAGGACCTAAACCTGCGAGTTTTTCGTACATTGATGCACTAGTGTCGCTTGCTTCAATCGGTAACGTTGCGATTTTAAGCATGTCACCCGTATCCAAACCAATGTCCATCTGCATAATGGTAACACCAGTTTCAGCATCACCTGCCCAAATTGAACGTTGGATAGGAGCTGCGCCACGCCAACGAGGAAGAATCGAACCGTGAACATTGATACAGCCTAGTTTAGGCGTGTCTAACACAACTTGCGGAAGTAATAGACCATAAGCGACAACAACCATGATGTCGGCATTCAGATCCGCTAGTTCTTGCTTAGCCTCATCTGATTTGAAGTTTTCTGGTTGATAAACCGGAATGTCATGCTCAAGCGCGATGGTTTTTACTGGGCTTGCAGTAAGCTTCTTACCACGGCCTGCTGGGCGATCTGGTTGAGTATAAACCGCAATTACTTCGTGCTCCGAAGACAACAACGCCGCCAAGTGACGGGCGGCGAAATCCGGAGTACCTGCAAAGACAATACGTAAAGACTGACTCAAGGTAGGCTTCCTTCTAATTAAATTGTATCGAGATTAAGCGTTTTGCTGTTTCTCGTTAAAGCGTTTGATTTTTGCTAGCTTGTCCTGAATACGCTTACGCTTCAGTGGCGATAGGTAATCAACGAACAACTTACCCATCAAATGGTCTAGTTCGTGTTGAACACAGATGGCTAGCAGATCGTCGGCTTCAAAAGTGTACTCTTTGCCATCACGATCTAGTGCTTTAACAGTAACTTCAGCAGCACGCGGCACAAGTGCACGAGCACCTGGTACCGATAGACAGCCTTCTTCGATGCCATCTTCGCCACGCTTTTCCAGAATCTCAGGGTTGATAAGCACCATTGGCTCATCACGAGTTTCTGAAATATCAATTACTACGATACGTTTGTGGATATCAACCTGCGTTGCAGCCAGGCCAATACCCTCTTCGTCGTACATGGTTTCAATCATGTCATCGACGATTTTTTGAATCTCAGGTGTCACCTCTTCTACAGGTTTTGCAACGGTACGCAGGCGATCATCTGGGAATGTTAATACTTGTAATACAGACATATTCACTCGAAATATTGAACTGTGCCGTAACAGCACAAACCTTGTTGGCTCAATTCTAGACATTTTATGACCTAAATGACAGCATCCTTATACCAATTTCCATTCTGGTAGTTGCCTAACAGACCAAGGACGAGGGTCATGAATCGAATTTTCCGCAACGTTTCTCGCATTACGTTGCCGTTACTTTTCTCTTTCAATGCCGTAGCAAACACGGACTCCCAACCGCTTACCGTCAAAGATGACGCACCTAAAACTTATGTTGTGGTCAAAGGTGACACGCTTTGGGATATTTCAGCAATGTATCTGGATAGCCCATGGTTGTGGCCTCGTTTGTGGCAGGTCAATCCAGAGATCGATAATCCGCACCTTATTTATCCCGGAGACAAGTTGTCGCTGGTATGGATTAATGGTCAACCAGTATTGAGCTTAAAAGCGGTGAAAAAGCTCAGCCCTAAAGCTCGTATCACGGAAAAGAAAGCGGTGCCAACCGTTGCTGAAGGTTTGGTTATGCCTTACCTCAAGTCGGACCGTTTGGTGGACGATGAAACGCTAGAAAACGCGGCTAAAGTGATGGGTAGTAGCAAAGGCAGTAAATATCTGACTGCTGAGGACACCCTGTATATTAGTGGTGAACAAACGGCGACAGGTTGGGCTATCTATCGTCCAGTCGAAACATTTTCCCGTGAAGACGTATCTAAGCAAATTACCGCTTTACGTTTGATTGCAAAAGGGGAACTTATCGAGGCATCAAGTGAGTACTCAGGATTAAAGATCACCACTCAACTGCAAGAGATTATTCGTAATGATATCGCTTTGCCGGTCCAAACATTAGAAAATGGTGATTTCACGACGACCTTTTACCCACAGCCATCACCAAAAGGCAGTTCTGCAGTATTGCTGGGTAATATTGAGGGCATTCGATTTAGCTCAACCAATCAAGTGGTTGTGATTGATAAAGGAACATCCGATCAACTTCGCCAAGGCAGTGTGTTTGATCTTAAAGAAGATGCGCACCCGGTTTTCAAAGGTGGCGATGGTTTTGTGAAAGACAGTGGCTTACTCGACTCTAAGATCACCTTGCCGCAAAGTAAGGTTGGTGAACTGCTGGTCATTCGTCCTTATGAATATTTCAGTCTTGCACTGATTACCAATAGCACTAAGCCAATCAATAAAGAGGTATCAGTGGTTTCTCCTCTGGCTGAGGAATCGACCACGAATGAAACTACGCAATGATACTGACCTCGCCGCCTGGTTAAAGCTGAGCTGCTTGCCAGGCATTGGCGGGGTGAAGATGAATAAGCTGCTGAGTAAAGATACGCCAAGCAATATTGTCAGATACTCAACTGAGCAGCTTCAGCTTTTGGGTTTTACTACGAAGCAACTGCAAGCATGGTCTGAGGTCGATAAAGAAGTCGACGCTTGTCTTACTTGGGCTAGCGCCTCATCTCATCATCATATTGTTACTTTGGCGGATACTCTGTATCCCCCACTTCTCAAACAAACGGTCGCTCCACCTCCTTTACTATTTATAAAGGGAGAAGCGAGTTATTTGTCTCAACCTCAAATTGCCATGGTCGGCAGCCGTAATGCTAGTGTTTATGGGCTTCAACACGCACGTCAGTTCGCTGCAGATTTGGTGAAACATGATCTGATTGTTACCAGTGGTTTGGCTTTGGGTATCGATGGACACGCTCATGATGGTGCTTTGCAAGCGGACGGTAAAACCATTGCGGTATTGGGTTCAGGGTTAGAGCAAGTTTATCCAGCCCGTCACCGAGGTTTAGCGCGGCGAGTGATGGAAAACGGTGCGTTAGTCTCTGAGTTTCGCCCAGATGCAAAACCTCGAGCAGAAAACTTCCCACGACGTAATCGAATCATTAGTGGTTTGTCGCTTGGCGTGTTGGTTGTCGAAGCAGCAGAAAAGAGTGGCTCATTAATCACCGCTCGCTACGCTCTTGAGCAAGACCGTGAAGTTTTCGCTATACCAGCTTCGATTAATGCTCCCAATGCCAGTGGTGGTAATCAGTTGATTCGTAATGGGGCTTGTCTCGTACAAAACACTCAAGAGGTGTTGAATGAAATACAGTCTTTGCTCGACTGGTCTATTAATCAGAGCTTGGATTTATTTTCTACGCCAATTGATGAAGAAGAATTGCCATTTCCTCAGCTGTTAGCTAACGTAGGAAATGAGGCTACACCAGTTGATATTCTTGCAAGCAGGACCAATATACCTGTCCAAGAAGTCATGATGCAGCTCTTAGAGCTTGAGCTTTCAGGGCATGTTGTTGCAGTATCCGGTGGCTATATTCGAAAGGGGAGGGGCTAGCTATGATGATGGATATACTTATGTATCTATTCGAAACCTACATCCATAGCGATGCAGAGTTACAGGTCGAACAAGACGAGTTGGAAGATGAATTGCTTCGTGCAGGCTTCCAGCAAAAAGACATCTACAAAGCCCTTGTCTGGTTAGAAGAGCTGGCAGCATTGCAACAAAGTGATGAACATTCAGCGATTTCAACTTGCATAGCATCGGCATCAACACGTATCTATACGGCATCAGAGATGCAGCGCTTAGATCTTGAATGTCGTGGTTTTCTGCTGTTCTTAGAGCAAATTAATGTTCTAACCACAGAAACACGTGAGATGGTTATCGATCGTGTAATGGGGCTAGAAACCAATGAATTTGAGCTTGAAGACCTTAAGTGGATCATTCTTATGGTTCTGTTTAATGTCCCTGGCAACGAAAATGCCTACACGCTGATGGAAGAGCTGCTGTACACCAAGGAACAGGGTATTCTTCACTAATATCTTCTGCTTTAACGGTGAGTATGAGTAGTAAAATCGATCACAACCTTTTCTCGGCACACGAGCATGCGCTTGAGAGAGAGCCGTGCCCTAAATGTGGTGGGGAAGTCAGGCTGAAACATGGCAAACATGGTCCTTTTCTTGGTTGTAGCCAATACCCAAGCTGCGACTATATCAAGCCGTTGCACAGTAATGATGGCCACATCGTAAAAGAGTTAGGTGTGCCTTGCCCTGACTGTGGCAATGAGTTGGTGCTCCGACAAGGGCGATACGGCATGTTCGTTGGCTGTAGTCATTACCCAACTTGTCATCATATCGAATCAATCAATCAGCCCGAACCCGAGCAAGAATCGAAAGAGCTATACGCTTGCCCTGAGTGTGGTAAAGGGCATTTAGTTGAACGTAAGACCCGATTTGGTAAGACATTCTACGCGTGTGATAACTATCCGAAGTGCAAGTTTGCGGTAAACTTACCACCTGTAAGAGGTCGCTGTGAGGAATGCGGGTTTACCTTGTTGGTAGAAAAGAAACTCGCCAGCGGGGTTAAGTTGCAATGTGCAAGTCGCAAGTGCCAGCATACACAATCACAATAAATCTCAGGCAAAATTAAAAAGGGTCGCATCATGCGACCCTTTGTTGTCTATTTATCAACTTTTCTATGCTTGCCACTGTTTGGCAAATTCATGAACTGCTGGGAAGGTTTCTTCATCAAGCACGTTTGTTAATGCACACAACCTACGATTCAACTCACCAGTGTAATCAGCGCATACGTTGATATGACCCATCTTACGACCTTCTCGTTTCTCTTTGCCATACCAATGAATATGGCAACCATTCATCGCGAGTAGCGCATCTGGCAAGGTATCTTCACCGAGAATATTGATCATCGAGGTCTCGCGAACGAGCTTAGTACTACCTAAAGGCATACCACACACAGCGCGTAGGTGGTTCTCAAACTGACAAGTTTCTGCACCCTGCTGAGTCCAGTGACCTGAGTTGTGTACGCGTGGTGCGATTTCGTTAACCAGCAACTTGCCGTCAACGTCGAAGAACTCCAGGGCTAGCACGCCAACGTAATTCAAACTATTGGCGACGGCCGTGAACATCTCTTTTGCTTGTTCTTGCAACTCTGGAGCATCAATTGCTGTTGAGAGGCTTAATACACCATTTGTGTGGATGTTTTCTGCGAGAGGGTAAACTTCAATACTGCCATCGTTACTGCGAGCACCAATCAGTGAAACTTCACGGTTAAAAGGAACAAACTCCTCAGCAACAATGGCTTGAGTTGGTGTTGAAGCAATGCATTCCACCATTTCTGTCCAAATTATGTCGATCTGAGAAGGTTCTTTTAAACGCCACTGACCTTTTCCATCGTAACCGCCCAATGCACTTTTCAGAACCATTGGCATGCCGACGTGTTCAATTGCGCGGTCAAAATCTTCACGAGTTTTGATCACATAGTATTTCGCATTACGTACGCCAGCATCATCAAGTAATGCCTTTTCAATGCGGCGATCACCGCCTGCTTTGATAGCTTGTGTACTTGGTAAGAACTTACCGCTCGCTTCGCAAATATCAAGCACGTCATGCGGGATATGCTCGAACTCAGCAGTGATTACATCAACTTGTTCGATCGCATTTTCTAAGCCGTTGCCTAGTACATGTTGAGTCAGTGGATGAACGATATTACCGCTGCCCACATCGTAAGCTGAAATTTGAATATTCAGTGGCGCACCAGCCAGAGACATCATACGAGCTAACTGACCCGCACCAAGAACCAGTACATGCATCTGATTAATCCTCTGCAGGGTTTGGGTTCGCCAATACGGTTTCCGTTTGTTCGTTACGGAACGCTTCGACTTTTGCCATGATCGCTTCATCATGTGTACCAAGGATTTGAGCCGCTAGGATACCAGCGTTTGCTGCGCCTGCTTCGCCAATAGCTAATGTACCAACCGCAATACCTTTTGGCATCTGTACGATAGAAAGTAGTGAGTCCATGCCTTTCAGTGCGCGAGACTGAACGGGAACGCCAAGTACAGGTACGCTGGTAAACGCCGCCGCCATGCCTGGTAGGTGGGCAGCACCGCCCGCACCTGCGATGATGACTTTAATGCCACGTTCTTTAGCACTGCTTGCGTAATCAGCCAACAATTGAGGAGTACGGTGAGCTGACACCACCTTTGTTTCGTAAGACACGCCAAATTGATCCAGCATGTCCGCTGCTAGTTTCATGGTTGGCCAATCTGATTTAGAACCCATGATGATACCGACTTTCATCTCAAACTCCTTCAAGCTGCAAAATTAGGTGAGCTGATAAATTTGTGCGCATTATACGGGGATTTTTACCTCAAGCAAACGTTTGCGTGTGTTTGTAAATACGATTGATACATTTTATAAACAAATTGCTTTAGTCTCTGAGAATGAATATTTGTACACTTAGTACAAACACAACAGACAAGATTATCAGGAAGTACCGGTGGAGAACTTTGAACAGGTGCTAGAAGCACTACAAAAAGGCGAAGTGATTGCCTACCCAACAGAGGGGGTGTTTGGTGTTGGCTGTGACCCAGATAACCCAGAAGCGATTCAAAAATTGCTAGAGCTAAAACAACGCCCTGTTGAGAAAGGATTAATCTTAATTGCGGCAAACTATGAACAGCTTTTGCCTTATGTTGATGAATCTCAGTTGACTCAAGAGCAGTTAGATAAAGTACACGCAACATGGCCTGGTCCATACACTTGGATTATGCCTGCGAGTGACAAAGTTTCTCATTGGGTATCGGGGCAATTTGATTCGATTGCAGTGCGTGTGACGGATCATCCTTTGGTACAAAAGATGTGTAATGCTTTCGGAAAGCCGCTAACCTCTACCAGCGCGAACCTCACTGGTCAGCCTCCTTGTATGACGACTGAAGAAGTAGAGCAACAATTGGGTGACCGGCTTGTGGCGATCTTATGTGGTGAAACCAGCGGTCGTGACAAGCCTAGTGAAATTCGTGATGCTAAAACCTCGCAAATATTAAGACAGGGCTAACCCTGCTAGTCAGCAATCAATAGGTACTACACGTATGTCAGCAATCGATAAGCACGCCGTAAAACAGTTCCTGATGTCACTTCAGGATTCCATTTGTCAGCAGTTAGAACAAGAAGATGGAAAGGCCGTCTTTGTTGAAGACGCATGGCAACGTGAAAAAGGGGAGCGCCTTGGTGGTGGTGGTCGTACCCGTGTTTTGCGTGATGGTGACGTTTTTGAGCAAGGGGGAGTGAATTTCTCTCATGTCGAAGGTAATGAGATGCCAGCATCAGCCACGGCGCATCGTCCAGAGCTAGCTGGTCGCCGCTTTGAAGCGATGGGTGTTTCTTTGGTTATCCATCCTCACAACCCATATGTACCGACTTCTCACGCTAACGTACGCTTCTTTATCGCAGAGAAAGAGGGTGAAGAGCCTATCTGGTGGTTTGGTGGTGGTTTTGATCTAACACCTTTCTATCCATTCGAAGAAGATTGCCAATCATGGCATGAAACCGCAAAACAACTTTGTGCACCTTTCGGTGATGATGTCTATGCAGAACATAAAGCTTGGTGTGATAAGTATTTCTTCCTACCGCATCGAAATGAAACTCGTGGTGTTGGTGGTTTGTTCTTTGATGACCTAAACCAGTGGGAATTCGACAAGTGTTTTGATTACATCAAGGCGGTTGGTGAAGGATACTGCCAAGCTTACCTACCGATTGTGTCTCGTCGTAAAGAAATTGAATTCGGTGAGCGTGAGCGTGAATTCCAACTTTACCGTCGTGGTCGCTACGTTGAATTCAACCTAGTGTATGATCGTGGAACTCTATTTGGTCTGCAAAGTGGCGGTCGTACAGAGTCAATTCTTATGTCGATGCCACCACTTGCGCGTTGGGAATACAGCTATGAGCCACAACCTGGTTCTCCAGAGGCTGAACTTTACGAGCGATACTTAACGCCACGAGAGTGGTAAGCGTTGAATCTCCTTTTCTATATAGATAGATAGTGATAGGGTCATCTGTAATCAGATGGCCCTGTTTTTTCTCTATAGTAGGTAAGGAATAAAGGTAAGGAAATGACTCAGCAAATTGATCGCTATGCCGTGTTTGGTAATCCTATTGGACACAGCAAGTCGCCATTCATTCACACCTTGTTTGCTCGTCAAACCAATCAATCTTTGGTGTATACCGCAGAAAGTGCTCCTGTAGATGGTTTTATTGACGCAGCGAAGCTGTTCTTTGCTGAAGGAGGCAAGGGGTGCAATATCACCATGCCATTTAAAGAAGATGCTTATCAATTTGCTAGTAGACTGACCGAACGTGCTCAGTTAGCCGGGGCAGTCAATACGCTCAAGAAGTTAGATGATGGTGAGATCATTGGCGATAACACCGATGGAGCAGGTTTGGTTCAAGACCTACTTCAACATCAAGTTGTGTTAGAAGGTGCGCGAATCCTGATCATTGGCGCTGGCGGTGCCGCTCGTGGAGTGATCAAGCCACTTCTTGATCAAAAGCCTAGTTCTTTAACCATTACTAATCGAACCTTCAGCAAAGCGCAGGAGCTTGCAGAGTTGTTTATTGCACATGGCTCTATCATTGCCAAAGAGATGGATGATATTAGTGATGAGTTCGACGTGATTATTAACTCCACGTCTGCTTCCCTAAGTGGTGAGCTGCCGGCTATCTCCTCTTCTATCTTTGCAGCTAACAGTACGAGCTACGACATGATTTACGGGCAAGGGACGACCAGTT
The DNA here is from genome assembly GCF_027587095.1 of Vibrio sp. NFR. Lineage (NCBI taxonomy): Bacteria > Pseudomonadati > Pseudomonadota > Gammaproteobacteria > Vibrionales > Vibrionaceae > Vibrio > Vibrio sp. NFR. Next base: position 81,086 of record NZ_JAPPTN010000019.1, read on the forward strand.
TTAACTTATGGGCAAAAGAAAGTGGTGCCGCTCATGCTTATGATGGTCTTGGGATGCTAGTGGGACAAGCTGCGGAAAGCTTTATGCTGTGGCGTGGTTTACGCCCTGGCGCAAAACAAATCCTTAGAGAATTAAGAAAGAACCTTGAAGGTCAGTAAACGATGAATCAGTCCATCTTATTCCCAGATATGCAATCATGGGATAAAACGTTACAAGCGGTAAACTTTACCGCGCAGCAATCAGGAGCTCTGATTGAATGCTATGTAACAAAGCAGAAGCTAGAAAAGCTTAGCGGCTCCCTGGTTGAAACTGAACAAGCGGCAATTAAAGTATTTATTGATTATCGATTCGACCTAGAAGAAATCGCGGAAGAGCTAATTGAAGATGAAGCCTTCAATGAAGAAGGCAATATCATCATCGATTAGCTTATTGCTAACCAACTGCATCATTCGTCGTTGACGTCTTCTACTTCGTTTATGTAGTCATTTTTATTCTGTACATAGTTATTGGCAGACTTTTGTAAGAAAGCTCGTTCATTCTCTGATAAGGGGCGAGCTTGTTTTACTGGACTACCAACATATAAATAGCCGCTTTCCAACCTTTTCCCCGGTGGGACTAAACTTCCAGCGCCTATCATTACGTCTGATTCGACAACAACGTTATCTAAAACGATCGCTCCCATACCAACCAATACACGATCGTGGATTTCGCAGCCGTGCAACATGACTTTATGACCAATAGTGACATCATTACCAATGATTAGCGGATAGCCGTTGGGATTCTCAGTATTTTTATGGGTTACATGCAGTACGCTACCATCTTGAATATTGGTTCGAGCACCAATGTGGATATGGTTCACATCACCACGAGCTGCAACTAATGGCCAAACACTCGAGTCGTCACCAATTTGGATATCACCGACAAGAACAGAAGTTGAGTCGACATATACGCGCTTGCCTAGTTGAGGTCGAATACCTTTATAACTTCTAATAGAACCCATCTTTACTCCTTATAAAGCGTTAATAATCGGGATATCTGGAGGGAAGAGTAGCAAAAACTCGCCTTTTAGAATAAAAAACACTCAAACAATAAAAAAATCAAAAAAAACGAGAAAAAGGGCTTGCCAATGTGATCGCAATCTCTATAATGCCACCTCGCTGACACGGCAACGCTTCGAAAGAAACGAAGTCAAGTTAGCAAGCCAATTAGCCAAGCGGAAACGCTTGATAAAAAGTTTGAAAAAAGTGATTGACACTAAACTTTAACTCGCTAAAATGGCCATCCGATTTGAGCAAAGCTCAATAGGAAAGCTCTTTAACAATATAGACCTATCAATCTGTGTGGGCGCTCGTTGATGATAATCCAATTAGAAGCTTAGGCT